>CAYYHP010000061.1:0-14945 GCA_964471815.1 uncultured Rhodanobacteraceae bacterium
CAGATGCGGGTAGTGCGGATGCGGAGCGGGCATGGCGAGCCTCAAACGGGCGTTCGAATGCCAAAGATGCCCGTGAGCGGGCCCGGCTTACAAGCCTGACGGTCTCAGCCGAAGGCGAAGCACTGCAGGCCGAGGTTGCTCCAGCTCCAGGCATCGTGGATCAGGCGTCCCGGACTGTCCGCACCGGCGGCACCCCAGGCCACGAACAGCGGCAGGAGATGCTCCGGCGACGGATGCGCGAGGCGCGGGTAGGGCGCACGCGCCAGCCAGTCGGCGGCGATGTGGCTTTCGCCGCGGTCGATGCGCCCGCCGAGCCACTCGCGGAACGCCTGCGCCCAGGCCGACGGCGGCGTGCCGTCGGCACCGAGCAGGCCGAGGTTGTGCACGAAGCCGCCCGAGCCGATGACCAGGACACCCTCTGCGCGCAAGGTGGCGAGGGCGGCACCGTAGCCGAGATGCCAGGCCGCATCGGCATGCGCCACGACCGACAGCGCCACCACCGGCAGCTCGGCGTCGGGATACATCCGCCGCAGCGGCACCCAGACGCCGTGATCGAAACCCGCTGCCGCATCGGCCTGTGCCTCGATGCCGGCCTCGCGCAGCCGCTCGACGAGAGTCCGCGCGAGTGGCGGCTCGCCGCGTGCCGGGTAGTCGATCCGGTACAGCTCGGGCGGGAAGCCGCCGAAATCGTAGAGCGTGCGTGGCGCGACGCCGGCCGTGACGCGCACCCGGGTGGCCGTATAGTGCGCCGAGATCACCACGATGGCGCGCGGTGTCGGCAGACTCCGGCCCAGCCCGTCGAGGAACCGCGCCGTGGGCGATGCGTCGAGGGCGAGCAGCGGCGCGCCATGGGAGAGGAACAGCGTGGGCAGCGAGGCGTGTGGCATGGTTGATCCGTGAGTCGTCGCGGCAGCCTAGGCGATGCCCGAAGCACGATCGAGACCGTGGCGGGAAGTAGACCTTTCTCCACGCGGAAAGAATTGACCTGCGTCGTGCCCCTGCAGGGGTGATCTGGCAGAATCCGCGCCCGGTCCGACCGCCGCCGCGTCCGCCTCTCCACGCGCTCCGGCACACTCCTCACCGCATTCGCTCCAACCCACAGGAAGTCCCGCCCATGGCACACCACGACATCCGCTCCGCGAAGCGCCCCGATCCCGACCAGCCGATGGTTGACATCGCCGATTACGTTGCCGATTACCGGATCGACTCGAAGGAAGCCTACGAGACGGCCCGCTACATGCTGCTCGACTCGCTCGGCTGCGCGATGCTGGCGATGAAGTTTCCGGAGTGCGTCAAGCACCTCGGTCCGCTGGTGCCGGGCGCGACGCTCGCCGGCGGTACCAAGGTGCCGGGCACGAGCCATCAACTCGATCCGGTCCAGGCGGCCTACAACATCGGCGTGCAGGTGCGCTGGCTCGATTTCAACGACACCTGGCTCGCCGCCGAATGGGGTCACCCGTCCGACAACCTCGGTGCGATCCTCGGCGTGGCCGACTGGCTGTCGCGCAAGAACCTCCGCGAGGGCAAGGCGCCGCTGACCATCAAGGACGTGCTCACGGCCGCGATCAAGGCCCACGAGATCCAGGGCTGCTACGCGCTCAAGAACAGCTTCAACCGCGTCGGCATGGATCACGTCATCCTGGTCCGCCTCGCTTCCACGGCGGTCACCACGCAAATGCTCGGCGGCGGCAAGGAAGAGATCATCAATGCCGTCAGCCACAGCTGGATCGACAACGGCGTGCTGCGCACCTATCGCCATGCGCCCAACACCGGGCCGCGCAAGAGTTGGGCCGCCGGTGATGCCTGCCGCCGCGCCGTGACGCATGCGCTCAACGCGATGAAGGGCTGCATCGGCTATCCGTCGGCGTTGACTGCGAAAACCTGGGGTTTCTACGACGTCGCGTTCAAGGGCAAGCCGTTCGAGTTCGAGCGTCCGTTCGGCAGCTATGTCATGGAAAATGTGCTGTTCAAGATCAGCTTCCCGGCGGAGTTCCACGCGCAGACCGCGGTCGAGTGCGCGATGAAGCTGCACTCGCAGGTCGCCGGCAGGCTCGACCAGATCGATAAGATCGTCATCGAGACCCAGGAAGCCGGCGTGCGCATCATCGACAAGACCGGCCCGCTCGCGAACTATGCCGACCGCGACCACTGCATCCAGTACATGGTCGCCGTGCCGCTGATCTTCGGCCGCCTGACCGCCGATGACTACAACGACGAGGTCGCCGCCGATCCGCGCATCGATGCGCTGCGCGAGCGCATGGAGGTCCGCGAGAACCCGCAGTTCACCCGGGATTACTTCGATCCGGACAGGCGCTACATCGGCAACTCGGTGCAGGTGTTCTTCAAGGACGGCACCTCAACCGAGAAGGTCTCGATCGATTACCCGATCGGCCACCGCAAGCGCCGCGCCGAGGGTATCCCGGTGCTCGTGAAGAAGTTCGAGGCGGCCATCGCGGGCCATCTGCCGGCCGGGCGCGTCAAGCGCATCCTCACCATGTGCGGCGATGCGACGCGGTTCGAGACCACGCCGGTGAACGAGTTCATGGATCTGTTCGCGCTCTGACGCGCGAAAACGTTAAATGCGTCTGAGCCGGGGATGAATACCACCCCTGTTCAGGTAGAGGCAAACGATTGATCTGGCTAGAATGCGGGCGCCCGTTTGGCGGGTGTAACCTGTTAACGCTGCGCATGCGGCACGATCCTCGCTAGGGGATTCGCGCGTGCTGTGTCCTGTACGGGGTGGAGCGGGCGCTCGCTGATAACACCAAAATGAGGAGACTCCGATGAAACGTAACAGCTTGTTCGCGCTGATCGCGCTGGCCCTCGGCGGCGTGGGTGCCGCCCAGGCCGCCGATTTCAGCAACTGGTACATCGCGCCGCGCGTCGGCGCCGTGATTCCGGACGGCGACCGCGACACCAGCAGCTCGCTGCTGATGGGCCTGGGCATCGGCTGGTGGGTCAATCCGAACCTGTCGGTCGATATCGAGTACACCCTGAACAACGCCGACTACAAGCACAAGTCCGCGCGCTGGGGCCACGAGTGGGAGAGCGTCGGTCTCGGCGCGACCGGCCGCTGGTACTTCGGCGAGGCCGGTGCGGGCTGGCGCCCGTACATCGTCGGCGGTTTTGGCGCGCTGCGTCATCAGGCCTATTCCGGCTTCATCAAGCAGGGCGGCTGGGATCCGATGGTCACCGTCGGTGGCGGCCTGCAGTACAGCCTGTCCGACCGTGCCGCGTTCCGTGGCGAGCTCGCCGCACGCTATGACCGCGACAACAACTCGATCCCGCACCATACCGGTTTCGTGGATGCGCTCGTCAGCGTCGGTCTGACCTACAGTTTCGGTGCCGCCGAGGCCGCTCCGCCGCCGAAGAAGGAGGAGAAGGTCACTCCGCCGCCGCAGCCCTCCTGCCGCGACCTGGACGACGACAAGGACGGCGTGAACAACTGCGACGACCGCTGCCCGAACACGCCGGCCGGCACTATCGTCGGACCGGACGGCTGCCCGCAGAAAGTCGTCATCGACCTGCGTGGCGTGAACTTCAAGTTCGATCGTCCGTCGATCGGCGAGAAGAACATCGAGCCCTCGCTGCGCGAGCCGACCGCCGAGTCGCTGGCGATCCTCGATCAGGCCGTGGATACGCTCAAGCGCTATCCGGACGTGCACGTCGAAGTCGCCGGTCACACCGATTCGATCGGTACGGACGAGTACAACCAGAAGCTGTCCGAGCGCCGTGCGCGCATCGTCTATGACTATCTGACCTCGCACGGCATCAGCGCCAGCCGTCTGGATGGTCCGAAGGGCTATGGCGAATCGCACCCGATCGACACCAACAATACGGCGGAAGGTCGCGCCCGCAACCGTCGCACTGAGCTGTCGGTCGAGAACCAGTAAGACGCGTCGCTTCGGCGATCGTGAAAAAGCCCGGCTCAGGCCGGGCTTTTTCTTTGTCTTTCGCTGTCAGGCGCCCATGCCAGGGCCTGGTTGGGAGGCGGTCTCAGCCCTTCCTGCTGCGCAGCGTCTCGACCAGCGCCCCCAGTACCTCCTGCGCTTCCGCACCGAACCAGACGTCGGTGAACCCGGTGGCCGATTGCTGGGCCAGCCTGGCGAACTTCGCGGCCAGGTCGGTCCGGGCGATGCGCCGTGTCTCGCCCATTGCCCCTGCCGGCAGGGCGAGATGGTTGCCGAGCCAGGCCAGCGCGCGCGGCACGACCTCGTCGATCACGGCAAGCTCGTCGACCAGGCCGATCCGCAGTGCCTCGTCAGCCTCGATCATCGCGCCGGCGACCATCAGCCGCTCGGCACGGTGTGCGCCGACCAGGCGCCGCACGGCGTACTGGATCACTTCCGGTACGACCAGCCCGACCTGCACCTCGTTGAGTCCGATGCGGTGTGGACCGGCCGCCATGACCCGGTAATCGCAGAAGATCGACAGCACCGCCCCGCCAGCCGGGCTGTGGCCGGTGATCGCGGCCACGGTCGGGATCGGCGAACGGGCCAGCGCACCGCACAGGCCGATGAAGTCGTCCCAGAATCCACCCATGGCCGGCCGGTCGAGAGCCAGCAGGGCCGGCACGTCGAGCCCTGCCGAGAACAGGCCGGCGCGGCCCGAGAGCACCAGGCCGCGCACGCCGTCGCCCGGCGCGCTCTCCACGGCTTCACGCAGGCGGCGCGTGAGTGATGGATCGAGTGCATTGACTGGCGGGCGCGCCAGGCGCAGTTCGAGGATGGCGTCGTGGCGGATCAGATCGAGCATCGGCGGGCCTCGGACAGGGAACGGATGGCGGCAGGATAGCCGCTGGCCAGCGTTCGGCGCGAATCGGTCGAATAGGGCCACCGGCGTGACTGCCAGATCGGCGGGGTATCGGTCTGCACGCAGCCCGTGCGACCCGCGATCGGATCGTGTGCGGTGGATGGGGCGACTGCCCTCCCGGACGATACGCGGGTCCCGCGCGAAGTGCGGGCGATGCCCGAGGGTGGGCACATGATCCGGTCCAGCCTCAGGTGCCTGCGCCGTCGGAAGCGAGTCAGTGACTGCGCGGACTCGCGACCACGCGGCGCGCAGGAGGCGTGTTCAGCGGCCGCCTGCCGGACGGCCGCTGTTGGCATATCGACATGGCGGCGTGGCATTGCCCGGGCACGGCGCTATCATCCGTAGAAACGGAGGTTTCCCCATGTCGCATCTGCCTCGATTCGCCTGTGTGCTGGCCCTCACCGTCGCCGGCATCGGTTCCGCCCGCGCCGCGGGCAAGCTGGTCGTCGAGAATCCGTGGGTCCGCACCGCACCGTCCGGTGCGTACATGCTTGGCGGGTTCGCGGTGTTGCGCAATGCCGGCGATGCGCCGCTGACCGTGCGCGGTGCGCATGCTGCGGGCTTCGGCAGCGTCGAGCTGCACGAGACGAAGATGGAAGGCGGCATGGCCCGGATGCGTCCGCTCGACGATATCCGGATCGCACCGGGCGAGAGCGTCACGCTCGCACCGGGCGGCAAGCACATCATGCTGATGCAGCCGGCGCACGACCCTCAGGCCGGCGAGCAGGTGCACATCGAGTTCGATGGCGCGGATGGCAGCCTCGGTGGCGCCGACTTCACGGTGCGTGCGGCCGCGCCCGAAAGCTCGGACCACGCTGCCCATCATCACTGACAGGCACCGCGGATCGCCTCGGGCAGTGCGATCGAGCGGCCCGAGGCCGGGTCGATCCAGACCATCACCACGTGACCGTCGCTATAGAGCGTCGTCGCCTCGTCGGCATCGACGATGCGGTGGCCGACCGTGAGTGAGCTGCTGCCGAGTTTCTCGCAGTACAGCTCGACCACGATCCGTCCGGGCCAGGCGATCTGCCGGCGGTAGTTGACCTGCGCGGCGGCCATCACCGGCATCAGCGCATCGCCGAACCACGTGCCCTTCACGCCGGCCAGCCATTCCAGACGCGCCTCCTCGAGGTAGGTGAGGAAGGTGGAATTGTTGACGTGGTTGAATGCGTCGAGATCGCGCCAGCGGACGCTGATCGGCACTCTGGCCAGCAGACGTGGGGCCGACGGGCTCTCCGCGGGGCCGGTCACCACTGCGGTTGCCGTGCCGGAAGGCGTCTTCCGGCGGGTTCTGCGCCGTTGCTCGTCCATCAGGCGGCCTCTTTTCCCTTGCGTGTGGTGCGGGTGCCGAGCACGCGCGCGAGGAACCGCCCGGTGTGCGAGGCCTTGTCCCGCGCGATCTGTTCCGGCGTGCCGGTCGCGATGATGCGGCCGCCGCGATTGCCACCGTCCGGGCCGAGATCGACGATCCAGTCGGCGGTCTTGATGACGTCGAGATTGTGTTCGATCACGACCACCGTATTGCCGTCGTCGGCGAGACGGTGCAGGACCTTCAGGAGCTGCTCGATGTCGTGGAAGTGCAGGCCGGTGGTCGGTTCGTCGAGGATGTACAGCGTGCGTCCGGTATCGCGGCGCGAGAGTTCCTTCGACAGCTTCACGCGCTGCGCTTCGCCGCCGGACAGCGTGGTCGCGCTCTGGCCGAGCTTGATGTAGGCGAGCCCGACATCCATCAGCGTCTCGAGCTTGCGCGCTAGCGCCGGCACCGGTTCGAACAGCCGGTGGGCATCCTCGACAGTCATGTCGAGCACGTCGGAAATCGTGTAGCCCTTGTAGGTGATCTCCAGCGTCTCGCGGTTATAGCGCTTGCCGTGGCAGACGTCGCAGGGCACGTAGACGTCCGGCAGGAAGTGCATCTCGACCTTGATCAGTCCGTCACCCTCGCAGGCCTCGCAGCGCCCGCCCTTGACGTTGAAGCTGAAGCGTCCCGGGCCGTAGCCGCGCGCACGCGCCTCGGGCACCTGGGCGAACAGCTCGCGCAGCGGCGTGAACAGGCCTGTATAGGTCGCCGGATTCGAGCGCGGCGTGCGGCCGATCGGCGATTGATCGATGTCGACGACCTTGTCGAACAGGTCGAGCCCCTCGACCTCGCGGAACGGCGCCGGCTTTTCATTCGCGCCGTTGAGTTCGGCCGCGGCGTGGCGGAACAGTGTGTCGTTGATCAGCGTGGACTTGCCCGACCCCGAAACGCCGGTGATGCATACGAACAGGCCGGCCGGAATCTCCAGATCGACGCCACTCAGGTTGTTGCCGCTCGCGCCGAGCAGACGCAGCCTGCGTTCCGGATCGGGCTGGCGCCGGGCCTTCGGAATCTCGATGCGGCGATTGCCGGAAAGGTATTGGCCGGTCAGCGAGCGCGGACTCGCGAGGACGTCCGCGAGTGCGCCCTGGGCGACGATCTCGCCGCCGTGCACGCCGGCACCGGGACCGATGTCGACGATGTGGTCGGCGAGCCGGATCGCATCCTCGTCGTGTTCGACCACGATCACGGTATTGCCGAGGTCGCGCAGGCGAGTGAGTGTCGCCAGCAAGCGTTCGTTGTCGCGCTGGTGCAGGCCGATCGACGGTTCATCGAGCACGTACATCACGCCGACCAGACCGGCGCCGATCTGGCTGGCGAGCCGGATGCGCTGTGCCTCGCCGCCGGACAGTGAATCGGCCTGGCGGTCGAGGGTCAGGTAATCGAGGCCGACGTCGACGAGGAAGCGCAGACGCTCGCGGATTTCCTTGACGATCTTGGCCGCGATCTCGCCGCGCCAGCCGGCGAGTTTCAGGTCCTGGAAGAACGCCAGCGACTGGTCGATCGGCAGTGCGGTGAGCGCCGGCAGGTTGCGGCCAGCGACGTGGACGTGCCGGGCCGAACGGTTCAGGCGCTGGCCGCTGCAGTCGGGACACGGCCGCTGGCTGATGAACTTGGCGAGTTCCTCGCGCACGACCGGCGACTCGGTCTCGCGATAGCGCCGTTCGAGGTTCGGGAGGATGCCCTCGAAACGATGCTTGCGCTGCACGTGACCGCCCGCCTCGGTCAGGTAGCGGAACGTGATCTGTTCGTCGCCGGAGCCGTACAGCACCGCCTGGCGCGTGGCCTTGGGCAGCGCTTCCCAAGCGCTGTCGACGTCGAAATCGTAATGCCGCGCCAGTGACTGGATCAGCTGGAAGTAGTAAGCGTTGCGCCGGTCCCAGCCGCGCACCGCGCCGGCGGCGAGGCTCAGTTCCGGATGCACGACCACGCGTGCCGGATCGAAGAACTGCGACACGCCGAGGCCGTCGCAGGACGGGCAGGCGCCGATCGGCGAATTGAACGAGAACAGGCGCGGTTCGAGTTCCGGCAGCGAGTAATCGCAGATCGGACAGGAATAGCGCGATGAGAAGATCGTCGCCGCGGCATCGGGCGCATCCATGTCCACGAGCAGGGCGATGCCTTCGCCGAGCCGCAATGCGGTCTCGAAGGATTCGGCGAGGCGCTGCTTGATATCCGGCTTGGGCCGGAAGCGATCGACCAGGGCCTCGATCGTGTGCTTCTGGCGCAGCGCCAGCGGGGGCACGGCATCCAGCTCGTGGATTTCGCCGTCCACGCGCGCTCGTACGAAGCCTTGGGCGCGTAGTTGCTCGAAGACCTGCACATGCTCGCCCTTGCGCTCACGTACGACCGGGCCGAGCAGCATGTAGCGGTGTTCCGGATCCAGGGCGAGCGCAGCATCGACCATCTGGCTGACGGTTTGTGCCTCGAGCGGGGTGCCGTGGTCCGGGCAGTGCGGCGTGCCGACCCGCGCGAAAAGGAGACGCAGGTAATCATAGATCTCGGTGATCGTGCCGACCGTCGAGCGCGGATTGTGCGAGGTGGATTTCTGCTCGATCGAAATCGCCGGCGACAGGCCTTCGATGTGATCGACGTCCGGCTTCTCCATCACGGAGAGGAACTGCCGCGCGTACGCCGACAGCGACTCGACATAACGGCGCTGGCCTTCGGCGTAGATCGTGTCGAAGGCCAGCGAGGACTTGCCGGAGCCCGACAGGCCGGTCAGCACGATCAGGCTGTCGCGCGGCAGGTCGAGGTCGATGTTCTTGAGGTTGTGGGTGCGGGCGCCGCGGATGCGGATAGTGTCCATGAACGGGGCCGGGTCCGGATCGAACGGGGTACTATAGCGCGCCGGTCGAGTCGCGGCGGCAGGTGCAGGTGCGCGGGAGCTCCATTCGTGGCGCGTCGCGTGAGCGCGGCAGGACGGCAGGCGGAAGCTGCTACCCATATCCCGTAAGCAGTCTCGGCAGTCCGGTGTCAGCGACCTCCGGCATTGGCCGGCCAACCGCGGTTTGACGCAGGTCCCCGCAAACGGCTACCATCCGGCCCCTTTGTTTTCGGCAGTAGTCAGAATAACTACAGAGGAATAGCCAACATGTACGCAGTCATCGTCACCGGCGGCAAGCAGTACCGCGTGATGCAGGGCGAGACCCTGCGCGTGGAGAAGCTCGACGCCGAAGTCGGCGCCAACGTCAATTTCGACCAAGTCCTGCTGGTCGGCGAGGGCGAGAAGATCACCGTCGGCGCGCCGCTCGTCGCGGGTGCCAAGGTTGCCGCGACCGTCAAGGCGCACGGCCGCGCGGACAAGATCCGCATCGTCAAGTTCCGTCGCCGCAAGCACCACCGCAAGGAGACGGGGCACCGCCAGCATTACACCGAAGTCGAGATCACGGGCATCAGCGCCTGAGCTTGGGAGCAGACAGTCATGGCACACAAGAAAGGCGTAGGTTCCAGCCGTAACGGCCGCGATTCGAACCCGAAGTATCTCGGCGTGAAGATCTATGGCGGCGAGAAGGTCAACGCCGGCAACATCATCATCCGCCAGCGCGGTACCCAGTTCCATCCGGGCACTGGCGTCGGCCTGGGGCGTGACCATACGATCTATGCCGTCGTCGACGGCGTAGTCCAGTTCACCACCAAGGGCCCGAAGAACCGCCGCACGATCAGCGTCATCCCGGCCTGATCGTCCGCGCCACGGGTTGCGACAAGGCCCCGCTTCGGCGGGGCTTTGCGTTGCAGGGCTCGGAAAACCGTTGCGGTCCTCCACGCTGCCCGGAAATCGCCGCGTTCCGGATCTCCGTCCTACCTGCCGTGGGCTAAACTTCCCGGGTCCCGCGCCCATCGCCCGCGCAGCCGACATCCCTCCATCGCAGAGTCCCCACCCGGCACTCCCATGAAATTCGTCGACGAAGCGGAAATCCGGGTCCATGCCGGCAACGGTGGCAATGGCAGCGTGAGCTTCCGGCGCGAGAAGTTCATCCCGTTCGGCGGTCCCGATGGCGGTGATGGCGGCGACGGCGGCAGCGTGTGGCTGGCCGCCGACGAGAACCTCAACACCCTGGTGGATTTCCGTCACCAGCGCGTGTACCGGGCCGGGCGCGGCGAGAATGGCATGGGCCGGCAGATGTTCGGCAAGAACGGCACCGATCTCGAGATCCGCGTGCCGGTCGGTACGGTCGTCGTCAACGTCGATACCGAGGAAGTGATCGGTGATCTGACCGCGCACGGGCAGCGCCTGAAAGTCGCTCAGGGCGGCGAGGGCGGTAAGGGCAACGTGCACTTTAAGAGTTCGGTGAACCGCGCGCCGCGTCGTGCGACGCCGGGCACGCCGGGCGAGGTGCGCGAGCTGCGCCTCGAACTCAAGCTCCTGGCCGATGTCGGTCTGCTCGGCTTCCCGAACGCCGGCAAGAGCACCTTCATCCGCGCGGTCTCGGCCGCGACGCCGCGCGTGGCGGACTATCCGTTCACCACCCTGCACCCGAATCTCGGCGTGGTGCGCATCGAGACCGACAAGAGCTTCGTGATCGCCGACATCCCAGGCCTCATCGAGGGCGCGGCGGAGGGAGCCGGGCTCGGCATCCAGTTCCTGAAGCACGTCGCACGCACGCGGCTCCTGCTGCATCTAGTCGACATGGCGCCGCTCGACGGCGAGACCAATCCGGTCGAGCAGGTGCGTGCGATCGAACAGGAGTTGAAGAAGTTCGATCCGGCCTTGCTCAAGCGTCCGCGCTGGCTGGTGCTGAACAAGGTCGACCTGCTCGCACCCGAGGAGCGCGACGCGGCGGCGAAGGCGCTGGTGAAGCGGCTACGTTGGAAGGGGCCCTGGTTCGTCGTGTCCGCGATCCAGCGTGAAGGAACCTGGCCGATCTGCCTGAAGATGCAGGAATTCTTCGACCGCGAGCGCGAGGCTGCCGCGGAGTCGCGGGCCCAGCCGGACTGAATCGGGGGCAGGGGAGATGCCATCGATCCACGCGCCGCCGCGCCACCGTGTCCGCCGTGCGCCCGTCACGCGCGGCGCAGGTAATTTTCAGGCAACAAAAAAGCCGGCTGGCGCCGGCTTTTTCGGGATTCTAAGCGGGAGCCGCTCAGGCGGCCAGCGCCTTGATGTGCGCGGTCAGGCGGCTCTTGTGGCGCGAGGCCTTGTTCTTATGGACCAGGCCACGACAGCCGTAGCGATCCAGGATCGGCTCGGCGATCTTGTAGGCGGCCTCTGCGGCGGCTTTGTCTTTCGCCTCGATCGCTTTCACGACCTTCTTGATCGCCGTGCGCAGCATGGAGCGCGCGCTGGCATTGCGCTGACGGCGCACTTCCGCCTGCTTCGCGCGCTTCTTTGCGGACTTGATGTTAGCCAAGGTGGAACTCCAATCGCCAAACCGGGAAAAAGGCGGGCGATTTTAGGCGCCGCGCGGGCTTGCGTCAATCGCGGCCCACGTGGAGGCAGGCGATGAAGGTGCCGAGCCTGCTGCGCTCGATGCTGTCGTTCAGCGGTACGACCTTCGTCTCGCGCCTGCTGGGCCTGGTGCGCGACATGGCGATCTCGTGGGTGTTCGGCGCGAATGCTGCGACCGACGCGTTCTGGGTCGCGTTCCGCATCCCGAACTTCCTGCGCCGACTGTTCGCGGAAGGCTCGTTCTCGCTGGCCTTCGTGCCGGTATTCACCGAATACAAGGAAACCCGGCCGCATGCGGAGCTGAAGGATCTGGTCGCACGCACGGCTGGCACGCTGGGCGGTGTGCTGCTCGTCGTCACAGCGCTCGGCGTGTTGGGTGCGGACGGGCTGACGCTCGCCTT
Organism: uncultured Rhodanobacteraceae bacterium; assembly: GCA_964471815.1. GTDB lineage: Bacteria > Pseudomonadota > Gammaproteobacteria > Xanthomonadales > Rhodanobacteraceae > Tahibacter. The sequence goes on from CAYYHP010000061.1 coordinate 11,960, forward strand.
CTCGCCGGGTGCGCTCGACGAGCCCGGCAAGTTCGAGCTGACCCGTGACCTGCTGCGCGTGACCTTTCCGTTCCTGCTGTTCGTGTCGCTGACCGCACTGGCCGGTGGCGTGCTGAACAGCTTCCATCGCTTTGCGCTGCCGGCATTCACGCCGGTGATCCTCAACCTGTGCATGATCGCTGGTTCGCTGTGGCTCGCGCCGCGTCTGGCCGTGCCGATCATGGCGCTCGGCTGGGCGATCCTCGCCGCCGGCATCCTGCAGCTCCTGTTCCAGATCCCGGCGCTCGCCTCGCTCGACCTGCTCGCGCTGCCGCGCTGGGGCTGGCGGCATGCGGGCGTGCAGAAGATCCTGAGGCTGATGGTGCCGACCCTGTTCGGCTCGTCGATCGCCCAGGTCAACCTGCTGCTCGATACGCTGATCGCCTCGTTCCTGATCGCCGGCTCGCAGACCTGGCTCTCGCAGTCGGACCGTCTGCTCGAATTCCCGCTCGGCATCTTCGGCGTGGCGATGGGCACGGTGATCCTGCCGAACCTCGCCCGACATCACGTCACGACCGATCGCGAAGGCTTCTCGCGCGCACTCGACTGGGGCCTGCGCACGGCGCTCCTGATCGCCGTGCCGGCGATGCTCGGGCTGGTGCTGCTCGCCAGGCCGATGCTTGCGACGCTGTTCCAGCACGGCCTATTCACGCCGCATGACGTGGCGATGGCAGGCCTGAGCCTGTCGGCGCTGAGCACGGGCCTGCCGGCCTTCGCCCTGGTCAAGGTCGTCGCGCCCGCGTTCTACGCGCGCCAGGACACGCGCACGCCGGTGCGTGCCGGCGTGGTGGCGATGATCGTAAACATGGTGCTGAACCTGCTGTTCGTCGGCCTGCTGTTCGTGCTGTGGCGACGGCCGGCGGATACCGGTCTCGGCTTGCTCGACGCAATCGCCCGGGTGCCCGGCCTGCACATGGGCCTCGGCCTAGCGAGCAGCCTCGCCAGCTATGTGAACCTCGCGCTGCTGTGGCGTGCGCTGCGCCGCGAGGGTATCTACCGGCCACAGCTGGGCTGGACGCGCCACGTCGCGCGCCTTGCGCTGGCCTGCATGGCACTGACCGGCGTGCTGCTCGCCGGGCTTGCGCTCTGGCCGGACTGGACCGTGCTGCCGTCGTTCGATCGCGTGATCCGCCTCGCCATCCTGATCCTGGCCGCAGGCTCGGCCTACGTCGCGGTCCTGTTCGCCCTGGGCTTCCGGTTGCGCGAGCTGCGCGGAACCTGAGGCCGCCGTCCGCCCATGGCATCGGTCGTGACGATGCAGCGGCACGGTGGATATTCCCAGCAGGCGATCGAGCATGCGTGGGCACATGGCCTTTCGGCATGCGGGATGGAAAGACCTGCGCGGCCCGACATCGACCGCTATACTCCGACGGATGCACAGTTTGTTCAGGGACATCGACGGGCCCTGTCTCGCTCCGCAGGGCAGCGTGGTCTGCGTCGGCGCGTTCGATGGCGTCCATCGCGGTCACCAGACCGTGCTCGCCCGGGTGCGCGAGTGCGCGGCCACCACCGCATGCCGTGCGGTCGCCGTCAGTTTCGAGCCACTGCCGCGGGAATTCTTCGCCGGCAGCGCGCGGCCGGCGCGTCTGGCCACCGCGCGCGAGAAGATCCTTGGCTTTGCCGGTTGCGGCATGCAGGCGACTCTGCTGCTGCGCTTCAATGCGGCCCTCGCCGCGTTGACCGCGGAGCAGTTCGTCGAGCGCGTGCTCGTCGCGCGCCTCGCCGCGCGGGAGGTCTGGGTCGGTAAGTGCTTTCGTTTCGGACGCGGCCGCACGGGCGATTTCGACCTACTGCGACGGCTCGGCGAACGCCACGGCTTTCATGCCGAGGCCGTGCCGCCGTTCGAACTCGACGGGGAGCGCGTGTCGAGCTCACGTATCCGCGTGCTGCTCGGCAATGGTGATTTCGCAGCGGCCGGTTCCCTGCTGGGGCGTGCGTTCACGATGGGCGGTCACGTCGTGCGCGGCCAGCAACTCGGCCGCAGGCTCGGCTATCCGACTGCGAACCTGCGCCTCGGCCGGCGCGCGCCGCCGCTCATGGGCATCTTCGCCGTGCGCGTGCACGGCGTCGGCGCGCAGCCGCATCCGGGTGTCGCGAGTCTCGGCGTGCGGCCGACCGTCGACGGCAAGGAGCCGCTGCTCGAGGCACACCTGTTCGATTTCGACGGTGATCTCTACGGTCGCCGCATCGACGTGGAATTTGTCGCGAAGTTGCGCGACGAGGAAAAGTTTGCCGATCTCGATGCCCTGGTCCGTCAGATGGACCTCGACGCCGCCCTCGCGCGGCGCATTCTTGGCGCAACCGCCACAGCGGACGCCGGAGCCTGAACCGTGAATCCCGACTACAAGAACACGATCAACCTGCCGCGCACCGATTTCGCGATGAAGGCCGATCTCGCCCGCCGCGAGCCGGCCATGCTCGCCGACTGGGAAGCGCAGTGCCGCTATCACGTGATCCAGGAAAAGACCGCCGGACGTGACCGCGTCTTCGTGCTGCACGATGGTCCGCCGTATGCGAACGGCGCGATCCATCTCGGCCATGCGCTGAATAAGATTCTCAAGGACATCGTCGTCAAGTCGAAGCTCCTGGCCGGATACCGGTCTCCGTACGTGCCGGGCTGGGACTGCCATGGCCTGCCGATCGAGATCGCGGTCGAGAAGCAGGTCGGCAAGGTCGGTCAGAAGGTCGACGCGGCGACCTTCCGCCAGAAGTGCCGCGACTACGCGACGAAACAGATCGACCTGCAGCGCATCGACTTCAAGCGCCTCGGCGTGCTCGGCGACTGGGAAAATCCGTATCGCACGATGGACGCGCACTTCGAGGCCGACATGCTGCGCGCGCTCGCGCGCATCTACGCGAACGGCCACATCACGCGCGGCTTCAAGCCGGTGCACTGGTGCTTCGACTGCGGCTCGGCGCTGGCCGAGGCCGAGATCGAATACCAGGA
>CAYYHP010000062.1:0-14464 GCA_964471815.1 uncultured Rhodanobacteraceae bacterium
ACCGCGGTCCAGAACCAGCGATGATGACGGATCGACTGGCTGACGACCTGGCCGCCCGCGGTGCGCGCCGTGACCACCTGCTCGACGTACGGGCGGGTGAGCGTCGCCGGCATCGCGAGCTGCTGGTCGATCCATTCCGAGTAGCCGATCGCGCGCAGCCTGGCGATCTCCGCGACGGTCGGACCAAAGCTCGCCTGGGTCAGGAAGCGTGCGGCTTCGGCATCGGTCGCCGGTGCGTCGACCGGAATCTCGAAATGACCGGCGAACAGGTGATCGTAGGTACGTGCCGTGGCAGGAACCAGCCAGACCAGGCTGGCCGTGAGGACGAATGCGTTCAGGATGGCGCGGCGACTCATGGTCCTTCACCTCGCGATGGAGCGTAATGCCTCAATTCCCTGAGGACGGCCCAGACTAGTCGGCCGTCCACGGTCGAGTTGTGACCTAGCGCACTCTCTGCGCGTACGCGGCATGCTGAACGGGTTCAGTTTCGGCAGGGCCGTGCCGCGTCCGTGACTCGCAAGAGCGCGAAGGCGCCATTGCGGCGCCTTCGTCGCTGGAATGGGCCGCGATCAGCCGCCGAACTTGAACAGGGCCGGGCGCCACACGCCCATGCCGCTGTACGACTCGCGCCGACGGCGGTGCATGCGCTCTTGCAGTTCTTCGCGGCGGCCCTCGAGCCAGTCCACGCGCTGCAGCTCGAGTTCACCGGCATCGATGCCGCGGCGTGCGGCCTCGCTGCGCCGGTAGTCGCAGAAATCCTCGTAGGCGTCGAGTTCGTGCTTGAGCTCGCGCACGCACAGCTCGATCATGATTGCATCGTCGAGGAAGCCGAGCACCGGCACGGTATCCGGAATCACGTCCTTCGGATCGGCGAAGTAGGTCAGAGCCGACAGCACGCGCCGCTTGTCGTCTTCAGGCAGCGCCCAGCCGGCATCGAGCACCATGCTGATCATCGCGTCGAGCTTGCCGAGGCGTTCGGCGATGAAGCCGGGTACCTGCAGCCCGGCCGATTCGGCGAGCAGCTTGCGCGCGGCGTCGGTGATCTGCTGCGCGCGGAGGTGGGCGGTCTCCTCCTGCGCCTTGCGCATGCCGGCGATGAAGTGCTGCAGGTCGGCGTCGCCGAGTTCGATGGTGATGGTCAGGGACATGGCCGGCGGTCTGGCTGGTGGGAAAGCGGAGGCCGGCAGACTAGCCAGCCGCTCCGGCGCCGTCAATTGAACGCCCGGGCATGGCGCGGGATGGCCTGTGGCGTGCGCGAGCGTCGCGCTGCTGCGTCAGAGGATGCCGGCCAGGCCCGCGCCGAAGGCCGTGACGATGCGCGTGTAGATGGTCTTCAGCGGTAGGTCCACGCCGGGGAAGTCGCCGACCGGCTCGTAGCAGTCGTAGAACTCCGGATCGCTCGGCCGCAGCGGTTCGCAGCCGGGCTTGAGGTCGTAGCTCGTCGCGTAGCGGAACGGCCAGAAGTCGAACAGCGGCAGTGCGGCGGAGAAATCGGCGATCGCGCTGTTCACGCGTGCGAGCGGTCTCGCACGCGGACGCCGGGCGATGGTCCAGGCATTGCGCGGCTCGGTGTCGCGCAGGATCGCCGCACGCACCTGCGCGGCGAACGCGACGTCGTGGATGATGAAGCCCGATTCAGTGTTGTAGTCATCCGAACGCGGATCGAAGTTGTGCGAGCCGATCAGGGTGACCGCGCCGTCGATCACGATCGATTTGGCGTGCAGGCCGAGGCGCACGCCGCTACTGGTCAGCGGTGCCTGGCCGTACTTGCGATAGCGGCCGGCACCGCTGCCGCCGGCCAGTTCCGCATAATCGGCGACCATCTCCGCCGCGTCGGCCGGAAACGGCTTGAACTCGTGGATCTCGAAATGCAGATCCTTGAGGTAGCGCTTCTTGTACTTGTGGGAAAGCGCGTAGACGTAGAACGCATCGGTCGCGGCGAGCGAGTTGGTCGAGACGATCACGCGCAGGTCCTTGCGCTGCTTGCGCAGGTTGCGGAACACCTGCCGCGCGCGCTGGCTGATAACCAGGTAAGGCGTTTGCAGCAGCACCTCGCGCTGCGCCGCACCGAGCAGGCCGACGATGTGCCGGGTCAGTTCCACGCCGGACGGCGTATCGCGTTCGAGCGGCTTGTCGGGCGAGTCGGAGAAGTAATCGACGCGACCGACGCGCAGCGCCTGCGCGGCGAAGGCATGCTCGATCGCGGCGACGTCGTCCGCGCGCGCGCGCAATGCAGCGACCCGCGCGGGTGCCGTGAACGCCGGCGGGGCCCAGGTCTTCGGCACGCCGGCATCCAGGAGGCGCGGGTTGACGTCCTTCAGGCGCGGCAGCGGCCGCGTGCGCGGGTGCTGCCAGAACTGCTCGAACGAGGCCTGCATGGCGGCCGCGGCGACCGGGCCGGCGACGAGCACGTCGCGATCGAGATAATCGAATGCCTCATCCCAGTCGAAATAGCGGTTCTCGTAGTTGCGTCCGCCGGCAATGCCGATACTCGCGTCGATCAGCAGCAGCTTGTTGTGCATGCGCTGGTTGAAACTCGAGAAGCAGCAGAGCAGGCCTGCGGCGAACTCGAGCGGATGCGTCGAGGCCTTGTCGAAGGCCGGGTTGTACAGGCGGAGCTCGAAGTTCGTATGGGCAGTCGCCAGCCGTGCGAGCAGGTCCGGGTCGCCGAGCGAGAACATCTGGTCGGCAATCACGCGCACGCGCACGCCGCGCCGTGCGGCCGCGACGAGTTCGTCGAGCACGAGCAGCCCGGCATCGTCCTTGGCGAAGATGAAGGTCTGCAGGTCGATGCTGTGCTGCGCGGCGCGGATCAGATGGATGCGCAGCAGCAGGGCCTCCTCGCCACGCTCGAGCGCCTGCGCGTAGTGCACCGGCGCACCGCTGCGCGTGGCGGTGAGGGCATGCGCGAACAGCGTGCGGTACGGCGAGGCGAGCGCGCAGGCGTCGGCGCGGTCACAGTCGCGCTGCCGGTCCTGCGTGGCGGCTACGCTCTCGTCGGCGCGCCGCACCTGGGCCGGCGACAACGCACAGCCGCCGAGCACGGCGAGCAGGCAGAGCAGGACGATCCTTGTGCAGTGCGACAGATCCATCGATCGAGAATCGCATGCATGGTCGTGGCACGCCAGAGCAGTGCGTCCGCCGCGCGATGGGTTACTGCGCATCGCGCAAGCGGCGTTGCGCTCGGCGTGGCCTCGCGGGCCGTTGCCAGGCTCGGCCTTCCCGGCCTCGCCGGGCAACCCGGCCATCGGCTTCCTGCCGATGGCGTTCGGCTCGCCGTGCGATGCGTTACTTCGCATCGCGCAAGCGACGAGCCTCACCCCTGTCCGGTGAGCGGGTTGGGCGGGCCGACCGTCACGCTCGGGCTTGCATAGATCGTGAAGTGCAGGCGCACGCGGTCGGCGAGCGTCGTGCGTCGCGAGCGCATGCCGAAGGCACTGCGCAGCACGCTACCCTCGGCATGCACGGGACAGTCGTGCCCGCCACGCTTCGCGCATGCCGCGCGATCGAGGTGGAACGCGACCGGCTCGCTGTGCCCGCGCAGGTCCAGCACGCCCGGTACGTCGCCGCCCTCGTCGAGCGCGACCAGCGGGAACGGTTCGGACACGAAGCGGATGCGCGGATGCCGGGCTACGTCGAAGAATTCCTCCGAGCGCACCCAGGCTTCATGGCTGGTGCTGTGCATGCGCACCGCGGCCGCATCAATCTCGGCGACCACGCGTGCGCTGCGTGCGGCACGGTCGATCCGCACTTCGCCCTGCACGGCGCCGAAGCGGCCGCGCACGACGAACAACCACATCGCGCGCACCTCGAATTCGGCATGCGAGCGCGCGGCGTCGAGCGGGATGATCTCGGTCTCGGCATGCGCCGCGACGGTCACGGCACCGAGCAGTGCCACCGCGCCGAGCGTCCGCAGCACCGACCCGAGGCCCGCCATGCGAGTCGCTCAGGGCGCCCAGAACGCCTTCAGGCGGCCGTTGCCGGGCTCCGGCGGCGCGGTGAACTCGAACCAGGCGATGCCGGCCGGCGGCATGCCGCGGAATTCGCCGGTCTGGCCGGTGGCGAGCAGGGCGACGAGCGTCTCGAGCCCCGGATTGTGGCCGACCAGCAGCAGATTCTCGGCATCGGCATGCTCCTCGAGCAGGCCGAACAGCTCGCCGGCCGTGGCTTCGTAGATGCGCGGTTCGTGGCGGGTGTCGGCGTACTCGATGCGCTGCAGGACACGCTCCAGGGTCTGGCACGTGCGCGACGAGGGCGAGCAAAGCACGCGTGCCGGTCGGGCGTGGTACGCGGCAAGCCAGGCCGCGGCCGCATCGGCCTCGGCTTCGCCGGTGAGGCTCAGGTTACGTTCGACGTCGGTCGTGCCGGGGGCCGCCGCCGCGGCATGCGCATGGCGCAGCAGGATCAGTTCTCGCATGGGATGTGCCTCCTGCGCCTATGGTGCCCGAAGCGGCGCCTCCTGTGTGGGGCGCGTGGACCGGCGGCTCACTTCGCCTGCTTGAGCCAGCGCCGCAGGGGCTTCCAGTCGTCCTGGTGCAGGCGCACGCTCTCGGCGTGGTAATCGAACAGGCTCTTGCCGAGACCGGTGCAGAACGAGTAGCCGATGCTGTCGCGCAACGTGGCGACGACCGGGAACGGCAGGCCGTGCAGACGCTCGAGCGCTTCCTGGCTGGCACGCGTCCAGGGCTTGAGGCGGTTGGCGACGAGGCCGGCGGCGACCTTGCCGCGGCGGATGCGGTCGAGGCGCGCGAGATCCGCGATGAAGGCTTCCGTCGCGTCGAGATCGAACGGTGCCGGCAGTACCGGGATCAGCAGTGCATCGATGTCGCCGAGCAGGCTCTCGACCTCCTCGGCGCGGATCCCGGCCGCGGTGTCGATGACCACGCGCTGCGCGTCGGCCGGGATGCGTTCGCGCCAGCCGCGGCGCGTGCCGTCGATCGGCAGTACGGCGCTCGCCAGGCCGGCGCGCCGTTCGCACCAGCGGCGCGCGAGGCCGAGACGGTCGCCGTCGACCAGCACCGTGGCCTTGCCGGCCACCGCCCAGTAAGCCGCCAGATGCGTGGCCAGCGTCGTCTTGCCGCAGCCGCCCTTGGAGCTCGCGATCAGGATCCGGAGCATTGCCGACCCTCCTGCCGTGTCCGCCGGCCTAGCCTACTGCGCGTCCCGGCGCAGCGGAAGCGGGCTTAGTAACCGGCGGCCTGGCCGTCCTTGCGGCCCTCGCTCGCGCCGACGTAGACCCCGTTCTCCGCGTCGCGCAGGATGGCCTGGTAGCCGCCATACGGACCATCGGCATAGGTCACCTTGTGGCCTTTGCGCAGCAGCGCGCGGATCGTCTCGTAGCCAAAGCCCGTTTCGAGGTTCAGCTCGCCGCCGTCGCGCATCTCGACCACCTGGCCGCTCGGCTCGGTCGAACCTTCGTGCTGGATGCGCGGCGCGTCGCCGGCCTCCTGCAGGTTCATGCCGAAATCGACGAGGTTCATCACGATCTGCACGTGGCCCTGCGGCTGCATCGCGCCGCCCATCACGCCGAAGCTGATCCACGGCTCGCCGTTCTTGGTCATGAAGCCCGGGATGATGGTGTGGAACGGCCGCTTGCCGGGCGCGTAGCTGTTCGGATGGCCTTGGCGCACCACGAACAGCTCGCCCCGGTCCTGCAGGATGAAGCCGAGCCCGGGCGGGCTCATGCCCGAACCCATGCCGCGGTAGTTCGACTGGATCAGCGAGACCATGTTGCCGTACTGGTCGGCCGTGGTTAAGTAGATCGTGTCGCCGCCGTCGACCGGCGGATGACCGGCATCGACCGCCTTCAGCGCGTGATCCATCGTGATGAGCCGGCGCCGCTCGGCCGCGTAGTCCTTCGACAGCAGGCCGGCGAGCGGCGCGTGGGCGAAATCCGGATCGGCGAACCAGCGCGCGCGGTCGGCGAAGGCGAGCTTCTTCGCCTCGGCGAACAGGTGCAGGTGCTCGGGACTGCCGAAACCGTAGGACTTCAGGTCATAGCCTTCGAGGATGTTCAGCATCTCAAGCGCAGCCACGCCTTGGCCGTTCGGCGGCAATTCCCAGACATCCACACCGCGATAATTCACCGATACCGGCTCGACCCATGCGCCATGATGAGCGGCGAGATCGGCCACGGACAGAAAGCCACCCTGGGCCTTCATGTAGTCGCCGATCGTTGCGGCGATGCGGCCCTGGTAGAACGCGTCGCGCCCGCCGCGGCCGATCGTTTCCAGCGTCGCGGCGAGGTTCGGGTTCTTCCAGATCTCGCCCTTGGCCGGTGCGCGGCCGGCGCGCGTGAACTGCTCAGTGAAGCCCGGGAATTTCGCCAGCCGCGGTACCGAGAGAGCCCAGTAATGCGCGACGAGCTCGGTGACCGGAAATCCTTCGCGCGCATAGCGTACGGCCGGCGCGAGCAGGTCCTTCATCGGCAGCCGGCCGAAGCGCCCGTGGAGCGCGAACCACGCATCCACGCAGCCCGGCACGCTGACCGGCAGCGGGCCGAGCGCGGGAATGTCCTTGTAGCCGTGCTCGACGAACCAGGCGAGCGTGAGTCCCTGCGGCGAGCGCCCGGAACCGTTGTAGCCGTAGAGCTTCCTCGTTTTCGCATCCCAGACGATTGCGAACAGGTCGCCGCCGATGCCGTTCGAGACCGGCTCCATCAGGCCGAGTGCGGCATTCGCGGCGATCGCCGCATCCACGGCCGTGCCGCCGCGCTTCAACACGTCGAGACCGATCTGGGTCGCGAGCGGATGCGAGGTCGCCACCATGCCGTGTGGCGCGATGACTTCCGAGCGCGTGGCGAAGGCCTTGCCGGTCACGCGATCGGCGGCCGGTGCGGCCGGAACGAGGCCGAGCGCGAGGCTCAGCACGAGCAGCGGCTTCAGGCGCATGGAGGAGACTCCCGACGGAACGCGGCGCATCATAGCCCCGCGCGGGGCACGGGATTCAGCCGAGCGCGTGCAGCACCGCACGCCAGAACGGCAGCGTCGACATCGACGCCACGATGCCGTAGCCGACCAGCGCCGCGCCGAGTTCCGGGGCGAGGCCCGCCAGCGCCGCGAGTGCGGCACTCGTGATCATCGGCGGCATCGCCGATTCGAGCACCACGGCCGCGCGCAGGTCGCCCTCGAGGCCGAGGACCGCGCACAGGCCGAGTGCGAGCGCCGGCAGCACGACCAGCTTGCCGGTCAGGCCGACGGCGAGCGGCGCGATGTGCTCGCGCGGCAGGCGCAGCTTCAGTTGCATGCCGATCGCCAGCCCGACCAGCGGCAGCAGTGCCGTGGCCAGCTGGCGCAGCACGCCCTCGAGGGGCTCGGGCAGCGCCGCCGGCACGATGGCGAGTGCGGCGAGCAGGGTCAGGAACGGCGGAAAGCCGAACACGCGGCGCAGGACCGCACGTGGCGTCGGCCGCTCGCCGCCGCCGTACAGCGCGATGACCGCGAGGCCGAACGTCGAGAGGATCACGAAGCTGCCGAACTGGTCGTACACGACCGCATAACGCAGCGCCCCGCCGCCGGCCAGCACCGGAATCAGCGCATAGCCGAGGAACGAGGTGTTGCCGAGCGGCACCTGGAGCAGCAGCACGGCGGTGGCTGGGCGCGCGAATCCGGCCAGGCGTGCGGTCGCGAGCACCAGCGCCGTGCTCGCCGCGAGCAGGATCCACGGCACGGCGACGACGCCGAGCAGGTCGGTGCTGAACGCGAGTTTCGGTGCATACAGCAGGATCGATGCCGGCAGGCAGACGTACAGCACCACGGCGTTGAGTGCATCCGGCGCGCCGTCGCCGACCAGCCCGCGCCAGCGCAGCAGGCGGCCGAGTGCGAGCAGGGCGATGACGAAGGCGAAAGTCGCGGCGATGACCACGCGGGATGTCCGGCGGAGAGGGGCGGCAGTCTAGCGACTGCGTAAAACAACTAATGACGGTCGCACATCCGGGTCTGGGGTGCCAGCGGCAACATCCGCATAGCATCGGCGGCAGTCGCTGTGGTGGGTGCGAGGAGCGCGCGGATCTATTCGGTTCACGTTTTCCATCTAGTGAGAACGCCAGTCGCTAGGCAGGCGGATGTTCGGCTGATTGGCAGTGGTGCATTAGTGCCCTGAATAAAACCGCTCAATAATTTACGGGGAAGGGTGAACTCATGATCATCCGTCGCACGAATCCGGCCGTTGCTATTTTGCTATTAGGCATGGCATCCAGCCAAAGCTCTGGTCAGGTCGTTAATCAGCTGATCAACCCTGATTTTGACGATGATTTGACCGGCTGGACGATCACTGATAGCCGACCAGGCAGTGTTTACCATGATAATTGTTTTGGCTCTCCTATCGCCGGCGCGCTTGTGCTGGAATCCCTGGCTGACCAGCTCACTGAGCAGTTCGCGCAGGCTCAACAGTGCATTGATGTAAGCAACCTCGATGTTCTTGGAATCGAATTGCGTGCCTTCCGCGCTTCGGAGGTTGATTCAGGCACGCATGAAATTCAGCTTCATGTATTTGATGGATCTGATTGTCTTGGCAGTAATGTGATGAATGCAAGTATCGATACTCTTCCTGCAACTATTAAGGATGATACCTGTGCTCCTGGATTCACCTTATGGACCCAGGTCCAGAAGGTAATCCCATTGCCGGCCAACGCAATGAGCGCGCTCCTCGTCGTGCGTACATCCGTAGGTATGGATGGCAATTCGGTCTATTACATCGATCACGTTTATGCCGGCGAGCCCGATACCCTGTTCCGCGACGGTTTCGAAGGCCTCTGAGGCCGGCCCGCGCCAGCGCAGCAGGCGGCAGAGTGCGAGCAGGGCGATGACGAAGGCGAAGGTCGCGACGATGACCACGCGGCATGTCCGGAGGAGAGGGGCGCGACAGTCTAGCGATTCCCCGTTGGCGTCATGCATTCGCCTCCGCCCGAGGCGATGGGTTCGTGAGGCATGGCGTACGCTCGCGAAGCGGCCGCATCGGCTGCGGCGGGCGCTGGAATCGAGGCGCGCATGTTCGTCCGTCAACCCGGAGAGCATTACCTCGTCACATCGGGCACGACCCTCCCTGGCTGCGAATCCGGCATGTCCTCCCTCCGTCTACTTCCCGCCCTGCTCGTCGCGATCGCGCAACCGCTCTCTGCGCAGGTCGCCAATCGTCTGACCAACCCGGATTTCGCCATGGACCTGGCAGGCTGGACCACGAGCACGCAGAACGGTGCCAGCCTCTATCGGGACAGCTGCTTCGGTTCACCGGCATCCGGCGCGATGGTTCTTAGCGCCAACGGCACGGGCCGGCTCGCGCATGCCGAACAGTGCATCGACGTGAGCACGCTGACGGGGATCGAGGTGATGCTGCGCAAGCTCAAGAGCACTGAGAATGGAACGGGCGGCCACCGCTTCCGGCTGCAGGTCTTCGATGGTGCCGCCTGTGCCGGCAACGTGCTGCTCGACATGGACCTGCCGGAGACGGGGTCGACCTATCCGGATGCCTGCACATCGATCGCCTGGACCGGGATCGACTCCGGTCCCATGGCGCTGCCGGCCAATGCCACGAGTGCCCTGCTGAGCCTGGAAACATCCGGTGGTGCGATGAGCGGCAATTCCACCTATATCTTCGACCACATCGAGCTCGGCGAGCCCGACACTCTGTTCCGTGATGGCTTCGAAGGCCCCTGAGGCCGGCCCGCGCCAGCGAAGCCTTAACGACGTCTGTGGCACAACACGCCTGACACCTTCCGGAGGCGCTCGTCTCGTGGATCTGCTCCTGGCGCCGCGTGCGCAATTCTTCGTCGGCTGGGGAACCCTAGCCTTGATCAACGCTGGCCTCGCGCAGGGCAAGAACCGTTCAGGCCTCGTCTGGTTCCTGCTCTCGCTGCTGCTCGGTCCGCTCGCGACGCTGCTGCTGGTGCTGCTCGCCAAGGTCCGGCCGCGCACGTTCTGAGTCCAGACGAGCAAATCCCGAACTCATCGGCGGCGGCTCCGTAGCGCCGTGCGTAACGACGCATGAGAAAAGCTTGGCGAACCTCGCCTCGCTGTGCTTGAGCTTCAGGACGTCATCCGCGTCGAGGCGGTGATTCCGGCAAAGCAAATTGCGCCTTGAATATTGGTCGGAGCCGGGCCGGACCCGCTCTCTCCAGAAGCAGCAACCCTTCACCGTCAGGGCTGTTCGTCGAAGCGCAACCACAGGCCATGCGCCGTCGAAACGGGCACGGGAGCCATGCCCAGGAAGCGTGCGGCCGTGCGCGCATCGCGTACCTGGAACTTCACGCCAAGGATCTGCCTGCCGGGCTGCGATCGTCGTGTCGGCGAAAGCACGATGACGCGCCCGTTCTGCACGGTGAAGACCGTAGCGTGGAGTTTCGCGGACGCTTGCACTGTCGCGCTGGTCTCAGTGGCACCCAATGCCAGCAGCAGGTGGCGAAGGCTCGCGCGAGCGGGGGTGTCCAGCGCCAGCCAGACCTCCGTCATCGCCATCGCCGTATTTGGATGGGCAAAGTGCTCGGGCCTGTCGGTGGGCGAGCGGTTGTCGTTGATGAAGAAGATGAAATCGAGGTGCGGGTCCGCGAGCGTCAGCAGGCCGCCTTCATCCGAAAAGGCAATGTTTGCCTTGCTCAAGGCCGAGGTCAGTGCCGCCGTGTCCCTGGCGTGGAAGGAAAGGTAGACAGGCCCTTCGCCGCTCCGCAGCAAGCGCGCGTACGTGCGGGTCAGCTCATCGCCCGGCCGCTCGGGCGGCGAAATCAGCTCGATGCCAGAGCCGTCCCTGAACTTGACGTGCGCGTTGCGCAGCCCGTTCGCATGGGGTCGGCCGGGCTTCACCGAGAAGCCAAGACGTGCATAGGTCGCGGCTGCCTCGTCCAGGTTCGCGACCACCGTGGGTGTGTGGTCGATGCCGACGAGGGAAGGCCCGCTCGGCGTAGGCAACTCGACCGCACCGGCACTGCCAATCACGAGGCCGAATAGGCTCGCCATCACGAGGCTGCGGGCGTTTGCGGCCATGTCTGGCCCCGGATCGGCGGCGGCTATTCGCCGAGCGCCTCGCGCATGAACTCCGGCAGCGCGAGTGCGGCCTTGTGCATGTCGACGTTGTAGTAGCGCGTGGCGAACTGCTTGCTCGCCGCGCCGCGCTCGCGGAATCCGGCGAGATCGGCGCCCTTGCGCGCCATCGTGCAGCTCCACCAGCCGGTCGGATAGCAGGGCTGCGGGAAGCCGAGCGTCCTGACCGCCTGGAAGCCCGCCGTGCGCATGTGCGTGCGCATCGACTGGATCAGCTCGAGATGCGCGAGCGGCGATTCGGACTGCTGCACGAGGATGCCGCCGTGGCGCAGCGCCTTGAAACAGCTCGTGTAGAAGGCCGCGTTGAACAGGCCCTCCGCCGGGCCGACCGGGTCGGTCGAATCGACGATGACCACGTCGATCGATTCGGGATCGAGTTCGGCCATGTACTTGATGCCGTCGATGAACAGGAGCTGCGCGCGCGGGTCGTCATTGGCCTCGCAGAGCTCGGGGAAATACTTCTCGGCGAGCCGCGTGACGCGCTCGTCGATCTCGACCTGCACCGCGCTCTCGACCTCGTCGTGACGCAGCACCTCGCGCAGCGTGCCGCAGTCGCCTCCGCCGATGATCACCACGCGCTTGGCGCGCGCATGGGTGAACAGCGCCGGATGCGCCATCATCTCGTGGTAGAGGAAGTTGTCGCGGCTGGTGACCATCATGCAGCCGTCGATCACCATCAGCTTGCCCCAGTCCGTGGTGTCGTAGATCTCGATGGTCTGGAACGGCGTCTTCTCCGAGTGCAGCAGCTGCTTCACGCGGAAGCCGATGGACGAGCCGGAATGCTCGTGTTGCTCGGTGAACCAGGTGTTCTCGGACATGACGCGCTTCCTGTCGTTCGTGCGGCCCGCGCTGGCAGGCTCGTTCTCGGGGCGGTTCCATGATGGCGGCGCGCCGGCATGCCGCGGACGGCCCGGATGCGCGCTCATCGGAAGGCGCGGGATTGTAGCCGGTCGCGACCGCAGCGACACGCGCGCCGGCCGCGCCGTTACACTATCGCCCCCCGACGGCCCCGCGGCGTAGAGAGGCTTCCGGCCACCGGGTGATCATCGTCAAGGCCCGCCGCTGCGACGCCACCGCGAACCGTTGTCGAGGAGGACTCGCCGATGACGACTTCATGGACCGTGGCGAAAGCCCGCGAGCGCTACGCCATTCCGCACTGGGGTGAAGGCTATTTCGATGTGGACGCGGCCGGCCGCGTCGTGGTGTCGCCGCGCGGTGCGGACGGCCCGGCCCTGCCGCTCGCCGAACTGGTCGAGGCCGCCAGGGCGCGCGGCTCACGCCTGCCGCTGCTGCTGCGCTTCTGCGACATCCTGCACCATCGCCGCGAGCGCCTGCGCGCCGCGTTCGCCAGGGCCATGGCCGATTGGCACTACACCGGCGGCTATACGGCGGTGTTCCCGATCAAGACCAACCAGCAGCGCGGCGTGGCCGGCGAACTCGCCGCGAACGGTACCCAGGGTTTCGGTCTCGAGGCCGGTTCCAAGCCGGAGCTGATGGCCGTGCTCGCGCTGGCCCGGCCCGGCAGCCTCGTGATCTGCAACGGCTACAAGGATCGCGAGTACATCCGCCTCGCGCTGATCGGCCGACGCCTCGGCCTCGAGGTGTTCATCGTCATCGAGAAGCCGTCCGAGCTGGATCACGTCATCGAGGAAGCCCGCGCGCTCGGCGTCGAACCGCTGCTCGGCGTGCGCATGCGCCTGGCGACGATCGGCGCCGGCAAGTGGCAGAACACCGGCGGCGACAAGGCCAAGTTCGGCCTGAGCCCGCGCCAGGTGCTCGATCTCGTCGAGACGCTCAAAAGCGCAGGGCTCGAACAGAGCCTGAAGCTCCTGCACTTCCACATGGGCTCGCAGCTCTCGAACGTGCGCGACATCGCCGGCGGCATGCGCGAAGCAGTGCGCTATTTCGTCGAACTCTCGCGGCTCGGCCTGCCGATCCGCTACATGGACGTCGGCGGCGGCCTCGGTGTGGATTACGAGGGCACGCGGTCGCGCTCGTTCTGTTCGATCAATTACGGCCTCGAGCAATATGCCGCGACGATCGTCCAGCCGCTCGCCGAGGCCGCTGCTGAGCACGGCCTGCCGGCGCCGCACGTGATCACCGAGGCCGGTCGTGCGATGACCGCGCACCATGCCGTGCTTGTGGTCAATGTCAGCGAGGTGGAAAAGGCGCCGGCCGGCGCGGTGCCGCCCGCACGCGACGGCGAGCCCGCGGTGCTGCGCCACCTGCGTGACCTGCTCGACGAGATCGACGTGCGCCCGGCGGTCGAGATCTACCACGAGGCGCAACATCATTGGAACGAGGGCCAGACGCTGTACGCGCTCGGCCAGCTCGCGCTCGCCGATCGTGCGCGGCTCGACGATCTCTTCTACGCGCTGGCCAACGCCGTGCGCATGCGTCTCAGGCATGACGAACGTGCGCATCGTCAGGTCATCGACGAACTCGATCAGCGCCTGGTCGACAAGTATTTCGTGAACTTCTCGGTGTTCGAGTCGATCCCGGACGTCTGGGCGATCGATCAGGTGTTTCCGATCGTGCCGCTCGCACGCCTCGACGAGGCGCCGACGCGGCGCGGCGTGATCGCCGACCTGACCTGCGACTCGGACGGCCGCATCGACCAGTACGTGGAGCAGGACGGCCTCGACGTGAGCCTGCCGCTGCATGCGCTGCGCGGCGACGAACCGTACCGGCTCGGCATCTTCATGGTCGGCGCCTACCAGGAAACGCTCGGCGACATCCACAACCTGTTCGGCGATACCGATGCGGTGGCCGTGCGGCTCGATGCCACGGGCCAGGCGCAGCTCGAGCAGTTCAAGCGCGGCGACAGCTGCGACGTGATGCTCGACTACGTCGGCTACGATCTCGCCGCCCTGCGCGAGGTCTACCGCGCGCGCCTCGCCGCGGCCGGGCTCGCGCCAGAACAAGCGACAGCATTCGCCGCCGCGCTCGAGGCCGGCCTGACCGGCTATACCTACCTCGCCGAATGAGACCGGCTTGCCGTCGCGGTGCGGACCGCGACCGCGCGGCCAGACGCTTGCCGACAGGGGATACGACATGACTGTGCAACTCGATGTGGGCTTCGTCGGACTCGGCGCGATGGGCTGGCCGATGGCCGGTCATCTGCACCGTGCCGGCCTTCTGCGTGCGGTCGCCAACCGCAGCCCGGACAAGGCCGTGCGCTTCGCGGCCGAGCATGCCGGCGTGACGGCGCCGGAGTCGCTCGCGGCGCTCGCCGCAGGCTGCAACGTCGTCGCGCTGTGCGTGACGGCCGATGCCGACGTGCTCGGCGTGGTCCGCGAACTCGCCGCGGCGGCGCAGCCCGGCCTGATCGTCGTCGATCACTCGACGGTGTCGTCGGACACCGCCCGACAGGCCGCGGCACTGATGCGCGCGGCGGGCGGCGACTTCCTCGATGCGCCGGTGTCGGGTGGCGT
>CAYYHP010000063.1:0-14341 GCA_964471815.1 uncultured Rhodanobacteraceae bacterium
CGGGATCGCGTAGCGCGGTTCGGCCTGGAGCAGCGTATAGACCGCCGTCGCGTAGGCCGCGAGCAGCACGACCAGAACGAGCGGCGCGACCGAACCGGTCGTCACGAAGGCCGCCGGGCCGCGCCAGACGAGAACGATGACGGTGAGCGCGGCGAGTACGAGCAGCCAAGGATTGACGGCATGGCAGAACGCCGCGAGCGCACGCCAGGTCGGCAGACGCTCGAACGGTGACTGAAGGGTCGGATAGGCATACAGGCCGCCCTGCCCCATGCGGATGCTCCAGCCCCAGAACAGTGCGGGCTTCTGCCAGGCGTACCAGGCGAGATACCTTCCCGGGGACGCCGCGAAGCGCGTCGCGAGTGCCTGCAAGCCGGCGACCGGCGAGGCGGTCATCAGGCGTTGCTGGTCCTCGATGCGAGAGAGAGTCGCGCGGGCCGTCTCGTCATTCCGCAGCACGGCTTCGCGATACACGTCGTGATATTCGGGCCAGGCGCCCTGCACGAGATTGATCAGGGCGCGGCCGCGCGCCGAATCGTCGCTCGCATCAAGGCCGGCGTTGCGTGCCGTCCATGCGAGCGGCAGGCACAGCGAACCGGCCAGCAGCGCGAGCGCTACGCCGCGCGGCGCGAGCCGCTTCCAGGCCAGCACAACGGCAGCGAGCGGCGCGAACGGCAGCAGCACCGCATTGGTCAACCCGGCCATGCCGAAGACCAGGCCCGCACCTGCGGCGAGCGGCACGGATCGCCGCTCGAGCGCGCTCGAGGCCAGCCAGACCGCCGACAGGGCAAGGAACCCGAACAGGGTTTCGGACAGCAGATGTCCGGCGAACGTGATCGAATGCGGCCAGAGCGCGGCGAGCACGCCGACGCCGAGCGCCGCGCGCTCGCCGAGCCAGCGCCGCGCCACGCCCGCGATCAGCGGCACGCACAGTGCGCCCAGGACTGCCTGGCCGAACAGGATCGCGGCATACCAGGCATCCCCCTCGCCGGCGAACAGGAAGCCCAGTGCGAGGAAGGAGGGATAGCCGGGATCGCGATAGCTGTCCGGCACGACCGCCTCCGCACCGGGCAGGGCTTTCGAGAACGTCGCGTGGTGGACCAGATTCCAGGCGTAGGCGTGGTACTGGACCGCATCGCCGCGGACCGGATCGACCACGACCGCCGTGACGACGTAATAGGCCCGCAGGAAAAGCGCCAGCAACGTGAGCAGGCCCACCCACAGGGCCCAGCCCCCACGCCCCGGCTGCCGCGCGCTCATTTCTGCGGCTTGACCACCCGCACGTGCAGCTCCTGCAACTGCGCCTCCGGCACGCTGGATGGCGCTGCAGTCATCAGACACTGCGCGCTCGCGGTCTTCGGGAACGGGATCACGTCGCGGATCGATTCCGTGCCGGCGATCAGCGCGGCGATGCGGTCGATGCCGAACGCGATGCCGCCGTGAGGCGGCGCGCCGTACTTCAGCGCCTCGAGCAGGAAGCCGAACTTGAGCTGCGCTTCCTCGGCGCCGATGCCGAGCAGGTCGAACACGGTGCTCTGCATCTCCGGGCGGTGGATGCGGATCGAGCCACCGCCGATCTCGTTGCCGTTCAAGACCATGTCGTAGCCGCGACTGACCGCATTCGCCGGGTCGGCGGCAAGTTCCGCCGCGTCATCGACCTTCGGCGCGGTGAACGGATGGTGCAGGGCCACGTAGCGCTTGGCCTCGTAGTCGTACTCGAACATCGGGAAATCGACCACCCAGAGCGGTCGCCAGGCATTCTCGACGAGGCCCTGATCGCGACCGACCTTGAGGCGCAACGCGCCGAGGAAGTCGCTGACGGTCTTGTACGGACCGGCGCCGAAGAAGATCACGTCTCCGGTCTGCGCGCCGACGGCCTGGAAGATGCCCTGGAGTGCGCGGTCGTCGAGGAACTTCACGATCGGCGAGGTGAGCCCTTCGCGGCCCTTGGCGAGATCGTCGATACGGATCCAGGCGAGCCCCTTGGCACCGTACTTGGCGACGTACAGGCCGTAATCGTCGAGCTGCTTGCGGGTCAGCTCCGCGCCGTTCGGCACGCGCAGCGCCGCGACGCGGCCACCTGGATCGGCGGCGGGACCGGAGAACACCTTGAATTCGACGTGGCGCACGTGCTCGGCGACATCGGTCAGCTCGAGCAGAATGCGCAGGTCCGGCTTGTCGGAACCGTAGCGGCGCATCGCCTCGGCATAGGTCATGCGCGGGAACGGATCGGCCAGCGCAACGTCGGCGACCTCCTTGAAGACGTGGCGGATCATGGCCTCGACGAAGTCCTGCACGTCGCGCTCGCCGACGAAGGCGAACTCCATGTCCAGCTGGGTGAATTCCGGCTGGCGGTCGGCACGCAGATCCTCGTCGCGGAAACAGCGCGCAATCTGGTAGTAGCGGTCCATGCCCGCCATCATCAGGAGCTGTTTGAACAACTGTGGCGACTGCGGCAGCGCGTAGAACTCGCCCGGATGCACGCGGCTCGGCACGAGGTAGTCGCGCGCGCCCTCCGGCGTGGCCTTGGTCAGGATCGGTGTCTCGATGTCCTGGAAACCGCGCGCGTCGAGGTAGTGGCGCAGGGCGGACACCAGCCGGGTGCGCATGCGCAGCTTGCGCTGCATGTCCGGGCGGCGGATGTCGAGATAGCGGTAGCGCAGGCGCGCATCCTCGCCCGGCGTGTCGTCGAGCATGAACGGCAGCGGCGCGGCCGCGTTGAGCACCTGCACCTCCGCCGCCACGACTTCGATCCTGCCGGTGCGCAGCCGGTCGTTGACCTGGCTCACCGGCCGCGCGCGTACCGTGCCGGTGATGCGCAGGCAGTACTCGTAGCGCACGCCCTCGGCACTGCGGAACGCCTCAGCGTTGCCCGGCTCGACGACGACCTGCACGATGCCCTCATGGTCACGCAGGTCGATGAAGATCACGCCGCCATGGTCGCGACGCGTGTCGGCCCAGCCGCAAAGTGTCACGCTCTGGCCGGTCAGGGCCTCGTCCACGAGGCCGCAGTAGTGGGTGCGCATTCGCCAGGAACTCCGCAGGAGAACGGCCGCAAGCTCGCGGCCAAAGAGGGCAGAATGCTACGGAGGTTCGTGCTGCGCTGCAAACAAATCGCCCGCCGGACGGCAGGCGATCGGGTGCATGAAAGTGCGGAGGTCGGTCAGCGCCAGCGGCGCTCGATCAGGAAGGTCGCCGAGCAGCCCTGATCGACCCACACGCCGGCACGATTCCAGCCCCAGTTGCGGCCTTCGACGCAGCGCGTGTTGGAGATCTGGTTGCGGATCCGCACGCTGCCGCCGCGGCCAATGTCCACGAGGCACATGTGGTAACGGTAGTCCTCGCTCTCGCACGCCATCGCGATGTCGGTGTCCCAACCCGGCCCCGGACGCCAGCCGCCGCCACCGCGACCTTCGGCGAACACGCCGGCGCAACCGTCGTCCACCCACAGCCCGCGCCGGTCGAGGCCCCAGCTACGGCCTTCAACGCAATCGGAACCGGACAGCTGGCGCACCAGATAGGCATTGCGCCAGCGCACGTCACAGCGCGAATAACCGTAATTCTCGCTACGGCAGGTGACCTGGTCGGATGAACCACCGCCCCAGGATCCGCCACCGGGGCGGCCGCCACGCTCGGCGAACACGCCGCCACAGCCCTGGTCGACCCAGATTCGGCCGCGCTTGAAGCCCCAGGTGCGACCCTCGATACAGTCGCTGTCGCTGGTCTGGCGGACCAACTCGACGCGCCGGAATGGCGTGTCGCACTCGGTGTATTCATACCCGCGGCTCTTGCACTCGACGGTATCGTCGTAGCGCTGCGCCTGGGCGGGCGACAGCAGGATGCCGAACGCCAGCAGCGCGGCGGCGGCGATGAAACGGCTGATGCGCATGGTCGAAGCTCCCTGGGAATC
The DNA here is from genome assembly GCA_964471815.1 of uncultured Rhodanobacteraceae bacterium. Taxonomy (GTDB): domain Bacteria; phylum Pseudomonadota; class Gammaproteobacteria; order Xanthomonadales; family Rhodanobacteraceae; genus Tahibacter. The sequence continues at coordinate 3,908 of CAYYHP010000063.1, forward strand.
GTTACCAGCGTACACCGACCGGTGACTGTCGCGCAGCCCGGCCGACCGGCATCTGGTGAGGCTCTGGATACCGTGCGCCGCCATTCTCGACGCTGAACACGCGGCGGATCAGTTCAGCGCCGCGCAATCGGACTTGCCGCAACCGCCGGACGCGCAGGCCGGCGCATCGGACTTCGGCGCCTCGTCCTTGACGGCGAGGTTGCGCTTCCTGTCGCCATCCTTCTTGAAATCGGTCTCGTACCAGCCACTGCCGGCCAGACGGAACGAGGGCGCCGTCACGCGCCGCTGCACGGCCGGTCTGGCACAGGCAGGACAGTCCGCCGGGTCGGGATCGGACAACTTCTGCAGACGGTCGAAACGGTTGCCGCAGGCGGCGCACTCGAATTCGTAGATGGGCATGGCGACTCCCAGGCAGTCGGTGACGGCGGCGGATGATGGCGGTTCGTCGGCAGGATTCAAGCCCGTCCGGTCCGGTCTTGGCCGGATGAGCGACGGCGGACTTTGCGGTCCTCGTCGCACGGCATGAGGTTATTCGATCGCGCGATCAAGCGCGTCGGGCAAGTTTGCCAGACTGCATCGGGACGGCTACGACCGCTCCCCTGCCCCAGGAATCCAGACCATGTCCCGACGCCATGCCGATCCCCAACTCACCCTGCTCGCCCCCACCGTGGCCGGCCGCCTGACTGCATCGGATACCACGCCCGTCTGCACCGCTGATCAGAGCGGCCAGGGCTCGGTTTCGGGCGCATAAGCCGCGTCGAGGTCGGCCGCATCACACTCGGCGGCGATTACCGAACGGGCGACTGGGCCCCGTGCATCGGACCGGCGCGTCGCCGTTCGGCTTCAACGTCGCTCATGTCTGCGGCAAGGTTATCGCTGGTGAGCGAGGAGGGCGCCGCGCGCGGCCCGCAAACGACGAGGCCCCGCCGGCATGGTGGGGCCTCGCTTTCTCAGGCCGGGTCTTCGATCGCCGCCTCGGCTCCAGTCGTTCTCACGCCGCGGCGCGGTGCGGTCCCGCGGCGAAGACCAGATGCCCGCCCTCGGCGTCGACCTCGATGGTGTCGCCTGCGGTGAAGCGACCTTCGAGGATCTCGCGCGCGAGCGGATTCTCGAGCTGCTGCTGAATCGCGCGCTTCAGCGGCCGCGCGCCGTAGACCGGATCGAAGCCGACGTTGCCGAGCAGGTCGAGCGCCTTGTCACTCAGCACGAGCGTCAGCTGGCGCTCGGCGAGCCGCCTGGCGAGCGCCTCGGTCTGGATGCGTGCGATCTGGCGAATCTGCGCCTTCTCGAGGGGGCGGAACACGACGATCTCGTCGAGGCGATTGATGAACTCCGGCCGGAAATGGGCCTGCACGACGCCCATCACCGCCGCCTTCATCTGCGTATAGCCGGCCTCGCCGTCGGCGCTGCCGATCTCCTGGATCAGTTGCGAGCCGAGGTTCGAGGTCATCACGATGACCGTGTTGCGGAAGTCCACCGTGCGGCCCTGGCCATCGGTGAGGCGGCCGTCGTCGAGCACCTGGAGCAGCACGTTGAACACGTCGTGATGCGCCTTCTCGACCTCGTCGAGCAGGATCACGCTGTACGGACGGCGGCGGACCGCCTCGGTCAGGTAACCCCCCTCCTCGTAACCGACGTAACCCGGTGGCGCCCCGATCAGGCGGCTCACGGAGTGCTTCTCCATGAATTCCGACATGTCGATGCGCACCATCGCGTCGTCGCTGTCGAACAGAAAGCCCGCGAGCGCCTTGCACAGTTCGGTCTTGCCGACGCCGGTCGGGCCGAGGAACAGGAACGAGCCGTTCGGCCGGTTCGGATCGGACAGGCCAGCCCGCGAGCGGCGGATCGCGTCGGCGACCGCACGCACCGCCTCGTCCTGACCGACCACGCGCCGGTGCAGCTCGTCCTCCATGCGCAGCAGCTTGTCGCGCTCGCCTTCGAGCATCTTCGCGACCGGGATGCCGGTCCAGCGCGAGACGACCTCGGCGATCTCCTCGGCCGTGACCTTGTCCTGGAGCAGCCGGAAGCCCTGGGTCTCGGCCTCCTGTGCGGTCTTCAACTGCTTTTCGAGCTCCGGCAGGCGGCCGTACTGGATCTCGCTCATGCGTGCGTAATCCTGCCGGCGCTGCGCGGCCTCGAGATCGAGACGCGCCTGCTCGATCTGCTCCTTGATCCTGGTCGCGCCCTGCAGCGTGGCCTTCTCGGCCTTCCAGACTTCTTCGAGATCGTTGTACTCGCGTTCCAGCGCGGCGATGTCCTTTTCGAGATCGGCAAGGCGCTGCTTCGACTGCGGATCCTTCTCCTTCTTCAGCGCCTCGCGCTGGATCTTCAGCTGGATCAGCCGGCGTTCCTTGCGGTCCATCTCCTCCGGCTTGGAATCGATCTCCATGCGGATGCGGCTCGCTGCCTCGTCCATCAGGTCGATGGCCTTGTCCGGAAGCTGCCGGTCGGCAATGTAACGGTGCGAGAGCGTGGCGGCGGCGACGATCGCCGGGTCGGTGATCTCCACGCCGTGGTGCACGGCATAGCGCTCCTTCAGGCCACGCAGGATCGCGATCGTGTCCTCCACGCTCGGCTCGCCGACGAACACCTTCTGGAAGCGACGTTCGAGTGCAGCATCCTTCTCGACGTACTTGCGATACTCGTCGAGCGTGGTCGCGCCGATGCAGTGCAGTTCGCCGCGCGCCAGCGCAGGCTTCAGCATGTTGCCGGCATCCATCGCGCCCTCGGCCTTGCCGGCGCCGACCATCGTGTGCAGCTCGTCGATGAACAGGATCACGCGGCCTTCCTGCTTGGCGAGGTCGTTGAGCACGGCCTTCAGGCGCTCCTCGAATTCGCCGCGGAATTTCGCGCCGGCGATCAGCGCGCCCATGTCGAGCGCGAGGACGCGCTTGTCGCGCAGACCCTCGGGCACTTCCTGATTGACGATGCGCAGGGCGAGGCCTTCGACGATCGCGGTCTTGCCGACGCCCGGTTCGCCGATCAGCACCGGGTTGTTCTTGGTACGCCGCTGCAGCACCTGCACGACGCGGCGGATCTCCTCGTCGCGGCCGATCACCGGATCGAGCTTGCCGGCCTCGGCGCGCTGGGTGAGGTCGATGCAGTATTTCTCGAGTGCCTGGCGCTGGTCCTCGGCGTTCTCGCTCTGCACCTTCTCGCCGCCACGCATCTTCTCGATCGCGGCCTCGATCTTCGCCTTGTCCACACCCGACTGGCGCAGCGCCGTGCCGAGTTCGCCCTTGTCGTCGAGCGCGGCGAGCACGAACAGCTCGCTAGCGATGAACTGATCGCCACGCTGCTGGGCGAGCCGGTCGGTGAGATTCAACAGCCGGTTGAGGTCGTTGGAGACGTTGAGGTTGCCCTCCTGGCCCTTCACGGCGGGCAGGCGGTCGAGCGCCTGGCCGATGCGCGTGCGCAGGGCCGGCACGTTGACCTGGGCCTGGGCGAGCAGCGGCACGGTCGAACCGCCCTGCTGATCGAGCAGCGCGGCGAACACGTGCACCGGCTCGAGCATGTTGTGGTCGCGGCCGACCGCGAGCGATTGCGCATCCGCCAGGGCCTGCTGGAAACGCGAGGTGAGTTTGTCCATCCGCATGGGGGTGTCCTTCGAGCGCGGGGCGGCTCAGCCGCCGATGCCCGCTGTATGCGGCCAGCCGGGATCGATTCAAGCCGGTGCGGCGCCGTGGAGCGGCTGGACGCGACGGACCTGCCGCTGCCGCCGGCGGATCCGGCGCGGTGCCTGGTTTCCGGCGGAGGACGGCACGGCCGGCCGGGTCAGTCGCGCCAGATCAGGCTCGCGAAGCGTCCGCTCGCGGCTGCGTCGCGACGGAAGGAATAGAAGCGCGGATCGGCGCAGGTATCGAAACCGCCCCCGGAAACCCGCATCACGCCGAGTCTGGCGAGGCGTTGCCGTGCGAGGCGGTAGAGATCGCAGTGCCAATGGCCGGGGCGGGTCGGCTCGAATGCCTGGATGGCGGCGGGATCGTGTGACTGGAACGCGGTACGAACTTCGTCGCCGACCTCATAGGAGACCGCGCCGATCGCGGGGCCGAGCCACACCAGGAGCCTGTCCGGCGGCGCCCGGAAATGCGCGATGGCGGCCTCGATCGCGCCGGCGCAAAGCCCGCGCCAGCCCGCATGGATCGCGGCGACCTCTCGGCCATCGTCGCTCGCGGCGAGCAGCGGCAGGCAGTCGGCGGTCAATATGGCGAGCACGACGCCCGGCTCGTCCGTGTAGGCCGCATCGGCTTCGGGCGGCGAGCCAGCCCTGTCGGCGATCCGGGCCACATGCACCGCCGTGCCGTGTACCTGACGCAGCCAGACCGGCATTGCCGGCAAGCCGAGCCGTTCGCGTACGAAGTCACGGTTGGCGAGCACGGTCGCGGCGGACTCGCCGCTGTTCAGGCCGAGGTTGCAGGCGTCGTATGGCGGCGCGGAATGCCCGGCCAGCCTGCGCGTGGTCACGGCCGCGTGCACGGCCGGCGGCGCGGGCCAGTCCGGCACGATCACGCCAGCCTGGATGTCGGTCATCGCATTCACGCCCTGTGGCGGCAGTCGATCAGACAGGCCGGCGTCGCATCGCCCGTGGCGACGACCGGGCGCCCGCCGGCGGCGTGCCTGCCTCACGCATCCGTGTGCGCCTCGGCATCGCGGCGCAGCGTCTCGATCAGCGCCTGCATGTCGGCCGGTCTGGGCATCTCGACGCTGATCGTGCGGCCGCTCGCCGGATGTGCGAATTCGAGGCGCTCCGCATGCAGGGCCTGGCGCCGGAAGCCGCGCAGCGCCTCGGTCAGCTCGGGCGTCGCGCCACGCGGCAGCTTCAGGCCGCCGCCATAAAGCGTGTCGCCGACCAGCGGATGGCGGATGTGCGCCATGTGGACGCGGATCTGGTGGGTGCGGCCGGTCTCGAGCGTGCACTGCACGAGCGTGTGTGCGCGGAAGCGCTCGCGAACTCGGTAATGCGTGACCGCCGGCCGGCCGTGCGGGCCTTCGACGATCGCCTGCTTCACGCGGTCACGCGGATGACGGCCGATCGGCGCATCGACCGTGCCGCCAGCGATCAGCCGACCGAGCACGATCGCCTCGTATTGCCGGTGCACGTCGCGCTCGGCGAGCTGCGCGACCAGTGCGTGGTGCGCACGCAGGTTGCGCGCGACCACCATCAGGCCGGACGTGTCCTTGTCGAGCCGGTGCACGATGCCGGCGCGTGGCACCTCGGCGAGCTTCGGATCGTGATGCAGCAGCGCGTTCTGCAGTGTGCCGGCCGGGTTGCCGGCGCCCGGATGCACGACCAGCCCGACCGGCTTGCCGACGACCAGCACGTCGGCATCTTCGTAGCGGATGTCCAGCGTGATCGCCTCGGGCGCGAGCGGCACCTCCTGCGTGGCGTGATCGCGCAGGCTGACCTCCTCGTCACCGTGGACGATCTCGCGCGGCGCGACCTGCCGACCGTCGAGCAGGGCGTCACCCGATTTGATCCAGGCGGCGAGGCGCGACCGGGAGTACTCCGGGAACAGCTCGGCGAGCACCTGATCGAAGCGGCGGCCGGCGGCGGCCATTGGAATGCGCGCGGTGCGCAGGGCGGGGGTATCGTTCATCCGGGGTTGGGCTCGCGGCACGCGGGGGGCGCCGCTTTGGGCTATCATCGCAACCTTCATTTTCGCAGAGCTTGCGCGTCCCATGCGAATCCCGGTCACGCTCCGTGTCGTTTTCCTCGCGCTGCTGGTGGCCGTCGCGGGCTGCTCGCGCTTCGGCAAGAAGGGCGATCCGAGCGAGACGCTGCCGGTCGATCAGCTTTACCAGGAAGCCAAGACCGCGATGGTAGACGGCAATCTGACGCGCGCCACGCACCTCTACGAGCGGCTAATCGCACGTTTTCCGTTTGGCCCCTACACCGAGCAATCGCAGCTCGAACTCGCCTACGTCCAGTACAAGGATCACAAGGAAGAGGATGCCTACTCGGCGGTCAACCGCTTCATCAAGACCTATCCGACGCACAAGCACATCGATTACGCCTACTACCTGCGCGGCCTGATCAACTTCAACCGCTCGGGTGGCCTGCTCGAACGCTACATCGACCGTGACCAGTCCAAGCGCGACCAGGGCTTTTCGCAGCAGTCGTTCGACGATTTCGGTGAACTGGTCAGGCGCTATCCGGCCAGCCCGTACAGCGCCGATGCACGCCAGCGCATGATCTATCTGCGCAACAACATGGCCCAGGCCGAGCTGAACATCGCGCTCTACTATCTGCGCCGCGAAGCCTATGTCGCGGCTTCGAACCGCGCCGAACACCTGGTCGAGACCTATCAGCAGACACCGCAGATCGGCGATGCGCTGGCGATCATGGCCGAGAGCTATAAGCGGCTCGGCCAGGACAAACTCGCCGACGACGCGCGCCGCGTGCTGCAGACGAACTTCCCCGAGCATCCATATCTCGCCGGCAAGTGGCCGCCGAAGCGCCACTTCTGGAAGCGGATCGTGCCGTTCGTCAACCGCGGCTAAAAGACACGGGCGGCACGCGCCCGACGTCTCCGGTCGTCCGTTTAGCTCGGATCAGCGCCAGCCGGACGTGATCGGATAGCGCCGGTCGCGGCCGAACGCCCGCGTCGAGATCTTCGGCCCGGGCGCGGACTGGCGACGCTTGTACTCGTTCGCCAGTACCAGTCGCGCAATACGTCGCACTGTCGCCTCATCGAAGCCCGCCGCGACGATCTCGGCCTGCGACTGCTCGCCCTCGATGAACCGTTTGAGGATCGCATCGAGAACCTCGTACGGCGGCAATGAGTCCTGATCGGTCTGGTTCTCGCGCAGTTCGGCTGACGGCGCACGCGTGATGACCTCCTCGGGAATCACCGGGTCCTGCGTGTTACGCCAACGGGCCAGGCGGTAGACCATCGTCTTGTACACGTCCTTGAGGGGTGCGTAACCGCCGCACATGTCGCCGTAGATCGTCGCGTAGCCGACCGCCATCTCGCTCTTGTTGCCGGTGGTCAGCAGCATGCAGCCGGTCTTGTTCGAGAGGGCCATCAGCATTGCGCCGCGACAGCGCGACTGCAGGTTCTCCTCGGTGACATCCGCCGGCCGGTCGCTGAACGCGGGCGCCAGTATTTCGAGAAACGCACGGAACGGCGCTTCGATCGACAGAACCCGATGTTCGACACCTTGGGCAACGATCTGCACCAAGGCCTCGCGGTTCGACAGCTCGGACGTATAGCGCGACGGCAGTAGCACCGCGGTGACGCGCCCGGGACCCAGCGCATCGACGGCAATCGCCTGGGTCAGTGCCGAGTCGATGCCACCCGAGAGACCGAGCAGCACGCCTGGAAAACCGTTCTTCTCGACGTAATCACGCGTGCCGCATACCAGGCCGGCATAGATGCGCGCCTCGATGCAGGTCGCGGTCTCCACGGGCCAGTCCCGTGCGGCGAAGCGGCGTGCCGTACTGTCGTAGCTCGCGAACAGCAGGCTCTCGACAAACACCGGCGCGCGCGCGGCGATGCGTCCGTCGGGTTCGACGAGCAGCGAGGCGCCGTCGAAGACCAGATCGTCCTGTCCGCCGACCAGATTGAGGTAGGCGATGGCCACGCCGTTCTCGCTCGCGCGCTTCGCGAACAGCGCCTCGCGCTGCGCGGCCTTGCCGACATCGAACGGCGAGGCATTGATCACCAGCAGCAGCTCCGCCCCGGCCGCCGCCGCGGCCGCGGCCGGCTCGGGTTCCCAGAGGTCCTCGCAGATCAAGAGACCCACGCGCACGCCGTCGATCCCGACCACGGCCGCGTCACGCCCGGGCCGGAAATAGCGCTTCTCGTCGAACACCGTGTAATTCGGCAGCGCCTGCTTGTGGTAGGTACGCTCGATCGCACCGTCACGCAGCAGGCTCGCCGCGTTGTAGACCTCACCGAGCGAGTGTGGGTACCCGACGTATGCCGCGATGCCGGTCGCCACGCTGGCGAGCGCAGCGATTTCGCGCTCGCATGAGGCAAGGAAGCTCGGGCGCAGCAGCAGATCCTCGGGCGGGTAGCCGGACAGCGTGAGCTCCGGGAACGCCACCAGGGCCGCGCCCGCAGCACGCGCAGCGACGATCTGCTCACGCACGCGCGCGGCATTGCGCGCAACCGCACCGACGGGAAAGTCGAACTGGGCCAGGGCGAACTTCAGGACGGCCATCGCGGCACGACTCCACAAACGACGAAGGCCGCGGTCACCCGCGGCCTCCGGATTCTAGCGGGCTCGCGTCCAGCGCGAGCCACCAGCTTATTACTTGGCGAGCCGCGCGACGATCGCCTTGCCGAGATCGGCCGGCGACTTCACGGTGGTCACGCCGGCCTTCTCGAGCGCGGCGAACTTCGCGGCAGCCGTACCCTTGCCGCCAGAGATGATCGCGCCGGCGTGGCCCATGCGCTTGCCGGCCGGGGCCGAGGCGCCGGCGATGAACGCGACGACCGGCTTCTTCACGTAGTCGGCGATGAACTCGGCGGCCTCTTCCTCGGCACTGCCGCCGATCTCGCCGACCATGATGATGCCCTCAGTCTGCGGATCATCCTGGAACAGCCTGAGCGCATCGATGAAGTTCATGCCCTGGATCGGATCGCCGCCGATGCCGATGCAGGTCGATTGACCGAGGCCCGCGTTCGTGGTCTGGAACACGGCCTCGTAGGTCAGCGTGCCGGAGCGACTGACGATGCCGATCTTGCCGGGCTTGTGGATGTGTCCCGGCATGATGCCGATCTTGCACTCGCCCGGCGTGATGATGCCCGGGCAGTTCGGGCCGATCAGCACAGCGTCCGGATACTGCTTGAGCGCGTTCTTCACACGCAGCATGTCGAGCACCGGGATGCCTTCGGTGATCGCGACGATTACGCGGATGCCGGCATCCGCGGCTTCGAGGATCGCATCGGCCGCGAACGGCGGCGGCACGAAGATCATCGATGCATCAGCGCCGGTCTCGTCGACGGCGTCCTGCACCGTATTGAACACCGGCAGGCCGATGTGCTGGGTGCCGCCCTTGCCGGGCGTCACGCCGCCGACCAGCCTGGTGCCGTAATCGACCGCCTGTTCGGAGTGGAAGGTGCCCTGCTGGCCGGTGAAGCCCTGGCAGATGGCCTTGGTGTTCTTGTTGACCAAAACGCTCATGGATTCGTTCCTTCCGCTCAGGCGACGGCCGCCACGGCCTTCTGGGCCGCGTCGTTGAGGTCGACGGCCGGGATGATCTTGAAGCTAGAGCTGGCGAGCAGCTCACGGCCCTTCTCGACGTTGGTGCCTTCGAGGCGCACGACCACCGGAATCGTCACGCCGACTTCCCGGACCGCGGCGATCACGCCCTCGGCGATCATGTCGCAGCGGACGATGCCACCGAAGATGTTGACGAGGATTGCCTTGACCTTGTCCGAGGACAGGATCAGCTTGAACGCTTCGGCCACGCGCTCCTTGGTCGCGCCGCCGCCGACGTCGAGGAAGTTCGCGGGCTCGCCACCGGCGAGCTTGATCACGTCCATCGTCGCCATCGCGAGACCGGCGCCATTGACCATGCAGCCGATGTTGCCGTCCATGGTCACGTAGTTGAGATTGTGCTTGACCGCGACCGCCTCGGCCGGATCTTCCTGTGATTCATCGCGCATCGCGGCGAGTTCGGGGTGACGGAACTCGGCGTTGTCGTCAGAGTTGACCTTGCCGTCGAGCGCCATCAGGTCGCCCGTGCCGACGATCGCGAGCGGGTTCAGCTCGACGAGCGACAGGTCCTTCTCGTTGAACAGCCTGTAGAGGCCCAGCATCATCTTGGTGAGCTGGTCGACGTGTTTGGCCGAGAGCCCGAGCGCGAAGCCGAGCTTGCGGCACTGGTACGGTTGCAGGCCCTGCACGAAGTTGACCTCGAGGGTCTGGATGGCCTCGGGGTTCTCCTCGGCGACCTTCTCGATCTCGACACCACCCTCGCTCGAGGCAATGAAGGTGACGGCCTTCGCGGCACGATCGACGAGCACCGAGAGATAGAGTTCCTTGGCGATGTCGTTCGCCTCGGTGACCAGCACCAGATTCACCGGCAGCGCGCGGCCGGCGCTCTGGTAGGTGACCATGTCCTTGCCGAGCATGCCGGCCGCAGCGGCCTTCACCTCGTCGAGCGACCTGCAGAACTTGACGCCGCCGGCCTTGCCGCGACCGCCCGCGTGGATCTGTGCCTTGACCATCCACTGCTCGCCACCGAGGGCCTTGGCCGCTTCGATGGCCGCCTCCGGCGTAGCAGCGACGCGACCGGCCGGCACGGCGATGCCGTACTCGGCGAAGAGTTCCTTGGCCTGATACTCGTGGAAGTTCATGCGAACACCTTGGAGAGAAATCCGGAAAGTGCCTGCGCGGATCCCCGGCGGACAGGCTGGGACGCGGCCCGAGGCACGGCGGGCCGGCACGGCGGACTGCCGGCGCGACCGCATCAGGGTGCGA
>CAYYHP010000064.1:0-13848 GCA_964471815.1 uncultured Rhodanobacteraceae bacterium
CCCTCGGCACCCGCGCCGTTGACCGGCGCGAAGGTGAAGTCACTGGTGGACAGATAGGAATGGATGGTCAGCGCCGAGTTGCTGTCGAGCTGCGCGAGCGGCATGCGCACGACCAGGGTGCCGTAGAACGCATCGGTATCCGAGGTGAAGATGTTGGTCGTGAAGTACAGATAGTTCGCACTGACCTGCATGTGCGGGAAGTCGAACCACTTGCCGCTCAGGCTGAACTGCGCCGGCGTGAAGTCGTGGATCTGCCAGGTGTTCGTAGCGAGACCGGCCTGACCGTGCGCGACGGCGATGCGCACGCCGTTGGTGCCACTCGCCGTGTCCGCCGTCTTGACGTACTGCAGGTACCAGAAGATCAGATTGCGGCTCGAATCCAGGGCGACGCGCTGATCGCAGCAGAACCCGCCGGCGAAACTGCCCGTGGCGGGGAACAGCGAGTACGGGCTGACGTAGGTGAAGCTCGATCCGCCGTTCGTCGAGATCGCCGCATACCAGTTGTGGGTGACGAACAGGCCATCGCCCTGACTGGCGATGTTCGGCTCGTTGACGCTGCTGGTGTAACCCGACGGCGCCGCGAGAGTCGTGTCGCGCAGGATCACGGTCGTGCCCGCGGCATCCGGCGCCAGCGACTTGATCGGGTCGCCGCGCGTCTCCGCCGCCTGCGGTGGTGGAATGAATACGCCATCGTCGATCGGCGGCCGGCGCGGCTGGGTTTCTTCCTCGAGTTCCCGGTCGGGCGGTGCCGGCGGTTCGAGGAATACCGGGCCCTGCACGATCTCGCCGGGCGGCAGCTTGAGCGTCATGGCCCATGTGGTCGGCGAGAGCTGTTCCTGCGCTACGAGACGCGCGGTCTCCGCCGTCGATGTGCCGCACAGGCACATGCCGAGTACGAACATCCCCACGCCGCGCGCCGACGCCCGCCTTGCCGCCCACTGCATCGCCGATCGCTCCCCGACAAGCCCGTTGCCACGCCCGGTGCGTGGACTTCGTGCCTACCAAGCGTAACAGGCAGGACCCGGCTATCGGCGCCGACGTGATCACGATCACGCTGCGCGCATGCCATCCTCGGAGTCGACCTGCCGTGCCTTGCCAGTGCGGAGCCGGGCTCGCTATCGTCAGCCCTGCATCGAACGGAATGGACATGGCCCTGTGCCGCGTGCGTTCCGCATCCTCGATGTCCCGCCCCTCGTATCCGTCGCAGCCGGAGGCTGCCATGAACTACGCCGAGAAACGCCGCCACCCGCGCCTGCCGGTGTTTTCCGCCGCCATGCTGGTGATCGCGGACGACGGCTACCTGACCGAGGTGAAAGATCTCTCCCAGGGCGGCGCGCGCATCGGCCGGCCACGCCACTGGCAGGGCTCCACCGGCATCGACGCACGCGTGTTCCTGATCTTCGACCAGGAGACGGTCATCGGCCTCGGCGTACGCATCGTGCGGGTCGGCGTGGATGATCTCGGCCTCGAATTCCTGCCCGGGCAGGATGCGCGCATCCAGTCGTTGCTCTACGAGACCCGTTTCCTCGATCAGGAAGCGCCCTGACCGGCCGAAGACTCCGCGCGAGTACCCGGCTGCACCGATGCCGGCATCAGCCCGAACAGGAAGGCTTGCACCCACCGCCGGCAATCAAGGCCGCACGACGTGCACCGCGCGGAATCACGCGGCGCGGATTTGCCGTAGGCTGCGCGCCGTCACCGCCGGAGCCCGCCGATGTGGAACCACCTGTTACCGATCCTGCTGCTCGTCGCCTCGAACGTGTTCATGACGTTCGCCTGGTACGGGCATCTCAAGTTCACCGATCGCCCGCTGTGGCTCGTGATCCTCGCGAGCTGGAGCATCGCGCTGTTCGAGTACTGCCTGCAGGTGCCGGCCAACCGTCTCGGCTACCGCGTCTACAACCCGGCCCAGCTCAAGACCATCCAGGAGATCATCACGCTCGCGGTATTCGTCGGCTTTTCCGTCTGGTACCTCGATGCGCCGATCCGCTGGAATCACCTGGTCGGCTTCGCGCTGGTCATCGCCGCAGCGTTCTTCATCTTCCTGGATTGATCAGGCGGCGAGCCCGCGCAGGACACCGGCCAGGGCGGCGATCAGCAGCACCAGCACCGGCAGCATGCTCAGACCGAAGCCGGCGCTACGCGCGGCCGGATCGCGCACGTAGGTGACGGCATACAGGGCACGCCCGACGAGATACACCGCGCCGATCCCGGCGATGACCGCCGGCGGCCAGTAGCGCGCTGCGATCCACAGCGCGGGCACGAACGCGATCAGGAGCTCCAGCGTATTGGCCTGCACGCGGAACCAGCGCTCGAACACCGGATGGCCGCTGGTCGCGGGCGCCTTCACGCCATACAGGCCGCGCGCACGACCGACCATCGTGGCGAAAACGATGTACTGCACGAGGGCCAGCAGGGTCACCAGATCGATCCAGGCCATGTCATTCGCTCCGTGGGATGTCGTTTGGAGAATACGCTGTCGCGGCGTCGGGCATCACGCCGTGAAGTGCAGGCGGCCACTGACGCCGCCGGATGAGAGGCTCAGAACGGGACGCGCCCGCGCAGCATGTCGGCAAACATCACCCAGTCGCCGGCGAAGCTGTAGAACGGATAGCGGAAAGTCGCCGGCTTGTTCTTCTCGAACACGAAGTGGCCGATCCACGCGCAGCCATAGCCAGCGATGAGACCTGCCGGCAGCCACCATGGATTGCGCTGGATCACGGCCAGCGCGAGACAGGCGAGACCGAGCGTACTGCCGAGGAAATGCAGGCGGCGGCAGACGGTATTCGAGTGCTCGCCGAGGTAGAACGGATAGAAGTCGCGGAAACTTGCATAGCGCTCGCTCATGGCCGGCTCCGTCCCGATTCGGGCGGGGATTGTGCGACGGCTGCCGAAGCCGCCTCAAGCGGCGGCAGCGATGCCCGCCACCGGCTGCAACTTTATGCGCCGCTCGTGCATCCCATGCCACGAAGCCCGCGCCCCCATCGCGGACTTCACCCCAGGGCTTCCGGCCCCACGGATGCCCGACCCCACGGCGGGCATCTCGCGAGGTGCCCGCCGCTTTCGCGGGATTTACTGGTGCTGCGCTCGATCCGCGTGGCCGGATGACGAGGCGGCTGCCTTCTCCTCGGCCTTGGCACGGTCCCAGAGCGCATCCTGCTCGGTAAGCGATTGGCCGACCAGCGTTTCGCCGGCCGCGGCCGCAAAGGCCTCCATGCGCCGGAAGCGGCGTTCGAACTTCGCATTCGCCTGACGCAGGGCCGTCGAGACGTCCACGCCAGCATGCCGGGCGAGATTCACGCAGACGAACAGCACATCGCCGATTTCATCGGTGAGCCGCGCGCGGTCGCCGGCGGCAAACTCGTCGCGCACCTCGTCGAGTTCCTCGTGCAGCTTGTCGATCACCGGCCCGACGTCGGGCCAGTCGAAGCCGACCTGCGCGGCGCGCTTCTGCAGCTTCAGCGCGCGCTGCCACTCCGGCAGGCCGCGCGAGATGCCGGCCAGCACGCTCGTATCGGTCTCGCCCTTCGCTTCGCGCTCGGCGCGCTTGAGGGCCTCCCAGTTGCGCGTCTGTTCCTCCGCATCGGCCACCTCGACGTCGCCGAACACGTGCGGATGACGGCGCAGCATCTTGGTGCTGATCGATTCGACCACGTCGGCGAAACGGAAATGTCCGGCCTCCTCGGCCATGCGTGCATGAAAGACGACCTGCAGCAACAGATCGCCCAGCTCGTCGCACAACGCAGGCCAGTCGCCGCGATCGATCGCATCGGCGACCTCGTAGGCCTCCTCGATCGTGTACGGCGCGATGCTCGCGAAATCCTGCTCGAGATCCCACGGACAGCCGCGCCCGGGATCGCGCAGCGTGGCCATGATGCGTAGCAGGTCGTCGATGGTATGCATGCCGGTTCCTGGGGGTGAGAGGTTGCAGCGGCCCGCGCGGCGAAGCGTAGCCGGCAAGTGTGCGGATCGAATTATCCCAGTGGAATGGCGGACGCGCGCAACGAGACGACCCTATCGGTCATCGGCGCCATCCCGGTCGATGCGCTTCGCTACGCTCACCGCTTCCTGCGATCAACGCTCAGGCGGGGGCAGGCTCATCCGGGCGCGCCATCGCGGGTCATCGCCCTCGACAGCGGCAATCACACCGCATATCGCTGCCGGCGCCCCCTACGCGACGGGCTAGACGTCACGGTACGCCTTCTCGCGTTCCGCCTCGGTCAGGATGCGCGGTACGACGACGGGCGCAAGGGTACCTGCCGCAAAGAAGGGGCTTTTCCGCCACGTGCCGTCGGCCCGCGCCCGCAGGACGTGCCAGGCGATCCGTGCCGTGGCGACCAAGGTATCCGTGACCTGCGGCCTGATCCGGCCCTTCGCATGCCTGACGTTCACGGGCAGCGGGTCGTCATCGAAGGCCGTGCCCGGTGTGCTGGGCGAGCCGTCGAGACAGGTATGGACCAGCCCGAGAAATGACACCCTGGGATCGCGGGTGGTATTGCCGATGGGTGTATCGCAGCAGCTCGCGTACCAGCGCAAGAGTCCCTTGCGGCTCAGGGAAAGGCAGCCGAGCTTGTCCGTTCCTTCCGTAAAGCGCAGGTATTGCTGGAGCGTCACGACGACCTGCGTGCCGCCGAGCGTGTCGAGAATGACCCCGGCGGCGCCCAGAGCATGCGCATAGGCCTGGCAGTCGCGGCAATAGCATCGCAGGCGGACCAGGCATTGGTTCGCGGGCAGCGCGCCGCGGAGGTGTCCGCAGCGGCAGCGGATGACGTGCTGGGCTTCAGACATGGTTTGCGCCACCTCTCGCTGCCACGCGCCGCAGACGAACGGCGACGGCATGGATGAGTCGTCTCGCTACCGATGGGGGCGGCACGGCAGAACGGGCCGGTCGGCGCATGCTCGCGACATGCCGGCGATGCGATGGCGACATGCGACAAGCATGGCGATCATTCAGAAGAGCCTGCATTCCATGTAAACCGCTTCCGGATGCGGGTTGTACCGATACGGCTCGATCTCGACGAAACCGAACTGGCGATACAGACCCAGTGCCTTGTCCAAGGTACGGATGCTGTCGAGCTTGATCGAGCGATAGCCCAGCTCCCGGGCCTTGGCGAGGAACGATTCCATCAGCTGCTTGCCAGCCCCTTTGCCCTGATGTCGTTCGAGAACGAACATCCGCTTCATCTCGGCAACGCCCGGCGCGAACTCCCGGAGTCCCACGGCACCGATAGGGCACGCCCCTTCCTTCGCAAGCAGCAGGCAACCGTTCGGGGGCCCGTACATGTCCTGCAACGTGGCCAGCTCTTTCGTGAAACCTTGAAATTCGAGATCGAAACCCAGGAACCGGGCATAGGCCTTGAATATCTCGGCGCCCGCCTGGTACTGGGCTGCCGTGGTTGCGGGCTCGATGCTTACCTGCATTAGGAGTTCCTGGCGTTCAAGTCCATTGACCACGAATCGGCCGGTGCAACAGGACCCGTGAGCTGTCTGCCCGAACGAAGGGCTGGGCACTGCCGCAGGTTGCAAAGCGTACGCCCGTGTCGCCATCGTGGTAGTGAACCATCCGGCGATCGCAAACTACCGGGGCTCGTGATCCTTCGCGGAATCCTGCAGCGCCAATCGCCCGAGCTGTCGCTTTCTCTTGATCACTGCCCATACCGCAGCCGCCATGGCCAGCGATTCGAGGGAAAGAATGAAGATGACGGGCCTAAAGTCTTTGTAATCGATCGGATCGCCGTGCGAACCGATGCCTGTCAGCACGACCGCCCAGAGCGGGTAGAAAAGCGGCATGGTGACGATCGAAAGGATCAGGGCAACGATGCTGGCCTTGTAGGCCCTGCGTACGTTGGCGGCCGCCAGGGCGTACACGAGGATGCCGAGCGCGCCGAATACGAGGACAGCGCCGAGAAAAACACCGAGAAGGATCACTGCGAGACCGCTTGCGCCAGCCATGGAAGCTCCTTGCCAGGGCCGAAGTTTGCCGACGGAATGCGCTCGGTTCCCGGGAGCATAGCACCGCCGCCACAGTGGGCTGTCTGGCGGCGCGCGACGTTCAGGATCGGCTATGCACTCGCCCCGCGAGGCCGTCACAGCGCCCTGTCGAAGCCGGCCTTCCGGGCGCAGTGCGGCGAGCGAAGGATCGAGCCCCCGCCCTAACCCGCTTCGACCTCGACCGCGATATGCGGAAACTCGCGGTGGATGTATCGCGCCCATTCCTCGTAGGCCGGCGGTGCGACTTCTTCGGCCGGGAACGGCAGCAACGCGCCGGCCCGGTTATAGAAGAAGATCCGGTCGCTCCCGTCACTCACGATCCGCACCCGGATCCGCGCCACGTCGTCGAGCGACAGGCTGCGCACGCCGGGCGATACGCGGGTATCCCACCAGTCAAGGCGCCGCTCGTCTCGGCGCAACCGGCTGCCCCAGCGGCGGTTGGCCGCCAGCATGGCGGCACCCGACAGGCTCGACAGCACCCCGATGACGAAGGCCACGGGAACGAGCCAGGGCGCGCATTCGCGCCCGCTCTCGTCGCAGTTCTTGCTGGGGTCTACGGTGGCTCCGGCCCAAGCGAATATCAGCCCCACGAACAGGAGCAGATAGCTGCGCACATCGCGCCGCGCCGACATCGATCGCTCGAGCAGATTCATCACCCGACGCCGCCGTTCTTCATGTGGATCACCTCGGCGGCACGAGCAGCGGCCACCGGTCTGGCGGAGGCCTTCCGCCGAACGGAACAATCAGGCGACGCTCTTATCCCCGGCCGGCGTCGCTGACGGCAGCGTACCCGAGGCCACCGGCGCGGAAAGCAATTCCTGACGGATGGCTTCCTCACTCGGCAACGTGCGCACCTGCCAGCGAATGAGGCGCAGGCCCGCGTCGGCGGAGGCCTTGTTCTTCTTTTCGTCGGTCGATGCCCTATCCCTGGATTCGTGGGTCTTGTCGTCCAGTTCAATGGCCGCGATGACGGTCGAATCCTTGCCGCAGACGACGAAGTCGTAGCTCAAGCGGCTGATGCGGTTGTTCCACTCGTGAAAGCTTGCTCCCTTCCTCACGCCCAGCACCCGCGAGACCTGCACCTGGGCGAGCACGATGTGCTCGGGCAGCGCGCGAATCAGACGGTGATAAAACACCTGCTCCGGCTGCGACAGCGGGCGCTTGACGTAGAAAGGCCAGGGACCGGAGGTTCCACTCGCCAGCAGGCCGAGGCGCTTGATGATGACCAGCGCCACGCTGGCGAGGGCCAGGAGCAGCAGGAGGGCGATGAGTAGCTTCATCATTGGATCGCTTTGGGACACCTAGTAGGTCTAACGTGCAGGCTCAGGGGCACACCTCCTGGGAAGCGCCCCTTGAAGCGGAATTTGTAATTCACTCACCCTTGCCGCCAGCTTTGGAAAGTAGCTCGACAACTGACTTTGGGCTTGGGCTATCACCGCCCGAAACACTACCCGCGTAGCCGGTGTTTTGAGGAGAGAAAATACAACCGGCCGCCTGCACCATGATTGCTTCTCGGATGCCATGGTCACTTGCCGCCTCAACCAGTGACCGGTGCGTCATAAGTGCATTTTGACGGTGTCGATTTACAATAGCGTTGTGTTTGTGACTCAGGAAGTTACGCGCGGAAAGGAACAGCATGTAGGCCAGCACCGAGAAAATAAGAATCTTGCTAATCGCAAGCTGGATTGTTTCATAATTTGAAGTCGGCGCGAGAAACGGAATCTTGTGTAGAATTATGCTTGATGCAGCGTAAATACCAAGGGCGATTGCAATCTTCACAGTGCGGATTCGCCAAGTTTCAGCTTCAGTGTCGTGTCTATCAGCTTCAGCACGAAAATGCGCCGATTGTTGCGTTACCCCTTCCTCAGCAGCAACGGAACGAATCTCTGTGAGTACACGCTGTGCTTCTCTTTCGTGACCCTGAAGTTGGGCTTCTATTTTTTCAGCACGATCAGAGATCGCCTGCAATGTTGCCCGAGCGTCAGCATCAAGCCGCTGGAAATCAGCAGAGCGGTGAAGTGAGTAGGCAATATAGGGATGCAGCGTTTGGAAAGAAGGGTCATACGATTGAGAAATCTGTTGAACGATGGAGTCTCTTGTCGTCTGTGGGTTTGATTGCGACGCGAGCTTGAAGTGGATAGCCTGCATGAGAAGCGCATAATCACTATTAGCGCAATCTTTGACCTGTTTAAGTCCCTGACTAGAAAGATCATCAAGGGCTGTAACTGACAATCGCTTGTATAGATCAACTAGTCTTTTCGCAGGTTCTACGGCTCCAAGAAAGTTGACCTCGCTACCTAGCTCCCGCTCCCGCGGGAGTTTGGAAACATCAAACTGCTGCATTCGCACCAGCGACTCCTCTGCCTCGGCTCTGATCTGAATCGGAACAGTCATGTCATTCTCCTTAATGAAATTGCGATACAGATAAACCAAATGTTTGCGCTCAGGAGCCGCTATATTCCGAAGGCCGGAAATAACTGCAAGCGCAGCTTGCCCCCTAGAGCGATAGATTAATCATTGGCACCGAACAAGTGACTCCGGTTCTTCTCGATAGCAGAACGTAACTTTTCTATTAGCTCGCCATGGTTAGAGAAAAATTGTACGTTCATATGGATATCAAAATGGATCTTTGTCGGTGTACCAGGCTTCACGACACTCTGCTTGCTTGCAATATAGATAACGGGCCGGCCAAGTGCTTCGGCGTAGCCGCTCTCAAAATAACAGGAGGGACGTTCATCCGTGAGATCGGCAACGACGAAGATGCAACCGCGAATTTCCTTCTTTATTCGAGCAACCAAGTCCTCAAGTGGATGCTCCTTGTCGATACGAATAGCTATGCCGCCAGCGTCAGCAACAACGGACTCGATGGCTTCAAATCGCTTGTCGTATTCCCCATATATCCGCTGCTGATCTTGATCGCCGTGCTTCTCGCCCTGAATTGGCATAACGACAAATACTTTTGACTTATTTGTAGCCAAGAGTTCTTCAGCCTTCGTGGCGAAGCGGGAATATTGGTTCTTTTTTCTTTTCAGAAATTTAACGATCGGACCTTTCCGCTTATCCCAAGCTTGTTTGGTTTCGTAGATACGCAGCTCGAGGACTTGATATGACTGGGTTTTTGACCCCCATTTACGGGTAATTACGCGACTCGCTACAAACGGCAATACGACTGTCGATAGAATTTCGACGTCCGAGCAATTTGGGATAATTTTTTGTCGGTCACCAGAAAGAGTAGCAATGGCATGAAATGGCATTTGAGTTCCTTGAAATGGCCTACTAGAGACAGCCCCGCACACGGAGGCGTATCACTGTATGGTTGCGCCCGCTTCACGGTGAGTCAACCGGGATTTCGTGGCAAAAGCAGCGACATCCATCCCTGGACTTAGCCGCTTGCACGCGCTTTACCCTGATGCACCCCGCTTTCGGGCGCACAACCGGCCTTTGGTGGAGCGCGGTGGCGATCTCGCAGCCACAGCGGACCGTGCGATGGGCTCGCCTGCCATAACGCGAAAGGCGGGAGTTTCGGCCGGACTTGATGGCTCTCTGGCCACTCCGATAGCGGCTACGCCCCGGCGGCGCCTCCGCAAAGCGAAGTGGTGGAGAGATTCGGCGCCACGTCAGCGCCTTGCCAGCCGATCGGACGGCAGCGCCTCGCTCAGGCCGTCCCCAGGCGTCGCGGCCAGTCCACCGAGGCGTCGCCGCAGGCGATGAAGTCCGGATTCAGCAGCGAATCGCGGGTGTTGTAGCGGAAGGGCTGGCCATGCAGGTCGAGCACGGCGCCGCCGGCCTGTTCGAGTACGCATTGCCCGGCCGCGGTATCCCATTCCGAGGTCGGACCGAGGCGCAGGTAGAGATCGGCCGCGCCTTCGGCGATGCGGCAGAACTTCAGCGACGAGCCGAGCGGAAGGCGTTCGACGGGGCCGAGCCGGCCGACCAGGTCCGTTTCGCGCGGGCTCGCGTGCGAGCGGCTGCCGGCGATGACCAGCGGTGTGGCGGCGGTGCGCGTGGCGAGGCGCCGCGCGGCCTGATCCGGCGCCTGCTGCAGATGGGCGCCGCCACCTTCCCAGGCGTACCAGAGCGCGCCGCCGACCGGTGCGTGCACGATGCCGAGCCGCGGCCGGTGCGCGTCGATCAAGGCGATGTTGACGGTGAATTCGCCATTGCGCTTGACGAATTCGCGCGTGCCGTCGAGCGGATCGACGAGCCAGTAGCGTGACCAGGCCAGGCGCTCGGCGGCGGGCAACGTCGCCGATTCCTCGGAGAGCACCGGCAGTGCCGGCGTGAGCCGCGAGAGGCCTTCGACGATGATCCGGTGCGCGGCAAGATCGGCCGCGGTGAGCGGCGAGCGGTCTTCCTTGTGCGCGACCGCGAAGTCGCCGGCATAGACCGCGAGGATCGCCTCGCCGGCACGCCGCGCGATCGCGGCGACGTCGCCGACCAGACGGTCGAGCGACGGCAGCGCCGTGCTCACGGCCGGAACCGTCCGGCGAGGTATTCGCGGGCCATGAACAGCGCGGCGATCGAACGGCCTTCGCTCACGTCCTCGCGGCCGAGCAGCGTGTGCAGCTCGGACAGCTTCCACGGCACGACTTCGAGTTCTTCGGGTTCGTCGCCGACGAGGCGCTCGGGGTAAAGCGCCTGGGCGAGCACGACGTGGGTCATGCTGGTCATGTAGGCCGGCGACAGCGACAGGCTGCCGAGGATCTTCAGGTGCCGCGCGCCGAAGCCGATCTCCTCCTTGAGTTCGCGGTTCGCGCCCTGCTCGGCGGTCTCGTCCTGGTCGAGCCGGCCCTTCGGCAGGCCGAGTTCGTAGCGATCGAGCCCGACCCCGTATTCGCGCACCAGCAGCACGGTGTCGTCGTCCTGCATCGGCACGATGATGACCGCGCCGAGACCGGAACCCTTCAGGCGTTCGTACGTGCGCCGCTGGCCGTTCGAGAATTCGAGATCGACGTGTTCGACGTGCAGGAAGCGGCTCGTGTCGGCGGTGCGGGTGGCGTGGATCTTGGGCGGTTTGCGCATGCGCCGATTGTATGCACGCACCGCGGGAACGTCTCGCTTGTGCTCAGCACGGACATAAGCGCGGCGGCGCCGCGGCAGGCGACTCAGGCCACCCTGGCGGCGGCGCGCGGCATGGGCACGGCATCCCGGCCGGAGATCGCAACGCGTCCGGTATCGAAACGGGCAGGCAGCGCGGACTTGTCGCGGCGGCGAACGGTCGCGCTCAGCGCGCCGCGCGGAACCGCGCGAGCGCCTGCGCGTGCAGGGCCGGCGTGCCGGCGAGCACGCTGGTCGTGGCGAGCCCCGGCTCGGCGCCGTCGAGGTCGGTGAACACGCCGCCGGCCTCGCGCACGATCAGCACCAGCGGCGCGATGTCGAGGATGTTTACGTCTGACTCGACGACCAGGTCGATGCTGCCGCGCGCGAGCAGGTGGTAATGATAGAAGTCGCCGTAGCCGCGCGTACGGCCGCTCTGCTGGATCATGCCGGCCAGCGCCTGCCAGCGGCCATCGCGGGTGAGCGTCTTGACGTTGCCGAACGAGATCGCGCTCGGCGGGCCGAAGGCATCCGTCGTGGCCACGCGGATCGGCTTGCCATCGAGGAACGCGCCGCCGCCGCGCCGCGCCCAGCAGGTTTCGCCGAACTCGGAGGCGCACGAGACGCCGACCACCAGTTCGCCGCGATGCATCAGAGCGATCTGCGTCGAGAACATCGGATAGCCGCGCACGAAACTCTTGGTGCCGTCGATCGGGTCGATCAGCCAGAGGAAGTCGCCCTCGCCTTCGCGGCCTTCCTCCTCCCCGTAGTAGGCATGCTCCGGGAACGCCGCGCGCAGTACGCGCTTGATCGCGGCTTCGGATTCGCGATCGGCGACGGTGACCGGGGTCTGGTCGGCCTTGATCTCGACCTCGAAGCCGGCGCGGTAGTAGTGGCGGATCACCTCGGCCGCGGCCGTGGCGGCCTGGCGCGCGACAGCGAGCGCGTGATCGAGGAAGTCGGCGGACAAGGTGCTCATCGGCGGTCTCAGAACAGTTTGAAAAGCGGGCCGCGGGCCTGCAGCAGCGAGCTGCCGTCCGGCTGGGGCGCACCGATGCCGCGCAGCGCCTCGCGCACGTACGGATCGTCGTTGCGCGCGCTGAGCCGCGCCTCGGCCTCGTACTGGAATCCGCGGATGGTGAACTGGCCGGCGATCGCGATCGGCTGGCTGCCGTCGTCGCGCAGCGTGCCGGCGATGCCGCCATCCGGCTGCGAGGCGAACTCCGCGAACACGTCGCCGAAGCGCGCCTCGACCGCGCCGGCGAAACCGGCCTGCATCCAGCGCGCGGTGCCGTGCACGTTGGCGAGCCGCTTGCCCGCGAGTTCCGCGGCGGCGACCGACACCGCGACCTCGCCGAGCAGGCGCAGGTCCTTGATCTCGACGGCCGGCTGGGCGAGTGCGGCGGGCAGGTGCAGTTCGGCATCGTGCAGGCGCAGCGTGCCGCCCGCGACACGGACCAGCTCGCCGCGCGCCTCGACGCCACCGCCGCCGAGGGCGAGGTGCGCACGCGCCTCACCATGCAGCAGCGTGGCCTTTTCGAGCCGCCAGGAGAGCGCGCCGAGCGGTTGCCCGAGCACGCTGGCACGCGCGGCCTCGCCTTCCCAGACCGTGCCGCTGAACCCGCCGAGTTCGAGCGGTGCGAGCCGCGGTGCGGCCCAGCGCCAGGCGACTTCGGCCGGCAGCGTCCACAGGCCGACGAAGGTGATGGTGGCGAGGATGAGGATCGCGAGGAACAGGCGGCGCAGGATTTTCATGACATCGGCAGCAGGTGGGCGATGGCGTCGGCAGGCAGGTGTGCAGCGGTACGCTGGCGGTTCAGGGTTCCTCGAGCGTGACGCGCGCGTTCACGCGGCCGCTGCCGCCGGCACGGTCGGCGGAAAGATCAGTCGCACGCACGCCGAAATCGCGCGCCAGTCCGTCGAGCCAGTCGGCGAGCGCATCGAACGAAGCATTCTCGAAGGTCACACGCACGCTCTTCGGACCGAGCGGCTCGGCGCGCTTGAACGCATCGCCGAGAGCCGATCCGCGCGCGCTGCTGTCGGCCAGCGCGAGCAGCGATCTGCCCTGGCGCTCGACCTTGGCGCGCACGCCAAACTTCTTCAGTGCCGTGGCACGCGCGGCATCGTCCTGCATCGCGGCGAGATCGGCGCGCTGCGCGGCGACGCGCGTGCGCAATGCCGCCCGCGACTGCGCGAGCGGATGCCAGACCAGGGCCCAGCCGAGCAGGAGTGCCAGGACCACGGCGCCGGTGGCAAGTACCCGGCGCTCGCGCGGTTCGCGCGCCTGCCACCACGCGGCGATCATGGTGTATCTCCGGCCAGCCGCAGACGGCCTTCGACACCGTCTTCGACCGGGTTCGCGGCGGTGACTTCGACGCGCAGGCCCGGCAGTGCCTGCAGGCGTTCGCGCACCGAATCGAGGCCGAGCATGTCCGGCGCGGTGAGTGCGATCTCGAGCGTGCCGTTGCGGTATTCGAGTCCACGCACGGCAAAGCGCGGGCTGCCACCGAGGATCGGCGCGATGCGCCCGAGCAGGTTCAGCAACCCTTGCGGGTCGCCATCGCCGAGACGCGCCAGCGCGCTCTTCATCAGTGCGGCGGGCTCGCCGGCCACCTTGTCCATTTCCGGGAAATGTTCGACGAGGATCGCGCGCATCGCCGCATCGAGCCGGTCCGACTCGCGTTGCAGCAGCACGCGCTCGGCGAGTGCCTGGCCGAAGCCGAGCGTCACGGCCAGGCCGGCGAGCGCCGCGGCGAGACGCCAGACCCGCCGCGCCGGCGCGTGCCGATGGACCGGCGCGTAATCGCCCTGCAGCAGGTC
>CAYYHP010000065.1:0-13423 GCA_964471815.1 uncultured Rhodanobacteraceae bacterium
CCCACACCGCCCCACACGCCGCGGCACCGATCCCCGCGGCCGGCGGCGACTCCCTCGACGCGCCGGTCCCGGGTGGCGTGGAGGGCGCGAAGAACGGCAGGCTCTCGGTGATGGTCGGCGGCGAGCCGGCGGCGCTCGAGCGCGTGCGGCCGGTGCTCGACGCCTATGCCGTACGCGTCAGCGCGATGGGTCCGGTCGGCGCGGGCCAGGCGACCAAGGCGGTGAATCAGGTATTCGTCGCCGGCATCGCCCAGGCGGTCTGCGAGGGACTCGCGCTCGGCGAGGCGCTGGGCCTCGACCCGGCCACGCTGCTGCCGACGCTCGCCGCCGGCGCGGCCGGCAACTGGTTCCTCGACAAGCGCGGCGCGACGATGCTGCGCAACGAGTTTTCGGTTGGCTTCAAGCTCGGCCTGCTGCACAAGGATCTCTGCATCGTGCAGGGTCTCGCGAGGGCGGCCGGCACCGACACGAGCGTGATCGACAAGTCGCTCGCCGACTACGCGTCCCTGATGGCCGAGGGCCACGGCGACGAGGACATCTCTGCGCTGATCCGCCTGAAGCGTCCGCACGGCTGAACTCCGCCGCGGCACGGTCCGGCCGTGCCCATCTGCCGGATGCGGCGATTCGTCGCACGATTGTGACCGCGGCAACGAATCCCGCGGGGTCGCCCGGCTATACAGGCGGCATGGCGTGCGGAGGCGCCGCTGCACGGTGGCGATCGGACCGGCGATCTGCGGCTCGAACCACCGTGTGGCTAACCTGCCGAGCGAACGTTCGGCAGGGCGCGGGCCCGCCGCCGCGTGTCTCGTGGGGAGGAGTCGACATGTCGGCATTTGGCATTCTGGCGGGGTGGTGGAGCTTCGCGGTATCGGCGCAGGCCGGGGCCTTGCCACCGGACCTGTCCCTGGTCGCGATACCGGGCACGTACTCCGGACCGGTCGCCGTGCGTGCGCCGCACGATGGCAGCGGGCGACTCTTCATCGTCGAGCATGGCGGCACGATCCGCATCGTGAAGAACGGCAGCCTGCTGCCGACGCCGTTCCTGAGCGTCGCGGTGAGCACGTCCGGCGAGAGCGGCCTGCTCGGCCTCGCCTTTCATCCGAACTACGGCCGGACCGGCCTGCCGCACAGCGACGAGTTCTATGTCGCCTACACGCGGCCCGGCGGCGATCCGCGCCTCGGCGCCCTGCCGGACCAGGCGATCGCGCGTTACACGGTGTCCGCCGATCCGGACCTCGCCAATCCCGCCGGTACGCTGGTGCTGCGCGTGCCGGACGTGGCCGACAACCACAACGGCGGTGACCTGCAGTTCGGACCGGACGGCTATCTCTACTACTCGATGGGCGACGGCGGACCGCAGAACGATCCACACGGCTTCGCCGAGTGCCTGTGGAAGAAACCGGTCGACTTCAACGTCGCGAGCTGCGGCAGCAACGCCTCCGGCACCCCGTACTTCCTGCTCGGCAAGATCCTGCGCCTCGACGTGGACACGCGTGGCGCCACGCCGGGCGCCGAGATGTGCGGATCGACCGGCATCGATCCGGCCGAATACTCGATTCCGCCCGACAACCCGCATGTCGGTACGACCAACACCTGTGACGAGATCTGGGCGCATGGCCTGCGCAATCCGTGGCGCTTCAGTTTCGATCGTGCGACCGGCGATCTCCTGATCGGCGACGTGGGCCAGGGCGCCTATGAGGAAGTCGATCGCGAGCCCGCGGGCTCGCCGGGCGGCATCGACTACGGCTGGGGGCGTTGCGAGGGCCGTCACTATGCGAGCGTGGCGGGGTCGGGCACGACCTGTCCCGAGACCACCGCGACGGTCGCGCCGGTCATCGAATACGGCCACGCCTCGGGGTGCGCGGTGACCGGCGGCTACGTGTTCCGCGGCCCGGTCGCGAAGCTGCGGGGCACCTACTTCTACAGCGATTCGTGCAGCGGACGCCTGTGGTACGCGACGGCCTCGGGCAGTGTCTGGGATGCCGGCGGCCTGCTCGACACGAACCTGTCGAGTGCGTCGATCTACGGCTTCGGCGAGGACGAGGCCGGCAACCTGTACCTCGCACGGGCGAACGGCAGCGTGTGGCGGATCACGTCCGATTCCATCTTCGGCGACGGCTTCGACGGCTGAGCCACCGGCGCGGGCTCGATCGAGACGCTCGCGGAGTCATCGCGAGTCAGGCCTGGCGATGGCATTGGGCAGTGCCGGCGGCCTGCAGCGGTTGGCGGCGCGGACGGACCGGAGCAGCGGTCGAGGACGCGCGCCGGCTCCTCAATCGTTGCCGCTGTCCTTGAGCGCGATCGCGTTGACGCCGTTCTCGGCGAGCGATTTCTTGGCGGTCTCCACGTCGCTCGCACTCGCGTACGGGCCGACGCGCACGCGATGCCAGGTCTTGCCGTTGATCGTCACCGGCTGCACGCGGGCGACGAAGCCGAGCATGGCGAGCTTGGCCTTGGCTTCCTCGGCGGACTTCGCATCCGGATACGAGCCGGCCTGCAGCAGGTAACGCTGGCCGCCCGCGGCGGGCGTGGCCGGCTCCGGGGGCGTCGTGGTCGATGACGGCGTGGCGGCGGCCTGCTGCTGGCGCTGCTGTTCGGCGCGTGCCTTGGCCGAGAGCTCGGCATCCGGGATCACGACCTCCATCTCCGGCAGCACCGAGTAGAAGTCGTAGCTCTTCTTCGGCGGGGCGGGCTTCTTCGCTTCGTCGGCGACCGCGGGCTCGCTCTCCTTCGGTGCGGTCGCCTCGGGATTCGGCTGCGGCACGTTGCGGTTGCGCGGCATCGGCATCCAGCCGGACATCATCACCGCGGCGGCGAGCACCGCGCCGAGCAGCGCGCCGATCGCCAGCCACACCCAGGCCGGAATGCCGGCGCGCTCGGCATGGCGCGTGGCCTGACGGGATCGTTTGGCGGCCATCACATGCTCTCCGGGGCCGACAGGCCCAGCAGGTCGAGGCCATTGGCGAGCACGCTGCGCGTCGCCACAGCGAGGGCGAGACGCGCGTCGCGCAGCGCGGCATCCTCGACCAGGAACTGGTGGCCGTTGTACCAGGCATGGAACGCGGCCGCGAGCTCGCCGAGATAGGTCGCGACGAGATGCGGTTCGAGGTTGGCCGCGGCCGTTTCGACCATTTCGGGATAGCGCGACAGGCAGACCATCAGCGCCTGCTCGTGCTCGCTGTCGAGCCGGGCGAGTCCGGCGAGGCCCGCCTCGACATCGACCGCGATGCCACGCTCGGCGGCCTGACGGAACACGCTGCAGACGCGGGCATGCGCATACTGCACGTAGTAGACCGGGTTGTCGTTCGACTGCGCGCGCGCGAGATCGATGTCGAAGACGAGCTGCGAATCGGCCTTGCGCGCGGCGAGGAAGTAGCGCGTCGCATCGCGGCCGACCTCGTCGATCAGGTCGCGCAGGGTTACGTAGCTGCCGGCGCGCTTGGAGATCTTCACCTCCTCGCCGCCGCGCATGACCGTGACCATCTGGTGCAGCACGTATTCGGGCCAGCCCTTCGGAATGCCGATGTCGAGCGCCTGCAGTCCGGCGCGCACACGCGTGATCGTCGAGTGGTGGTCCGCGCCCTGCTCGTTGATCACGCGACCGAAGCCGCGTTCCCACTTGTTGCGGTGATAGGCGACGTCGGGTACGAAATACGTGTAGCTGCCATCCGACTTGCGCATGACGCGATCCTTGTCGTCGCCGAAGTCGGTGGTCTTCAGCCACAGCGCGCCTTCCTGCTCGAACGTATGGTCGGCGGCGACGAGCGCCGCGACGGTCGCCGCGACCTTGCCATCGGTGTACAGCGAGGACTCGAGGAAGTACACGTCGAAGTCGACACCGAACGCGCGCAGGTCGAGGTCCTGCTCGCGGCGCAGCCAGGCCACGGCGAAGCGGCGGATCGCGTCGAGATCGTCCGGATCGCGCGCCGCGGTCACGTCCTGGCCATCGGCATGCACGGTCTCGCCGGCCAGATAGGCGCGCGCGACGTCGCGGATGTACTCGCCGCGATAGCCGTCGGCCGGCCACTCGGGCTGTTCGGGTTCGATGCCTTTCACTCGGGCCTGCACGGACAGCGCCAGGT
Organism: uncultured Rhodanobacteraceae bacterium; assembly: GCA_964471815.1. GTDB lineage: Bacteria > Pseudomonadota > Gammaproteobacteria > Xanthomonadales > Rhodanobacteraceae > Tahibacter. Next base: position 4,083 of record CAYYHP010000065.1, read on the forward strand.
TCGCGATCTGCTGGCCCGCATCGTTGTAGTAGAACTCGCGCGTGACGTCCCAGCCGGTTGCCTCGAGCAGGCGCGCGAGACAGTCGCCGACCGCCGCACCGCGACCATGGCCGACGTGCAGCGGGCCGGTCGGATTGGCCGAGACGAATTCGATCTGCACCTTGCGCCCGCCGCCGCACGCGTGGCGGCCGTAGCGGCGGCCCTCGGTGTGGATGCGGCGCACCTCGGCGCGATACGCCTCGGGGCTCAGGAAGAAGTTCACGAAGCCCGGGCCGGCGATCTCGACGCATGCCACGGCCGGGCTGGCCGGCAGCGCGGCGATCAGCGCCTCGGCAAGCTCGCGCGGCTTCCTGCCGGCCGGCTTGGCGAGCAGCAGGGCCGCGTTGCTGGCGAAGTCGCCATGATCCTTGTTGCGGGTGCGTTCGATGACGAAGGCGGCATCGGCCGTGGTCGGCAGGGTGCCGGCCCGGCGCAGGGCGTCGAGCGCCCGGGAAACCAGGTCGCGGAGCAGGTCTTTCACGGGAAGGGCAAGTCGGGAGGTGGCGCGCATTGTAGTCCGGCACCCTTCCGGGCCCAAGCGAAGCTGCCGCACCGGGCTGTCGGCAAAGCGCCGGACCGCTGCGGCTTGCCGGCAACTGTTCAGCCTGTGGCCGAGCAAACCGTCCTAAGCCATTGAGTATGTGGAATCCACCCACAGCGCACCCGGCCTGTGGATATCTCTGTGAGCAAGCCTGGCGCCAGGACATGCCGGCCTGTCCCGGGCAGGACCGGGGCCTGCACGAGCTCGACTAGACAGCCTTATAGATCAACAGATTAAGGCGAATTCTCGCGTCCGCTGAGCGACGCATGCGCGGGCCGGGGACAAGGTGTGCATAAGCTGGGGCGAACCGGCGCATGGACCTGTCACGTCCGCGCAATCTGTCGCGGCTAGGCTGTGTCGCCGATGCCGGCTGCCGGACGGCGGGATGAGCCCGCCGCGCTGGACGAAGGCGATGCACACAGCGCCGGCCGATGGACGGGCCGGCGGCATGCGGACGCCGGCGAACGTCCGGCATGCAGGGACAAGGACGCAAGGACCCGGCCCGGCGTGCGGGATGCGCACGGCGCGCCGCGTGCACGGAAGCACGACCTTTACGACGACCCGATGGCGCAGAATCCCGCGCCATCGGCGTTTCAGGCACCGGACTCGCGGGTCAGCTCCGCGGCCAGCCGGCGCAGGGTCCCGATGACCTCGCTGCCGTTGCGTGGCCCGCCGTCCGCTGCAATCGTTTCGCGCAGCACGGCGGTCAGCGCTCGCAATCGTCCGGCATTGGCCTCCTTGGCCGCGCCGAAAGCATGCCGGCCGAGCGCCGAATTAAACCGGTGCAGCTCGAAGAAGAAGCGTTCCTGGCCGTCGGTCAGGAAGCCGAGCACCGGGCCGGCCGCGTCCGGATCATCCGGCGAGCGCCGGCAGCGCATCTCGCGTTCGAGGCACAGGGCGATGCCGGTTTCGACGAAGCCGGTGAACGGATCGGCGACGTTGGCCGTGTCGAGATCGGCGGCGATCAGCGCAAGCGCATGTGCATGCACGAGGCGGGCATCGCTCTGCCAGCGCGGCACGTGCTTGTCGAGTTTCTGCGCGAGCTTGGCGGCGAGTGCACCGCCGCTGTGCAGGATCTGTGCGGAATTGAAGTCGTCCTGCTCGGTCTGCGGCTGACGCGCGTCGAAGGTCGAGCCGGCGATCGCGAGCTCGATGCCGAGGTAGAAATCCGCATCGCGCACGCGGTCGAAACCGCAGGCGTCGAGGATGCGCACGGCCTCCTCGCTGCTCGCGCGCTCATTCGCGCCGACGCCGGCGTAATGGCACGGCAGCTCGCGCTGGCGCAGATCATGGCAGGCGGCGAACAGGCCCAGCTGCAGCCAGTCGCGAAACCCGAGTGCGGCGATCCCGGCCGCGTCGATCAGCCGGCCGATGCGCGCAGCGAAGATCTCGAGCACGTGCTGCTCGTTGTGATAGGCGTGGAAATCCGTGCCCCAGCTGCCGTGGCGCAGCGCAAGACGCGCATAGGCGAGCGTAACGGCTGCCGCGCAGCGATCGAGCAGGGCATCGTCGCTACCGCTGGCAAGTCCAGTCAGTTGCCGGCGGCGGGCTTCGAGTGCATCGAGCAGGGCCGGCGCACGCACGGCGACCTGTGCTCGCGCGCTGGCCGCATCCGGCACGGCGCGCTCGACGGCATCGGCAGGGTAGTGGCGCGAGAACGGCAGGATCACGTGTGCCCGGGCCCTCCCAAGCCCGGCCGCAGTATAGGCGGCGTGCGTGCCGCTCGGAAGCCATCCACATCGCGGCGTGCCGTCCGGCGCTACAGCAGGCCGCGCTCGGCGAACGAGAATGGCCGGCCGCTGCCGATGACGAAATGATCGAGGACGCGCACGCCGACCAGGCCGAGCGCCTGGCGCAGCTCGCCGGTCAGCGCGCGATCGGCCTCGCTCGGTTCGGCCACGCCCGAAGGGTGATTGTGCGCGAAGATCACGGCTGCGGCATTGTGGCGGATGCAGGCGCGTACGATTTCGCGCGGATGCACGCTGGCGGCATCGAGCGTGCCGCGGAACAGTTCCTCGAATTCGATCACGCGATGGCGGTTGTCGAGGAACAGGCAGGCGAAGACCTCGTACGGCCGATCGTGCAGGCGTGCGCGCAGGTAGGTGGCGCTGTCGCGCGGACTGCCGAGCGCGTCGCCGCGCCGCAACTCCTCGGCGAGGCAGCGGCGCGCGAGTTCCAGTGCGGCCTTGAGCCGCGCGGCGCGCGCCGCGCCGAGGCCGCGCGTGCCATCGCCGGCCGTGGCGAATAGGCCGCGCAGGCTGCCGGCACGCTGCAGCAGATGGCGGGCGAGATCGACCGCGTTCTGGCCCGGCAGGCCGCTGCCGAGGCAGATGGCAAGCAGCTCGGCGTCGCTGAGCGCCTCGCCGCCGTGGCGCAGCAGGCGTTCACGCGGGCGTTCGTCGATCGGCCATTCGCGGATGCGCATGCGGTCCTCCGGATCGGGCGTGGGTTCGTTCGGGATGGACGATGAGACTAGGGCGGCGCATGGCCGCGGCGCCGCGGCACCCGGTGTGCTTTCGAGTAAGCTAGCGCCGCGTCAGGGCATGGGACTTTTCCGAGATGGAACCATCCGCACTGGCCGGAACCCGGATCCTGCTCGGCGTGTCCGGCGGCATCGCGGCCTACAAAGCGGCCGATCTCGTACGTCGGCTGCGCGAGGCCGGTGCCAAGGTGCGCGTGGTGCTGACCGCATCCGCCGCACGTTTCGTCACGCCGTTGACCTTCCAGGCGCTGTCGGGCCAGCCGGTGCGCACGAGCCTGTGGGACGAGGCCGCCGAAGCGGCGATGAGCCACATCGAGCTCGCGCGCTGGGCCGAGCGCATCCTGATCGCACCGGCCTCGGCCGACCTGCTCGCAAGGCTCGCGCACGGGCTTGCCGACGACCTGGTCACGACGCTGTGCCTGGCTAGCGCCGCGCCGCTTGCCGTGGCTCCGGCGATGAACCGGCAGATGTGGGCACACCCGGCGACGCAGGCGAACCTCGACCTGTTGCGGAACCGCGGCGTGAGCGTGCTCGGTCCGGCCGAGGGCGATCAGGCCTGCGGCGAGAACGGGCCCGGGCGGCTGCTCGAGCCGACCTTCATCGTGGCCGGGCTCGCTGCGCTGCACGGCCCGCGCGAGCTTGCCGGCGCGCGCGTCGTGGTCAGCGCCGGCCCGACCTTCGAGGACATCGACCCCGTGCGCTTCATCGGCAACCGCAGTTCGGGGCGCATGGGTTTCGCTGTGGCCGAGGCCGCGGCCCGGGCCGGCGCCGAGGTCACGCTAGTCGCCGGGCCGGTGCACCTGCCCGCACCGCCCGGCGTGCGGCGCATCGACGTGCGCAGCGCGCGCGAGATGCGCGCCGCGGTGCTGGATGCGGTACGCACGGCAGATATCTACGTCGCGGCCGCGGCCGTCGGCGATTTCCGGCCGCAGGAGGTCGCTGCGCAGAAGATCAAGAAGACCGGCGACGATGGACTCACGCTGACGCTGACCCAGAACCCGGACATCCTCGCCGAAGTCGCGGCTCTGCCGCGCCGGCCGTTCGTGGTCGGTTTCGCTGCGGAGACTGAGGACGTCGAGGCACAGGCGCGCTCGAAGCTCGAACGCAAGAGGCTCGACCTGGTCGCGGCGAACCGTGTCGGCCCGGGACTCGGCTTCGACTGCGCCGAGAACAGCCTCACGCTGATTGCCGCCGACGGCGTCGAGGTCCTGCCAACGGCACGCAAGTGCGATCTGGCGCGCGATCTCGTCTGGCGCATTGCGCGACGCTGGCGTGCGCAGGTCGCGCCGGAGGCCTCGGCGTGATCCCACTCCTCCCTGCCGACATCCCCGCCGTACTGTGCTCGACGTCGAACTGAAGATCCTCGATCCGCGGCTCGGCCGTGACTTCCCGCTGCCGGACTATGCGACGCCGGGTTCGGCGGGCCTCGATCTGCGCGCGATGCTCGATGCGCCGCTCGCGCTCGCGCCGCGCCAGACCGCGCTGATTCCGAGCGGCATGGCCGTGCACATCGGCGATCCGGGTTACTGCGCGATCGTGCTGCCGCGCTCCGGGCTCGGCCACAGGCAGGGCCTGGTGCTCGGCAATCTGGTCGGCCTGATCGACGCGGACTACCAGGGGCCGCTGCTGATCTCGTGCTGGAACCGCTCGGACACGGCCTTTACCATTGCCCCGGGCGATCGCATCGCGCAGTTGGTGTTCCTGCCGATCGCCCGCGCCGCCCTGCGTGTGGTCGAGTCGTTCCTTGCCAGCGAACGCGGCGAGGGTGGCTTCGGCTCGTCGGGAACGGTGTGAACGGCGCCCTGCGCCGAGCATGACGAGACGGAGAATCGACCCATGACTTCCCGCCCGGCCGATGCGGCCGCTCCGGCCAGGCCGGCACGACGTCTGGCGTTGCCTGCCTTGCGTCCGGACTGGAAGGTGTTGCTGCCGCTCGCCGGCGCGACCCTGCTACTGCTGTCGAGCGCGTTCTTCGGCTGGCAGGCCTGGCTGGTGTTGCGCGAGGATGACACGCGCGTACGCCTCGAACGCTACCGCATCGAACGCAGCGCGGCGCTGGTGCGGCTCGTCGGCCAGACCCAGGCATGCGTCCAGGAAGCGGCTGCCGCACCGGATGTCATCGCGGCGCTCGGCGGCGACGATACGGCCAGCGTCGACCGCGAGGCAGCCATCGCCGCCTTCCGCAAGGCCTTGCCCGGTGCGCTCGATGTCGAGCTGTATGGTGCGGGCATGAACGAGGTCATCGCCAGCGACCTGCGCAAGTTCGGTTATGCCAAGGCGGCCCAGCTGCTGAAGGCGATGAACGCCGGCAGTGCGCCGATCCAGTCGCTGCCGGGCAAGGGCCAGCGCGTGCTGTCGATCGTGGAGACGGTGAAGGCCGGCGATCGCGTGCTCGCCTATGTCTGGGCCGCCTTGCCAATGACGCCGTTGACCGAGTCATTCCACAAGGCCGAGCTTTCCGGCGGGCGGCTCGAGCTGCGCCAGGGGCCGGGCGGCGAGAACGACCTGGTCGTCGACCTGGTCGGGGACAAGGAAGCAGCGATGCGCCGCGGCGATGCCGGCCGGCAAATCGAGGGCAGCAACTTCCGCGTCGTCGCTCTGCAACCGGATCTGTTCATCGTCGGTCCGCATCATTTCCTGCTGCTGCTCGCCCTCGCGGGCATCGGCCTGATCGGCGGGCTCGGCCTGCTCTGGCTGCGCCACGTCGGCATTGAGGCCGGCCTGCGCGCGCTGCATCTTCTTCATGGCCTCACCGAGGATCACTCCACTCTCGCCGAGGCCATGAAGAAGATGCCCGTGCCGCCGCCCGCCGCCCGCACCACCAGCTCACTCGCATCGCGCACCACGACGGGGGCGGCAGCACCCGCGGCAAAGACGCCGGCTGCGCCTGCGCGCCCGGTCAGCATCGACCGCAGCATCTTCCGCGCCTATGACATCCGCGGCGTGGTCGGCAGTACGCTGACGACCGAGGTCGCGCGCCTGATCGGCCGCGCGATCGGCAGCGAGGTCATCGAGCGCGGCCTGCGCGAGATCGTCGTCGGCCGTGACGGACGCCTGTCGGGTCCGGAGCTCTCGGCTGCGCTGATCGAGGGTCTGCGCGCGGCGGGCTGCGATGTGATCGACGTCGGCCAAGTGCCGACGCCGGTCGTGTACTTCGCGACCTATCACCTCAACACCGGCTCCGGCGTGGCCGTCACCGGCAGCCACAATCCGCCCGACTACAACGGCTTCAAGATCGTGGTCGGTGGCGAGACGCTCGCCGAGAGCGCGATCCAGGAGCTGTTCGCGCGCATCTCCGAGAACCGCTTCACCGAGGGCAACGGCGGCCTGCAGGTCATCGACGTCAAGCAGGACTACATCGAACGCATCAGCGGCGACATCCAGATCGACCGGCGCCTGCGCGTCGTCGTCGATTGCGGCAACGGCGTGCCCGGCGCGATCGCGCCGACCGTGCTGCAGGACATCGGCTGCGAAGTGCTGCCGCTATACTGCGAGGTCGACGGCACCTTCCCGAACCATCATCCGGACCCGTCCGACCTGCACAACCTCCAGGACCTGATCCTCACGGTCAAGCGCATGGATGCCGATCTCGGCCTTGCCTTCGACGGCGACGGTGACCGCCTCGGCGTGGTCACCAAGGCCGGCGAGGTGATCTTCCCCGACCGGCTGCTGATGCTGTTCGCGATCGACGTGCTGTCCCGCAACCCGGGCGCCTCGATCATCTACGACGTGAAGTGCACCGGTCATCTGCAGCCGATGATCTTGAAGCACGGTGGCAGCCCGATCATGTGGAAGACCGGACATTCGCTGATCAAGGCGAAGATGCGCGAGACCGATGCGGAACTCGCCGGCGAGATGAGTGGCCACTTCTTCTTCCGCGAACGCTGGTACGGGTTCGACGACGGCATCTATGCCGCGGCACGGCTGATGGAGATCCTCGCCGGCGATCTCGACGGACGCGATGCCGGAGCGATCTTCGCCGAGCTGCCGAAGGGCGTGTCCACGCCGGAGCTGAAGATCGCGATGGCGGAAGGCGAGCATTACCGCTTCATCGAGCGGTTCAAGGAGCGGGCGAGCTTCGAGGGCGCGCGCGTGACCACAATCGACGGCGTGCGCGCCGACTGGTCCGATGGCTGGGGTCTGGTGCGTGCCTCGAACACCACGCCGGTGCTCGTGTTGCGTTTCGATGCGGACAACGAGGCCGCCCTCCGGCGCATCCAGGACGTCTACCGCAAGCAGCTCCTCGCTCTCGATCCCGCGCTCAAGCTGCCGTTCTGAACGGCTGGCGGCACCCGGCTCCGCTGGTTGCCACCATACGAGCTCCATTTGCCGGGTCCCATGGCGGGCCGGCGGCTGCGGTAAGTCTTCGCACGTTCCCGTGCGTGACGATCGACGTCGCGGCCGGGGCGCTGCGGGAGCCCGCCGACCGCGGCGGGCTCAGTGCGTGTCGCCCGGTCGCTGGTTGCGCTCGCCGTCGGTGCGCGCCTTCACCTCACGGTAGTGCGCGGTCTGCGCCTCGAATTCGGCCTGCATCCGCGCCCGCTCGGCGGTGCGCCGCTCGATGAAGGCCTTCTGCTCGGCGATGCCCTTGCGCAGACCGGCGATCTGCTGCTGGATGTTCGCGGGCACCGGCTTGCCTAGGCGCTCGAGCTCGGCGGCATGGCCGAGCAGTTCCTCGAGGCTCTTCTCCTGGTTCTTCACGCCCGAACTCGCGGTATCGATGCTCTGATTGATCATGGTCAGCTGCGACTGCTGCGCCTTGAGCAGATCGTCCTCGGTCGGATAGGCGGCGATCATCTGCGCGTCGCGGCTGGCCTGTTCGGTCGCCTTTTTCTTTTCCTCGACCTCGCGCGCCGCCGCCTCACGTGCGGCGGCGATCTCCTCCTCGGTCCGCGCGCGTTCGACACGGCGCACGACCGTGCCGTTCGGGCCGAGGACCTCGTAACCGAGCTTCGCCGCTTCGGGCGGAATCGAATCCTCGATGTGCAGCGCGCCTTCCGCGTCCTTCCACTTGTAGCGGACACGCTTGCCGTTGTCCTGGGCGCCGGCGCCGGATGCGGCGACGAGCAGCAGGGTCAGACTGATGCAGCGGATGATCGGGCGCATGGGAACCTCCGACCGGACAGTATAAGTGCCGGGCCCGGCGATGGGCCGTGCAGCGCACCGTTTCCAGGCACCAGGGTGCCGGCCGGCGACCGGCTCAGACGCCGTAGCGGCGACGATAGTCCTCGAGCCGATCGCATTCCGCCGCGAGTTCCGGCCGCTCGGCGGCGAGCGCGAGCAGTTCCGCAAGCCGCGCGATCGCAACGACCGGAATGCCGAATTCGGCAGTGACCTCCTGGGCGGCCGACAGCGCACCCTGGCCGCGCTCCTGACGGTCGAGTGCGATCAGCACGCCGGCTGGCGTGGCGCCATGCGCGTGGATCAGGCCGAGCGACTCGCGGATCGCCGTGCCAGCGGTGATCACGTCGTCGACGATCAGCACGCGTCCGGCGAGCGGCGCGCCGATCAGCATGCCGCCCTCGCCGTGTGCCTTCGCTTCCTTGCGGTTGAACGTGACCGGCAGATCGCGGCCGTGCTCCCGGGCGAGTGCGACGGCCATCGCCGTGGCCAGCGGTATGCCCTTGTAGGCCGGACCGAACAGCATGTCGAAGGCCAATCCGGAGGCTTGCGCGGTCGCCGCATAGGCGCGGCCGAGACGTTCGAGCGCGTCTCCCGAGTCGAACAGCCCGGCGTTGAAGAAGTACGGGCTGATCCGTCCGGACTTGAGGGTGAATTCGCCGAAGCGCAGCACGCGGCGGGCGAGGGCGAGTTCCAGGAAATCGCGCTGGTGGTCCTGCATGGTCGGTGGTCGAGGGGCAGCGGGATGGATGGGGCTCGGACAAGCGGTGCGCGGATTGTAGGCGCGGCCGGTCCGCATGGGCATGCATCAGACAGGAACCCGCGGCCGGCGTGGATAGGGTAGGCTGTCCGGAAGCCGGAAGCCGAGTCCGCAGAGCTGTTCCCTCGGTATCTGTTCCCCACTTCTCTGTCTATCCATGCGCATTATCAGCTTCAATGCCAACGGCATCCGCTCGGCCGCGAGCAAGGGTTTCCTCGACTGGTTCCGCGCGCAGGACGCCGAGGTGCTGTGCCTGCAGGAAACCAAGGCGCAGGAGGCGCAGCTCGCCGATCCGGCGTTCCGTCCGGACGGGCATCACTGCTTCTACCGCGATGCGATCACGAAGAAGGGTTACAGCGGCGTGGCGATCTGGTCGCGGCGCGAGCCGGACGAGGTGC
>CAYYHP010000066.1:0-13386 GCA_964471815.1 uncultured Rhodanobacteraceae bacterium
CGCGACCACGCGCCCGCGGTGGGTCAGCACGAGCGGCCGGTGCGGCGCGGGCAACCGCCTCGGCATACGAGACCGGTCCCTGCTCGCGGACCGTCGGAATGGGCTGTTCGGCGGGTGCCGGGCGGGTGTCGCCGCCGGACGTGGCGACGGTCGGACTCGCCGTGGCGCCGGGCTCGCCGCGCAGACGCGCGCCCACGTTCGGCCACAGGCGCGTGACGACGAAGGCGATCGCCAGGCCGAGCGTGGCGAACTGCATGACGAAGGCGAGGGTGCGGCTCAGGGACTTCATGCGCGGGTCGGGAGGCTGGCAGGCCCGGGTGCCTGCCAGGCCCGCCGCGAGGCGCGTGCGCGATCGCGGCGGCGACGCGGAGCCCGGCGTGCCGGCTGGGTTCGTGATGTGGTTCCGGCATGCCGGAAGATTCGCCGCAACGGCATCGTCGGGCCCTCGCGCGCAGGGCGCGGCACAGCGCCGCGCAGCGTGGAAAAACACCGCAGGTTTGATTGTGCCTTGTCCGGCGTACAGATAAACTAGCACGATTCCTGGGGATGCCCGAAACCCGCGCCGCCGCTGATGTCCGCATCCGGCGCTGCCCGGCATACCCGAATCTGTTCCAGCATCACCTATCGGAGAGCCGGATGGCGAACGAAGGCGTCAACAAGGGCCGCCGCCGCTTCCTCACGGCCACGACTGCGGTCGTCGGCGGTGCGGGCGTGGCCGCTGCGGCAGTGCCTTTCATCAAGTCGTGGTTGCCGAGTGCCCGGGCCAAGACGGCCGGTGCGCCGATCATGGTGGACATTTCCAAACTCGAGGTCGGCCAGATGCTGACCGTCGGCGGCAACGTCCCCGAGTGGCGCGGCCAGCCGATCTGGGTGGTCCATCGCAGCAAGGAACAGCTCGACGCGCTGCCGAGCCAGGACCCGCGCCTCAAGGACCCGAAGTCCGAGAACGCCGAGCAGCAGCCGGGCTATGCGCAGAATGCGTACCGCTCGCTGAAGCCCGGGATCCTCGTGATGGTGGGCATCTGCACGCATCTCGGCTGCTCGCCGATGTTCTTCGGCGAACTCAAGCCTGAACCGTTCGACGACCAGTGGAAGGGCGGCTTCTTCTGTCCATGCCACAAGTCGCGCTTCGACATGGCCGGGCGCGTCTACAACGGCGTGCCGGCACCTTCCAACCTGAAGGTGCCGCCGTACCACTTCGCCGACGGCGACAAGACGCTCGTGATCGGCGTCAATCCTGAAGGAGCCGCATGATGGCGAACGCGATTTCCCGCGCCTGGGGCGGCATGTGTGAGTGGTTCAACGAGCGGACGCCGGGCCTGCTGCCGGTGTACCGCAAGCACATGTCGGAGTACTACGCGCCGAAGAACTTCAACATCTGGTACTACTTCGGCTCACTCGCGCTGCTGGTGCTGGTCAACCAGATCGTCACCGGCATCTTCCTGACGATGAACTACAAGCCGAGTGCGAAGGAAGCCTTCGACTCGGTCGAGTACATCATGCGCGACGTCGAGTGGGGCTGGCTGATCCGCTACATGCACTCGACCGGCGCCTCGGCGTTCTTCATCGTCGTCTACCTGCACATGTTCCGCGGCCTGATCTACGGCTCATACCAGAAGCCGCGCGAGCTAGTCTGGCTGCTCGGCATGCTGATCTACCTCGCGCTGATGGCAGAAGCCTTCATGGGCTACGTGCTGCCGTGGGGCCAGATGTCGTTCTGGGGCGCGAAGGTCATCATCTCGCTGTTCGGCGCGATACCCGTGGTCGGCGACCAGCTCGTCGAATGGATCATGGGCGACTACCTGCCGGCCGACGCGACACTCAACCGCTTCTTCGCACTGCACGTCGTCGCGCTGCCGCTGGTGCTGCTGCTGCTGGTCGTGTTGCATCTCGCCGCGCTGCACGAGGTCGGCTCGAACAACCCGGACGGCGTCGAGATCAAGAAGGGCCCGAAGGGCAATCGCTGGGATCCGCACAAGCCGGCCGACGGCATTCCGTTCCATCCGTACTACACGGTCAAGGATCTGGTCGGCGTCGGCGTATTCCTGATCATCGTCAGCCTGGTGATCTTCTTCGAGCCGACCGTCGGCGGCTGGTTCCTCGAACACGACAACTTCGTCGAGGCGAACCGCCTGGTGACGCCGGCGCATATCAAGCCGGTCTGGTACTTCACCCCGTATTACGCGATGTTGCGTGTGGTGCCCTCCAAGCTCGGCGGCGTGCTGGTGATGTTCAGCGCGATCGCTCTGCTGTTCCTCATGCCGTGGCTCGATCGCAGCCCGGTGAAGTCGATCCGCTACCGCGGCTGGATTTCAAAGATCGCGCTGGCGCTGTTCGCCTTCGCCTTCGTCTGGCTCGGCAAGATCGGCGCGGGTCCGGGCACCGATCCGGTCGAGACCCTCATCGGCCGGGTGCTGACGTTCTATTACTTTGTCTTCTTCATCAGCATGCCGCTGTGGACCAAGATCGACGCCACCAAGCCGGTGCCGGAACGGGTGACGATGCATGATTAAGCAAGCCATGAACAAGCTCGGCCTCGTCCTCGTCGCCGTGCTCGCCGGCAGCATCCCGGCCTTCGCCAATGAGGGCGGTACGTTGCCGCCGGCCAATACGCGGCCCGACAACATCCCGGCCGTGCAGCGCGGTGCGCGGATGTTCTTCAACTACTGCGTCGGCTGCCACTCGCTGAAGTACGTGCGCTATTCGCGCATCGCCGAGGACCTCGGGCTGACCGAGGAGCAGGTGATGCAGAACCTCAACACGACCGGTGGCAAGTTCGGCGAGGTGGTCATTTCCAGCATGCCGCCGGCCGATGCGCAGAAATGGTTCGGCAAGGCGCCTCCGGATCTCTCGCTCGAGGCACGCGCCAAGGGGCCGGACTGGATCTACAACTACCTGAAGTCGTTCTACGTCGATCCGGCGCGTCCGCTCGGCTGGAACAACTCGGTATTCCCGAACGTCTCGATGCCGAACGTGCTCTGGGAGCTGCAGGGCACGCAGGCGGCTGCGTTCGAGCCGAAGCCGAAGGACGCCAAAGGCGTCGACCAGGCCTGTCCGCACGGGCAGACCGAGATCGAGGGCAAGTGCCTGACGGGCTTCAGCCTCGTCGCGGCCGGCAGCCAGTCCGCACAGCAGTTCGACGAGACCGCACGCGACATCACCGCCTTCCTGCAGTACGTCGGCGAGCCGGTGGCGCTCAAGCGCGAGAAGCTAGGTCTGTGGGTGCTGGCCTACCTCGGCCTGTTCACCTTCCTGGCCTACCTGCTCAAGCGCGAGTACTGGCGCGACGTCCATTGAATCCGGGCCGCCCGCCCGGCGCGAACCGGGCGGGACGGCCGGCGACGATCCGCGGCGCCGGTGTGGGAACACCCTGTCCTCCCTTCCTGCCTGGCGCAGCCCGCTAGGCGTGACCGCCCATGCGTAGTAGATTCGGCGTGGACGGCCGCAGTGCGGGTTGCGACGTCGGCGGGGCAAGGGAGACTACATGGCCGTGAGTGCTCGTTCGCGCACCGTATTGACCCTCTATTCCAGCCGTGACTGCGTCCACTGCCATCGGGTGCGTCTGGTCCTGGCAGCCAAGGGCGTGACCTACGATCTCGTGATCGCCGATCCGGCACGGCCCCCCGAGGATCTGCTCGATCTGAATCCCTATGGCAGCCTGCCGACCCTCGTCGATCGCGACCTCGTGTTGTACGACACGGGCGTCATCTGCGAGTACATCGACGAACGCTACCCGCATCCGCCGCTGATGCCGGTCGATCCGTTGTCACGAGCCCGCGTGCGGCTGGCGATCGTGCGGGTGGAGAAGGAATGGCTACCGCTCGCCGCACAAGCCGCCGGCAGCACGAAGGCGGCCGAGGGCGCGCGCCGGCAGTTGCGCGAGGGGCTGATCGCGGCCCTGCCACTGTTCAAGGCGGCGAAGTTCTTCCTCAATACCGAGATAAGCCTGGCCGACTGCGCGCTGGCTCCCCTGATCTGGCGTCTGCCGAGTCTCGGCGTCTCGCTGCCGCGCGAGGCGGCGCCGATCACCGACTACGGCGAGCGCATCTTCCGCAATCCCGGTTTCAGCCGCAGCCTGACGCCGGAAGAGAGAGCCCTGCGCGAGTGAGCTTGCCGGCGTGACCACGGCCATCCGAATGACGTCCAACCGTCCGTATCTGCTGCGGGCGATCTACGAATGGATCAGCGACAACGGCCTGACGCCGTATCTGCTGGTCGATGCCTCGCTGCCCGGTGTGCTGGTGCCGGTGCACGCCATCAAGGACGGGCGGATCGTGCTGAACATCGCCACGCGAGCCGTCGTCCAGCTCGAAATGGGCCAGGATTCCGTACGCTTCCATGCTCGGTTCTCCGGCGTCAGTCAGCTGGTCGAGGTGCCGATCGGAGCGGTTCTCGCCATCTACGCGCAGGAGAACGGGCAGGGTATGATGTTCCAAGCCGAGTCCGCTCCGCCGCCGCCCGAGCCGGAGCCGGAAGTGCCGAAGAAGGGTGGACATCTGCGCGTGATCAAGTAACGCCGCGGCCCTGCCTCGGGCGGCCGTGTACGCGGCCTGATCCGGGATGTCGGGCATGCCCGGACAACGCACGAAATCCGCGGAACCACACCGGGCCGTCACGGGCGCGCGCCGCACGAATCGTCCCGCCATAGGCGGCATGCGGGGCGCCGCCTCCACTGGTCACCATGACTCAGTCGTCGATGAACACCTTTGCCTGGCTGTGCTGGTGTGACCAGCTTCCGTCCGCATTCCGGCGAAACGAGTAGAGGTCGTAGGCCCCCTTGCGTCGCGTGCTCTGGAAGCCGGCTAGCGAGGCGGTGCGGAAACCCCATTGCTCCGATACCGGGCGCACCAGCTCGAAGACGTCGAGAGCCTCCGCTTCGCGTGCATCGGCATCCGCGGCTGGATTTGTCATCACGAATTCGAGGGCGAGACAATCGTCATTCGGGCGCCGCTCATCGTGTTCCGCACCCCAGACGAGCTGAAAGAGCGTGACTTTCACCGCTTTCCCCGATGGCAGCTTCTGTTCGCGCCAGGGTTGCTCGAGGTTGGTGCAGCCGCCACACAGAATGAGCATGAGGATCACGCCGGACAGGAGTTGCTTCATCGCGTTGCGCTCGAGAGGACAAGGTGCCGGATAGGTTGGCTGTAATTCATGCCGATCGCCGGTGCGTTCTCTGGCGGAACGAGGACGGGCGGGTCGTGCGCAGTCATCGGCGATGCGGCTCGCTCAGCCGTTCCCGGGATCGCCGAGCACGACCTGGCCGGAGGTCATCCGCTCGCGCAAGATCGGCATGCTGAACTCCTCGAGCCGTCCATGCGCGATGCGCAGGCTCGCGCGATGCCGGTCGGTGCCGTCGGTGCTCAGTTCGAAGCCATACCAGCGGCGCAGGCCGAGACGCCCCTCCGCATCCCGCATCAGGTCGATGCGCCGCAGCGCCACGCTCTGATCGAGCAGTTGCACGCCGGCTTCGGCGCACAGACGCTGGCCGAGCGCCTGAGCACGCTCGCGGGCGCCGAGATGGTCCAGCCAGAGCAGCACGACGGCGACGAGCAGGAAAGCGAACAGCAACGTTCCGAGCATGCATGCAGTGTGGTGGCATGCCGCGTCAAGCACAAGCGGACGGCCATCCGGCGTGCCGGCGCCGTGTGTCGGCGGTGCCAGCATCCCGTCGGGCCGGCACTTGCCGTTTCCCGGCAGGCCTGGCGATCGGTTCCGTATCGGCGCGGCACGGCGCCGCGCCACGATCGTGTCGCAATCGACGACCAGTGCGGCATGGGCTTCCGCTAGAATCGCAATGCAGCATCGACCGCGGGGGAACGATGTGGCCGTGATCGACATTCCCGGCTACGACATCAAGCGTGAAATCGGCCAGGGCGGCATGGCGAGCGTTTTCCTCGCCGTGCAGACCTCGCTCGAGCGCGAGGTGGCGTTGAAGATCATGGCGCCGGCTCTCGCGGCCGATCCCGCCTTCACGCGCCGCTTCCTGCAGGAGGCGCGCATGCTGGCGTCGCTGTCGCATCCGCACATCGTGCAGGTGTTCGACGTCGGCGTGACCGCGAGCCAAATCCACTATTTCTCGATGCAGTATCTGCCCGGCGGCGATTTCGCCACGCGCGTGGCGCAGGGTCTCGACGAGGACGAACTCCGCCGCATCCTGTCGAGCATCGCCGCGGCGCTCGGCTATGCGCACCAGCGCGGCTATGTGCATCGCGACGTGGCGCCGGGCAACATCCTGTTCGATGCCAACGGCAATCCGGTGCTGACCGACTTCGGCATCGCGCTCGCCGCCGATCAGGCCACGCGCATGACCAGCGCCGGATTCGCCGTGGGCACGACCCATTACATGAGTCCGGAGCAGGCACGCGGCGGCGACGTGGACGTGCGCTCCGACATCTACAGCCTCGGCGTGCTCGCCTGGTACGGCCTGACCGGGCGCCCGCCGTACGACGGCGACGATGGCTTCGCGGTGGCCTATGCGCACGTCTTCGAGCCGATCCCGCGCCTGCCGGCGCGGGCTGCGCACTGGCAACCGCTGATCGACCGCGCACTCGCCAAGGATCCGGCACAGCGTCACGCGGACATCCCGCAATTCCTCGCCGCGCTCACGGAAGTTCCGCCCGCGCCGCTCGATGTACCCGCCGCTGCGGAGCCGGTGCCGACGCATGCCGAATCGCCGCCCAGGCAGCCGGCCGTGCCGCGCGCAGCGTCCGTGCCCCTGCGTGCCGTGTCGCCATTGCCGACCCTGCCCGCGGCACCCACGCGCCGACGCTGGCTCGCCCCGCTGGCGATCGGCGCGCTGCTTGCCGGGGCCGGCGTGGTCGCCGCACTCAGGCCGCCCTCTTCCGATTCGGCCGAATTGCCGCCCGCGGTGCCGCCCCCCGTGTCGGCATCGCCATCCGGCACCGCGCACGAACCGGCGCCGCCGGACACGGCGAACCGGGGTGCGGCCGACATGGGCAGCCCGGACGACGTGACGGCTGCTGGGATCCCGGCCGATGCGGGCGGAGTGCCGCTCGATGCCGCGAGCCTGCCCACGGTGCGCGATCCCGTGCAGGAACTCGTCCGCCTGGGTCGCGTCGATCTCGCCGCGCAGCGCTACACCACGCCGCCGGGCACGAATGCGCTCGAGCGATTCCGTCTCGCGCTGCGCATCGATCCGCGCGACAAGTCGGCCCGCCAGGGTCTGGTCGAAACCGCGCGCGCCTATCTCGGGCTCGCCGACAAGGCGCTCGCCGCGAACGACGTCGCGCTCGCCGGCCAGCATTACGAGCGTGCGCTCGAGGTCGCCGCGCTGACGCCCGAGGCCAGGCCGGTCGCCGACGAGGTCGCCGCACGCCGTACGGCGGCCATCTCTCCATGGCTGGCCGAGGCCGTGCGTGCCGCGAAGGCCTGGAACAAGCCGGCCGCTCGAGCGGCCTACCAGCGTGTGCTGGCGCTCGATGCGCACAACGAGGCCGCCGCGCAAGGGATCGACAGGCTCGCCGCGATCGGTGCACCGGGTTATGCGTTCCGCGATGCGCTGGCTGGCGGCGGCGAGGGCCCGGAGATGGTCGTGCTGCCCGGCGCGCCTCTCGCCGCGGGACGCTTCGAGATCACCCGCGCCGAATTCCGGCGCTTCTGGAGCGAGGCCGGCGCACGCGAATTTGCCGCGAAGCCGCCGGCCTGCCGTGACCGTGAATCGCTGTTCCGCACCTCGCGCAAGCGCGACTGGCAGGCCCCCGACATCGCCCAGGGCGAGGACCACCCGGTGGTCTGCATCAGCTGGGACGAGGCCGCCGCATATGCACGCTGGCTGTCGGCGCAGACCGGCCGGCATTACCGGCTGCCGACCTCCGCGGAATGGGACCGACTCGCGCAGGGCGCCGTTTCCGCTGCCTGCCGCGGCACGAGCCGGGTCGAACCCGATGCCCGCTCCACGAACGGTGGCCACGCTCCGGGCGGCTGCGGTGCGAGTCTGGCCAGCACCGCGCCGATCGGTCGCTATGGCCCAGCACCGAGCGGCGTTTATGATATCGACGGCAATGTGCGCGAATGGATCGAAGGCTGCGCGCGCGCCGCTGCAAACTGTCGCGACCATACCGTGCGCGGACGCGCCTGGCTGTCGCCCGCCGACAAGGAGCCGCCCGACTACGCGGACACCTATGGCGGTGACACTGCCGCCAACAGCATCGGTCTGCGTGTGGTCCGCGACCTCGACAACCCCTGAACGACGAGCGGAGTGGCGCGTGAAGCTGAAACTCACCTTTCCCAACGGCGAGCACGAACCCGTGATGCTCGAGGATGGCGTGAACGCCGTCGGCACCGGTGCCGACTGCCGCGTCATGCTCGCCGCGCCGGGCATCGCCCTGAACCACTGCGAGATCCGGCTGCGCGGCTTCCAGGCCAGCGTGTACGTCACGGCGCCGGAAAACGTGGTGCTGTTGAACGGCCGCCAGGTGAGTCAGGAGGCGCCGTTGAAATCCGGCGACCTGCTGCTGTTCGCGAAGGTCGGCTGCCAGGTCGCCGTGGTCATGCCGGCTGCGCCGGGCGCTGCGCGTCCGCTGCTCGGCGATGGCGACGACGGCCGCACGCGCATCCGCCAGACCCTGCCGAAGTACATCCTGCGTGGCGTATCCGGTCCGACTTTCGGCAAGAACTTCGCGCTCGCTGGCACGATGACCGTCGGGCGCCAGACGGACTGCGACATCCCGGTGCCGGTCGAGGAGATCTCGCGCCAGCACGTGCGCCTGCAGGTCACGCCGGAAGGCGTGATGGTCGAAGATCTCGGATCGGCGAACGGTACGTTCATCAACGACAAGCGCATCCACAACGGGCTGCTGCGGCCCGGCGAGGAACTGCGCCTGGATACGGTGCGCTTCATCCTGATGTCGCCGAGCATGGAGTCGGCCAGACCACCAGCCGCCGCCGCTGCGCCCGCGAAACCCGCCGGTTCGGGCGTCGGTGCCGGCCTGTGGATCGCCATCGGTGTTGGCCTGCTGCTGCTCGCGGCGGCCGCGGCGTATCACTTCGGCATGTTCTGAAGCATTCGACGGCGCGGGCATGTGCTGCGCGCTGTCGGATGCGAATGACGGCGCCCGCATCCCGATCTGCGCAATCTGGCGGCCGGACGGGGCGCACCACGTCGAGGGTCCAGGACCGCGCCCGCTGCGGGATCGGGAACGGCACTGCCGGCTCGCGCATGACCGCCGGGACCGTGCAAGTGGACGCGGCGGAGGAGAATGCCGCCGCGGAGTTCGTCATCCGGCAGTCGGTCAGGCGGCCACCGTCACGCGCATCGACAGGTCGATGGCGTGGACGTGCTTGGTCAGCGCACCGATCGAGACGAAGTCCACGCCGGTCTCGGCGATCGCGCGCAGCCGGTCGAGATCGACGCCGCCGGACACCTCGAGCGGCACGCGACCGGCCACCTCGGCGACGGCACGGCGCAGATCCTCGTCCGGGAAGTCATCGAGCATGATGCGGTCCACGCCGGCTGCGATCGCCTCGTGCAGCTCGCGGAAGTCCTCCACTTCCACCTCAAGCAGCAGCGTCGGATGCCGCGCGCGCGCCTGCGCGACCGCCGCGCCGAGCGAGCCGGCCGCGGCGACGTGGTTCTCCTTGATCAGGATCGCGTCATACAGGCCGATGCGATGGTTCGTACCGCCGCCGCAGCGCACCGCGTACTTCTGTGCGTGACGCAGGCCGGGCAGGGTCTTGCGCGTGTCGAGGATGCGCGTGCGCGTACCGCGCACGGCGGCGACGTGACGGGCGGTCGCGGTCGCGGTCGCGGACAGCGTCTGCAGGAAGTTCAGCGCACTGCGCTCCGCGCTGACCAGGGCTCGCGCGCGGCCGGCGAGCCGGGCGAGCCGCTGGCCCGCGGCGATGGCCTCGCCGTCGGCGGCTTCCCAGTCGATGTGCACGTCGGGGTCGAGCATGCGGAAGCACGTCTCGGCCCAGTCACGCCCGCAGAACACGGCGGACTCGCGCGTGACGATGGCGGCCTCGGCGCGCGCGCCGGCGGCGAGCAGGTCGGCGGTCGCATCGCCGCTGCCGAGATCCTCGGCGAGGGCGCGTCGTACGTCCTCGCGCACGATCGTCGGATCAGGCGGCGCGATGCCGGTCAGCGCCATTGGTCCGGACGTCGCCTCGGACTCAGCCCGCCGCAGGCGACGGCGTACCGGGCCGGGTCGCCTGGTTGGCCTTCAGCCGCTCGACGATTGCGTCGAGCGCGCGGTCGAACAACGGCACCTCCTCCAGCACCGCGGCGCGTCCCGAGGCCAGCTCTACGGCGAGCTGTGCGGCGCTCTTGTCGGCGACCTTGAGGCCCTTGCGGTTGACGAAGAGGTATTTCGCGCTGATCGGGCTGATCCACGACAACTTCGCTCGCTCGGTATTGCCCTGGGCATCGCGGAACTCGATCCAGGTGCCGACCTTCAGTTCGCGGACCTGCAGTTCGGTGCGCGGATCGACGGACTCGGGCGGTGGTGCGTTGTCCTCCTCGAGCGCGGCGAGCACGTTCTCGCCGCCGGTCTCGGGAATCGGCGCCGACAGGGACGCGGCCTCCGCAGACACTTCACTCGCAGCCGCTGCCGGGGCCTCGCCGAGCAGGCTCTGGTAGAGCTGGTTCATCTGCTGCATCAGGCGGCGCATGTCGTGCTCGTCGAACGCCACGGTGGCGAGACCATGGCGCAGACGCTTCTCGATGCTCGGCAGCAGGCCGCGCAGACGCGTCTTTTCGGCCGCGTCGGCCTTCGGTCGCACGCTCCAGAGCAGCTCGTCGACGAACTGCAGGGCGGCGGTCCATTCCTCGGAGCCTTCGCCTTGGCGCAGCACGACGAGTACGAGGTAATTCGCCCATGGCCGTGACAGCAGGTTGCGGATCAGTTCCGGCGGCGCCTGCGCCTCGATGCGCTGCAGGATCTCGCGCGCCGCGGTGCGGCGTGCGGCGAGCAGTTTCTCGCGCCCGCGGGTGGCTTCGGCGGCGCGCTGCTCGGCCAGTTCGGCGCGCCGCTTGTTGGCTTCCACGAACGCTTCAAAGTCAACACGCAGGCGGTCGAAGATGCCGAGGTCATCCACGAAGTCCTTGAGCAGGGTCTCGACGACCTCCCTGACCTTGTCGTACAGCCGGCGATCGCGGTCGGATTCTTCCGACCAGCCCACGCAAGCCTCGGCGAGCGTGTCGAGCAGCTGACGCGCCGGATGGGTACGTCGCGCGAACAGGTGCTTGTCGAGCAGTGCGACCTTGATGAACGGGATCTGCAGGCGGCCGAGCAGCGCCTGGATCTGCGCGGGCAAGTTGCGATCCTGGAGGATGTACTCGAACAGCATGCCGACGAGGTCGATGGTGTCCTCGTCGGTGCCGGCGACACCGGCCTTGTCCTCGCCATGCAGGGCACCGGCCTGGCGGATCAGCTGGTCCTTGACCTGCTGCACGGACTCGGCCATGCCCTGTGCTGCGAGCGCCTGATTCTGCAGATTGCCGAGTGCGGCGAGCAGCTCGGTCGCGCTGAACACCGGTAGAGCGGCCCCGCCTTGGCCATAGCCGCCGCCGAGGGCATAGTCGTCGGACGTACGGCGCCCGGCGAGCAGCGCCTGCAGCGTGCCGTAGAGGCCGGCCTGGAAGTCCGCAGCCGCGGAATCGTAGGCCGTTCCGGGATAGCCGGCCGCGGCGGAGCCTGGCGGTGCGCCGGGATCCATTCCGGCTGCGGTGCCGGGCGGGCGCGATGCGCCGCCGGGCGCCATCCGGCGCATCGGCATGCCGCCGCGCAGCTGCGGCAGCACGCCAGCCTGCACGAGCAGGCCGTTGAGTTCGTCGTAGACCGCATCCAGGCCGCTCATCACGTAGCGATCGAAGAGCTTGTGGACGATCAGCTTGACCTCGAGCGCCGCCTGCAGGTCGGTCATCGCCTGACGGAACATCTCCGCGATCGGTGCAGGCGCGAACGGGTTGGCGAGATCCTCGGCGCGCAGGCCGAGCACGTGTGCGAGGCGCTGGTTCAGGGCGTGCAGCGCGCGCTGCACGCGGTTCTCGGTTTTCGCGACCATCGCCGCGATCGCCAGCGATTCCTCGAGCTCCTGCTCGTCGACGAGCGACAGCGACAGGCCGCCCTCACCGGCCTCTGCCTTGGCGGGCATAGCCACGCCGCGGCCCGCGACGAAGTCGCTGAACTGCCGGGTGAGCTGTTCCTGAAAGCGCGTCTCGATGGCTTGGCGCCGCTTGCGCAGCTCGCGCATGGCATCGAAGAAGTTCGCCTGCTGCCCGTTGTTGTCGGCCTTGTTGGCGAGGTCGAAGAGCGCGTCGTCGGTATTCTCGAACAACGTGGTGACCAGGCCGGCCAGACGCTTGAAGGCATGTGTGCGCAGCGGGGTGATCACTTCCGCGCTGGGCCTGTCGGGCTTCTCCGGTGGGTTCTTGTCGACCATGGGCTTGTCCGCGTTGCTCCGCTCGGCGGCGGCGCGCTGGGCGAAGTCGACGACCTTGGGGTTGTTCTCGATCGAATTCATGGGCCGGTGCTATACGCGGGGAACGGCATCAACGGCAAGGATAGACCGCCATCCTTGCGGTGGTGCGAACCGGTTCACAGGGCCGGCAGGGAACCGCCGCACGAGCATAGGAGTTCCGCATGCCAAGCATGGCACGCCATGCATCGAGCGCACAGGGGCTCGATGCGGCGTGACCGAGCCCGGACCAGCGCCGGTCTCGGCGCGGGCCGGCCAGTCCAGGATGGACGTGCTCGGATCTTCCGCAGGCAACCACGGCATCAGGAAAAATCAGTCAGCTGGACGGTGCCGATGGCTTCCTCGGCGAGCATGACCGGAATGTCGTCCTCGATGCGGTAGACGGTCCTGCCGTCGTGGGTGATCAGCCCGGCGGCGAGCGGCCGATCGACCGGCTGGCCGGCCGTGGTCTGCACCGTGCCGTCGGCGATCGCCCGGTTCAGTGCATCGAGCTGCCGGGCGGTGAGGGGCTGTACCGGAGACTTGCTGACCGGACAGCAGAGGATGTCGAGCAGGCGCTTGTCCATGATGGGCGTTGCGGGAGCGTGCGGGCGGCGCGACCCGACGGTCGCAGGATTTGCGCCTACAATAGCTTTTTTGGGCAGGCGAACCAATGACACGGCCAGATCCCGAAATGCCGCTCGTCGGCGTGGTGATGGGCTCGAAGAGCGACTGGGACACGCTCCAACACGGCGTGGAGATGCTCACGAGGCTCGGTGTGCCGCACGAGGTCCGCGTCGTTTCGGCGCACCGCACGCCCGATCTGCTGTTCCGCTACGCCGAGGAAGCCGCCGACCGCGGTCTGCACGCGATCATCGCCGGTGCGGGCGGCGCGGCGCATCTGCCCGGCATGCTCGCGGCCAAGACCGCAGTGCCGGTGCTCGGCGTGCCGGTGCAGTCGAAGGCTCT
>CAYYHP010000067.1:0-11874 GCA_964471815.1 uncultured Rhodanobacteraceae bacterium
TCGACTTCGAGGTGCTCGGTCCGGTCAAGGACAACCCGGAGATGGTCAACGTCCTGCTCGCTGCCTCGCGCACCGAGAACGTCGACCTGCGCGTCGCCGCGCTCGACCTCGCCGGCCTGAGCGCGAAGGTGGTCGACGTCGAAGCCTTCACGATGGAGAACGCCTTTGCCCTGATCGCCGACCAGCTCGCCGTGCCGAAGGACGCGGTGGTCGCCGTGGTCGACGTCGGCGCGACGATGACCACGCTGATCGTGCTGCGCAACCAGCGCACGATCTACTCCCGCGAGCAGGTGTTCGGCGGCAAGCAGCTCACCGACGAGGTCATGCGCCGTTACGGCCTGTCCTACGAGGAGTCCGGTCTTGCCAAGCGCCAAGGCGGCCTGCCGGAGTCCTACGAGATCGAGGTGCTCGAGCCGTTCAAGGAAGCGATGGTCCAGCAGATCAGCCGTCTGCTGCAGTTCTTCTTCGCCGGCAGCGAGTACAGCAAGGTGGATCAGGTCGTGCTGGCCGGCGGCTGCGCGTCGATCGCCGGCGTCGCCGACATGGTCGAGGAACAGCTCGGCGTGCCCTGCGTGGTGGCCAACCCGCTGGCCAACATGTCGCTGTCCTCGCGTGTGCAGGCGCAGTCGCTCGCTCAGGACGCGCCGGCACTGATGATCGCCTGCGGGCTGGCCCTGAGGAGCTTCGACTGATGGCCAGAATCAATCTCCTGCCCTGGCGCGCCGAACGCCGCAAGCAGCGCGAACGCGAGTTCTATCTCATGCTCGGTGCCGCCGCCGTGGCGGCGATCGTCGCCTTCGGCGCGGCGATGCTGTGGATGGACGCGCGCATCGAGAACCAGAATGGTCGCAATACTTTCCTGCAGGAAGAGATCAAGAAGGTCGACAAGCAGATCGAGGAAATCAAGGAACTCGACAAGACCAAGAGCCGCCTGCTGACCCGCAAGCAGGTCATCGAGCAGCTGCAGGCGAACCGCTCGCAGATGGTCCACCTGTTCGATGAGCTCGTGCGCACGATTCCCGAGGGTGTCCGCCTCACCCAGATCAAGCAGAGCAACGACACGCTGACCCTCGAGGGCGTGGCGCAATCGAACGCGAGTGTGGCGAGCTACATGCGCAACCTCGAGGCCTCGAAATGGATGGGTCGCGCCGACCTCAAGAAGACCGAGGCCAAGCGCGACGAGAAGCGCATGCCGTACGTGTTCTCACTCGACGTCAAGCTGCGCAAGCCAGCGGATGCTGAGAACGCGGAGGACGCCGGCAGCGTGCCGGCCGATGCGGTCACACCGGCTACGGCCGCGCCTGCTGCGCCCGCCGCGCCGAAACCGCCCGCACCGGCGGCGACGCATGCGCAGGGGGAGGCGCCATGAAGCGCAGCGATTTCGATTTCCGCAATCTCGACTTCCACAACGCCGGCAACTGGCCGCAGGGCGTCAAGCTGGTGTTCTGCGTGCTGCTGTTCGCGATCCTGGCGTTCGCCGGCTGGTGGTTCCAGATTCGCGACCAGCAGGCCGAGCTGGAGACCCTCCAGCAGAAGGAAGAGACGCTCAAGCGCGAGTTCGCGACCAAGCAGGCCAAGGCCGTGAACCTGCCGGCGCTCAAGCAGCAGCTCGAGGACATGAAGGACATGCTGCGCCAGATGCTGCGCCAGCTGCCGAGCAAGACCGAGATGCCGGAACTGCTCGTGGACATTTCGCAGACCGCGCTCTCCTCCGGCATCGAGAACGAGCTGTTCCAGCCCGGACCCGAGGCGGTCAAGGAGTTCTACGCCGAGAAGCCGATCCAGCTGCGCATGGTCGGCACCTATCACCAGTTCGGCAACTTCATCAGCGGCGTGGCCTCGCTGCCGCGCGTGGTGATCCTGACCATGCACGACGTTTCCCTGCGTCCGAGCGGTCGCAGCGGTTCGGCAGCCGGCACCCTGGTACTGGACGGTACGGTCAAGACCTATCGTTATGCGGAGGAAGAGGAAGGCGCCACAGCCAGCCGCAATCCGAAACCTGCAGCGAAGGGAGGGAAATGAGCCATGCGCAACAAGTACGTGCTCGTTTCCCTGCTCGCCACGCTGGCTCTCGGCGGTTGCACGCTCGGCCGCAGCGACCTTGATGAATGGGTCGCCGCCGAGAAAGCGAAGAAGGGCGCTCCGATCGACCCGCTGCCCGTCGTCAAGACGTTTGAAACTTTCGAATACCGTGCGCAGGACGTGCGCGACCCCTTCAGTGCGGGCCTGGAGGAAGATCGTCAGGGTCAGGCCACGGACACCAGTGGTCCGCAGCCTGATCCGAACCGGCCGCGCGAACCGCTGGAATCGTTCCCGCTCGACAGTCTCGTCATGGCCGGCACGCTCGGCGTGGGAGCGAACGTCGAGGGGTTGGTCAAGGATCCGGAGGGCGTCGTGCACCGTGTCCGTCCGGGCAACTATCTCGGCCAGAACTATGGCCGCATCACCGCCATCGCCGAAGACCACATCGAACTCGTCGAGCTGATCGCCAACGGTTCCGGCGGTTGGGCGGAGCGTCAGGCGTCGATCGCACTGGCTGACTAAGAGGACCCGTTGGGGGTGACTTTCATGACCACGACAGCTGCCAATTACCCGGGATCCGCATCCAGTTCCGGCCTTCCGCGCATCCGCACCGGCTGCGGTGCCGGGCTGCTCCTCGCCTGCCTGGGCTGGATGGCCACGGCCTCGGCCGAGAACGTCCTCGAGAAGATCGGCTACAACGCGCTGCCCGGCGGCAAGGTCGAGCTGACCCTGAAGCTCGCCGGGCCAGTCGCCGATCCGCCGGTGTTCACCACGGATTCGCCGCCGCGCATCGCCCTAGACCTGCCCGATACCCGCAACGGCACCGGCCAGCGCCACATCGACATCAATACCGGCTCGACCAGTGGCGTGTCGGCCGTCGAGGCCTCGGGACGCACGCGCATCGTCGTCGACCTGCTGCGTCCGTCGAGCTACGAGAAGCGCATCGACGGCAACGCCTTGGTCGTGACGATCGGCAACGGCGTATCCGGCTCATCGACGACCACCGCGATGGTCGGCAACGACCCGACCAAGGCCGCGGCACTCGGCGGCACGGCGGTGTCGAACATCGACTTTCGCCGCGGCAAGGGCGGCGAGGGCCGCATCATCGTCAGCTTCACCGACGAGGGGGCGACCGCCGACGTCAAGCGCGAGGGCGACAAGGTCATCCTCGACCTCTACAACGCCAAGCTGTCGACCCAGCTCGCGCAGCGCCTGGACGTGCTCGACTTCGCCACGCCGGTGCAGTCGATCGAGAGCCGCGTGCGCGGCAATGGCGCGCGGCTCGAGATCGCCGCCAATCCGCCGTTCGAGCAGCTCGCCTACCAGACCGGCAACGAATACGTCGTCGAGATCGCGCCCAAGCGCGACGAGGACAAGGCCAAGAAGGGCCGCAACGAGGAGCCCGAGTACACCGGCGCGCGGGTCACCTTCAACTTCCAGGACATCCCGACCCGCTCGGTGCTGCAGCTGATCGCCGACGTGTCGGAGCTCAACATTGTCGTCGCCGACAGCGTCAAGGGCAACGTCACCCTGCGCCTGATCAACGTGCCCTGGGACCAAGCGCTCGACCTGATCCTGCAGGCGCGCAACCTCGACAAGCGGCGCAAGGGCAACGTGATCTGGATCGCGCCGCAGAAGGAGATCTCCGACCGCGAGCAGGCGATCGAGGACGCGCGCATCGCTATGGAACAGCGCGTCGAGCTCGAGACCGCGTACATCCCGATCAGCTACGGCAAGGCCAAGGACATCGCCGAACTGCTGCAGCGCCAAGGTGGCGGCCAGGGCGGTGCCACGGGTGGCGCGGGCGGTGGCTCGAGCAACGGTCGCGGTTTCCTGTCCGCGCGCGGCAGCGTCAGCTATGACGAGCGCACCAACACCCTGCTGGTCGCCGATACGCCGGACAAGGTCAAGGAGATCCGCCAGCTGGTCCTGACCCTCGATCGCGCGGTGCAGCAGGTGCTGATCGAATCGCGCATCGTCATCGCGAGCGACGATTTCTCGCGCGAGCTCGGGGCCAAGTTCGGTGTCAGCGGCGGCTACGAGGACAAGAACGGCAATGTCGTTTCCCTGAGCGGCAGCCAGACCGCCGCCGATCAGATGGCCAACAACGCGCTGATCAACCGCATGAACGGAAGCACCGGCCTGCCGGTGGCTACTGCCGGTGGCGAGGGCAGCGGCATCAAGACGCCGAACCTCGGCAATCGCCTTAACGTTAATCTGCCGACCGCAAGCCCGGCCGGCTCGTTCGGTCTCGCCGTGCTCGGCGCGGACTATCTGCTCGATCTCGAATTGTCCGCGGCGCAGACCGAGGGCCGCGGCGAGGTCGTCTCCAGCCCGCGCGTGATCACCGCCAACCAGCAGGAAGCCGTCATCAAGCAAGGCAAGGAAGTCGGCTACGTCACCTACCAGGCCGGCTCCGGCGGTGGTGCCGGCCAGTCCACCGTGGCCTTCAAGGATGCCGTGCTCGAGCTCAAGGTCACCCCGACGATCACTGCCGACAGCCGCGTGTTCCTCGCATTGAACGTCAAGAAAGACGCGATCTCTGACTACATCGCGAGCCCCGGCGGCGGTTTCGTGCCGCAGCTCGACAAGCGCGAGATCAACACCTCGGTACTGGTTGATAACGGACAGACTGTGGTGCTCGGCGGCGTCTACGAGATCCAGAACACCGAGAACCTGAAGAAGGTGCCGTTCCTCGGCGACGTGCCGGGCCTCGGCAACCTGTTCCGCAACAACAGCCGCAAGAACAGCAAGGCGGAATTGCTGATCTTTGTCACACCACGCATTTTGAACGAAAGCCTCAAATAAGCCGCCCCGCGCGGGAGGAGGGTCCGCCCGCCCAGCACCCGGCGAACCGATACGTTTTGCGAGATTGGAGAGACCGATGAAAGTCCTGCGTAGATTCCTCGGCCCGCTGCTGCTCAGCCTGGGATTGGCGAGCTGCGGCGGTGGCGGTGGTGGCGGCAATTCCGCCTTCGAGCCGCCGTCGAGCGGCACGCTCACCGTGACCGCGACGGCGACCCAGCTGCCGGTCAACAACCTTGGCATCCTGCCGTTCCCGGGCTCGCCGTACATGTCCGAGGTGACCGTGACCTGGCGCAAGGCGAACGGCGATCTGATGATCGGCCAGAAGGTCAGCGTGGCGATCGCGCCGGTGCAGGTCGCGGCGTTCTCCACGCTCGACGATCCGACGACCGCCGACAAAAACGAATTCCAAATCTTGCTCGGCAGCGGCCCAGTCGATGCGACCAACGGCGTGGCCACGATCTTCCTCACCTCCGGCAATGTGGCCGGTACGGCGACGCTGACGATCACCGCGCAGGATCCCGCGACCACCACCAACATCACCAAGACGGTCACGTTCAACGTGGTCAATGCCACGCCGCCGCTGCCGGCCTCGGTGGTGATGGTCACCAGCCCGGTCAGCGTCTACCTGCAGGGTTCGGGCGGCACGACCAGCTCGCAGATCTCGGCCCTGGTCCGCGATGGCGGTGGTCAGAACATCGTCAATCCGGGTACCAGCACGCAGCCGGTCAACAACATCCAGTTCGAGGTGCTCGGCCCGGCCGGCAGCGGCACGCTGAGCGCCGTCAGCGCCGGCGGCGCCGCGCAGAGCGGCACCGTGGTCAAGACCCGCACGATCTCCGGTATCGCCGCGGCCGGTTACAACTCCGGCACCATCGAAGGGCCCGTGCAGATCCGCACCACGGTCGACAAGGCCGACAACAACATCGACAACGGCATCAGCGATCCGCTGACCTCGGTGGCCAGCGTGGTCGTCTCCGACGGCAAGCTCTACAGTCTGGTCATCACCTCGCCGGTCACCAACGCGATCCTCGTCAACCGCGTCACCGGCAGCGCTGCGCCGGCCGCCGGCGAGACCATCCCGATCAGCCCGGACGGCACCTATAGCCTGACCGTCAGCGCGCTCGCCACCGACCGGCAGGGCAACCCGGTCGTGCCGGGTACCGCGATCCGCTTCGGCTCGATCGATGAGCCGCTGATTGGTTTTCCGGATCAGGGCTCGGGCACCTTCACAATCGCCGGCCTGGACGGCAATCCGCAGGAAGGCGGCACGCTGTTCACCGCGCCGACCGGCCACTTCACCACCGCCAGCGGCGGCGCCGGTCCCGGCGATACGCTGCTGGTGTTCGGCGATCTGGTCAGCGGCAACCGCGATCTCGAGAACGTGCGCATTCTGCAGAACGTCAACAGCGCGACCAGCCTGAACGTGACCGTACCGTTCAACCGCAACGACGATACCGGTTCCAGCGTCGACTACGGCTCGGTGCTGCCGTACGTGATCGGCCGCGCGACCGAGGGCAACATCGGTGCCTCCGCGGTGACCAACGAGGCCGGTGTGGCGTCCGTGACGCTGAACTATCCGGTCTCGCGCCTCGGCAAGTCCGTCTATGTCTATGCGCAGGGCGATGGCCCGAACGTCAACGGTTACGTGAAGAAGGTCGCCGACATAGCCGGTTACGTGTTCCCCGGTGTCGCACCGCTGAAGCTGACGGCGAGCCCCGAAACGATTCCGGGCAACACCACCTTCCCGGTCACCGTGTGTGCCGTCGATGCGCTCGGCAGCCCGATCCTGGGCGCCTTCCCGAGCTTCGCGTTCCACGATCTCGGCGTCGGCAACGGCAAGGTGGACGGCATCGCCGGCGCCGGTACGCTGGATCATGCGACCAGCTACGATGGCTGCGTCGTCGCACAGGTCGCGACCAACGGCATCGCCACATCTGCCAGCCAGGCCGGCGTGCGCTTCACGCTTGGTGGAGCGGGTGCTGATGTGAAGATTAGCCCGAACGGCGGCCTCGCCCTGATCGCCAATCCGTCGGGCTTCTACGGTGGCGGCGGGACCGTGACCCTGACCCTGCTCGACTCGTCCGGCCAGCCGGTGCCGGGCGTGCTGATCACCGGTACCTGCACGGCCTCCGGCGGCGCCACGGTCGCGATCACCAGCGGCCCCGGCACGACCAATGCGGCCGGCAAGACCACGGCCGACATCTCCACAGCGAATACCAACCAGGTCAACGGCTCGGGCGGCGGCACCTGCACCTTCACCACGGCCAGCGGTTCGCCGACGGCGACAGTGACGATCACCGGCTACGACATCTGCAAGGCCTCGCTGGGTACGAGTCCGGCCCCGGCCGGCTGCGCGACCACGAACGTGGTACTGACCGTCACCATGACCTCGGCGGGCGGCTACGGCGGCAGCGTGACGAGCAGTCCGTCGGGCCTGAGCTGCACCATTCCGCCGGCCGGATCGGCGCAGACCTGCACGGGTACCTTCTCGAGCGGCACGGGCGTCACCGTGAATGCGGCGATCAACGTCGGCGCTAATCCGGCGGGCTCCGGCCACGTGACCTTCTCGGGTGCCTGCAGCGTGCAGACGCCGACCTCGGCCACCGTCTCGATGAGCCAGGCACAGACCTGTAACGTCGCGTTCGGACCGTAAGCCTCCTCGCGGAGGGATCGACAAGGGCCGCCTCGCGCGGCCCTTGTCGTTTGCAGGCCCGGCCCGCGTGCTAGCATCCTCGCCGCCGTCGAAGTGCAATCAGGAGCGCGCGGTGGTTTCCCCCTTCCGCCTCGAACTTCCCGCGGGCAGCCTGCTGTTCGCCGAGGGCGATCCGCCGACCTCGGCCTTCCTGATCGAACGCGGTGAGGTTGAGATCTCGACCGGCGAGGGTGACTCGCGGCGCGTGCTCGGCGTGCTCGGCCCGGGCAGCCTGCTCGGCGAGATGGCCGTCATCGACGATTCGCCACGCACCGCGAGCGCACGTGCGCTGGCCGATTGCGTACTCACGCCGATCGATCGCATGCAATTCGGCGAACGCCTGCAGAACGCCGATCCGGTGGTACGGGCGCTGCTGCTGAGCCAGGTCGCCCGCTATCGTTCCGCGCTCGCGCAGTTCGGTGGCACGGCGGCTGCCATGGGTGCACAGGTCAACCCGCTCGCCGGCAACGCCAGCCCCGCCGCCGCGCTGGACAAGATCCGCCTCGAGAACGAGTTGCGCGAGGCGCTCGATCGCCACCAGCTCGAAGTGCGCCTGCAGCCGATCCTCGATCTCGCCATCGGGCGCATCCATGGTTTCGAGGCGCTGACCCGCTGGACGCATCCCGAGCGCGGCCCGGTATCGCCGGCCGACTTCATCGCACTGGCCGAGGAAACTTCGTTGATCCTGCCGGTTGGCGAATACGTGCTCGGTGAGGTCTGCCTTGCGCTGCGCCGATTCGTCGATCGGGGCGACGACGATCCGC
The DNA here is from genome assembly GCA_964471815.1 of uncultured Rhodanobacteraceae bacterium. Taxonomy (GTDB): domain Bacteria; phylum Pseudomonadota; class Gammaproteobacteria; order Xanthomonadales; family Rhodanobacteraceae; genus Tahibacter. The sequence goes on from CAYYHP010000067.1 coordinate 8,287, forward strand.
CGTTCATCGCCCTGAACGTCTCCGGCCGCCAGCTCGCCGACGCCGGCTTCCATACCCGCGTGCTGGAGCGGCTCGCCGCGCTGCATCTCGATCCGGCGCTGCTGAAGATCGAGATCACCGAGAGCCTGGTGCTCGATTACGAGCGGGTCGCCGATTTCATCCGCCGCTGCCATGCGGCCGGCATGCGCGTGGCACTCGACGATTTCGGCACCGGCTATTCCAACCTCGGCCACGTCTACCGGCTCGCCTTCGACACGATCAAGCTCGATCAAGGCTTCGTGCGCCAACTCGACGATCCGCGCTGCCTGGCAGTCGTGCGCGCTGTGGCGAGCATGGCGGCCGACCTCGGCTGCGATCTGGTGGCCGAAGGCGTCGAGAAGGAGGAGCAGCTCGTCCAGCTCGGTAATCTGGGTTATCGCTTCGCGCAGGGCTATCTGATCGGCAAGCCGCTGAGCGTCAACGAGGCCCTGCGGATCCGCTGAGTTCTCGGCAAGACGATCCGCGATCCGGCAAACTTTCGCACTGGGGCGTGGTCGAAGCGCCCGTCGCACCGTCGTCAATCCGGATCCCGCATGGACATACCCGCTCCGCCACCGGGCGGCGACCTCGTCGCCGCGTTCCAGGGCCTCAGCACGGCGCTCGCGCAACGCATCGTCGGCCAGCGCGCGCTGGTCGAACGCCTGCTGATCGCGCTGCTCGCCGATGGCCATCTGCTCGTCGAGGGCGCCCCGGGCCTCGCTAAGACCACGGCCGTCAAGGAACTCGCCGCACGCATCGAGGCGGACTTCCACCGCATCCAGTTCACGCCGGATCTGTTGCCCGCGGATCTCACCGGTACCGAAATCTACCGTCCGCAGGAAGCGCGCTTCGAGTTCCAGCGCGGCCCGCTCTTCCATAATCTGCTGCTCGCCGACGAGGTCAACCGCGCGCCGGCCAAGGTCCAATCGGCCTTGCTCGAAGCGATGGGCGAGCGCCAGGTGACCATCGGCCGGACCACGCACCCGCTGCCGGCGCTGTTCCTGGTGATGGCCACGCAGAACCCGATCGAGCAGGAAGGCACTTATCCGCTGCCCGAAGCACAGCTCGACCGTTTCTTGATGCACGTTTGCATCGACTATCCCGATGCCGAGGCGGAAACCGAGATCCTGCGTCTGGCCCAGGCGCGCGCGCGCGCCGAGCTGCACGAGATCGCATTACCGCCCCGTCTGCTGACTCAGGCGCAGATCTTCGCGGCGCGTGCGGCCGTGCTCGGCATGCACGTCGCGCCGGCGCTCGAGCGCTATCTCGTCGAACTCGTGCTGGCAACCCGTCAGGCCGCGCGCTGGGGCGATGACCTCGCGCGCTGGATCGCCTACGGTGCGAGCCCGCGCGGCACGATCGCGCTCGACCGCTGCGCGCGTGCCCGCGCCTGGCTCGAGGGGCGCGACTTCGTGTTGCCGGAGGACGTGCACGCGGTCGCCACCGACGTGCTGCGTCATCGCGTCCTGCTGAGCTACGAAGCCGAGGCCGAAGGCGTGCGCGGCGAACGCGTGGTCGCCGAACTGCTGCGCCGCGTGCCGCTGCCCTGAGCGGGCCGGGGCAGCATTTTTCCGGGACGATCATGATGCGCCCGTTCCTTCGACGGCTCCTGCGCAATCCGGCGGATCCGACGCGCGTCGCGGTAGCGGACGACGCGGCTGTGCGGGTCACGCTTGCGCCGCTGCTCGCCCAGCGCTTCGCCGCCGAGGCCCTGGCCGTGCCGGCGCGCCGGCGCCTGCGTGGCACGGTCGCCGGACTGCAGACCTCGCGACTACGCGGACGCGGCATGGATTACCTCGAATCGCGCGATTACCAGCCCGGCGACGACATCCGCCACATGGACTGGCGCCTGACCGCGCGCAGCGGGCGGCCGCACACGAAGCTGTTTCAGGAAGAGCGCGAGCGCAGCGTGCTGCTTGTGATCGATCACAGCGCGGGCATGCGCTTTGGCACGCGGCAGTGTTTCAAGTCGGTCGCCGCGGCCCGCGCGGCGGCGCTCGTCGCGTGGTGCGTGGCGCGCGCCGGCGAGCGTGTCGGCAGCCTCGGCTTCGGCGCAGGTGTGACCGGCGAGGTCAGGCCGGCCGGCGCCGCGCGCGGCGTACTGCGCAACCTGCGCGCCTGGGTCGAGTGGGATGCCATCGCGCAGCATGGCGACGATGCACAACCCACGAGGCTCTCCGAAGCGCTCGAACGCACGCGCCGCCTCGCGCGGCCCGGCCGTCTGGTGGTGATCCTCAGCGACGGCTTCGCGACCGACCCGGCGAGTGCCGCCCCGCTCGCGCGGCTCGCTACGCACGGCGACGTCGTGCTGATCCAGGTCGGCGATCCACTCGAAACCCACGCGCCGCCGCCGGATCACTACATGATCGAAAACGACGGCGCGCGTCGGCGCATCGGACTCGCCGGAGCGCGCGATGCGGCGTTATGGGTCGAAGCCTTCCAGGCGCGGCGCGCAGCCTACCGCGCACTGGCGGAGCGCTTCGCACTGCCCTGGTTCGAACTCGCCACCGCGGACGATCCGGCACGCACGCTGGCCGTGCTCGCTAGTGCGCTCGGCCGGCGGCGGAGGCCCGCATGACGCCCCAGGTGCCCGAACTGCGCGACATCCATCTGCCGCCCGCGCCCGGCTGGTGGCCACCGGCGCCCGGCTGGTGGGGGCTCGCCGTGCTCGGCGTGCTCGCCGTGACGCTGGCGATCGTGCGCCTGCGCCGCGCCGTGCGGCGCCGACGTCGGCACGCGCTCGTGCGAGCCGAGCTCACGACGATTCGCGAGAACTGGCGTGTGCATCGCGACGACGCGCGACTCGCGGCCGAGGTGTCGGCCTTCCTGCGCCGGTTAAGCCTCGCCGCCGATCCGCGCAGTGTGAGCCTCGGCGGTGCGGAGTGGCTGGCCTTCCTCGCGCGCCACGGCGACGACTTCGCGCCGTTCGCGGCAGGTCTGCTCGAGGCACCGTTCCGGCGTACCGCCGTGCTCGACGGCGAGGGCCTGCTCGCCGTTGCCGGCCGCCATACGCAACGGGTCCTGGACCGGGAGCTCACGCATGTTTGAGTTCGCCTGGCCCTGGATCTTCGCCGCGCTGCCGGCACCGTGGCTGGTCCGGCGGCGGCTGCCGGCAAGCGATATCCACGGTGCCGCATTGCGCCTGCCGCATGCCGGCGTGTTCGCGGCCGGCACTGCGGCACCGATTGCGCAGCGTCGCGGGCGCACGCTGCTGGCGGCTCTCGCCTGGCTGCTCCTGGTGCTCGCGGCCGCCCGGCCGCAATGGATCGGCGAGGCCGTCGATCTGCCGCAGAGCGGCCGCGATCTGCTGCTTGCGATCGATAGCTCCGGCAGCATGAACACGCCGGACATGCGTCTCGGCGGCGGTGAGGCGACGCGCTTCCAGGCCGTGCAGGTCATCGCCGGCGACTTCATCGAACGCCGCCGCGGCGACCGCCTCGGCCTGATCCTGTTCGGCACGCAGGCCTACCTGCTCACGCCGCTGACCTTCGACCTCAGGACGGTGCGCACGCAACTCGACGAGGCCGTGGTCGGCCTCAATGGCGAAGTCGAGCTGCTGTGGGACGGCCC
>CAYYHP010000067.1:11884-13260 GCA_964471815.1 uncultured Rhodanobacteraceae bacterium
GCGAAACCGCGATCGGCGATGCGATCGCACTGGCCGTCAAGCGCCTGCGCGAGCGTCCGGCGGATCGCCGCATACTGATTCTGCTGACCGATGGCGTGAACACGGCGGGCGCACTCGATCCGGCCAAGGCCGCGGAGCTCGCCGCCGCGAACCAGGTACGCCTCTACACCATCGGCATCGGTGCGGACAGCCTGCGTGTCAATGATTTCTTCGGCAGCCGCCTGATCAACCCGTCCGCCGATCTCGACGAGAAGCTGCTGCGCGGGATCGCCGAGCAGACCGGCGGCCGCTACTTCCGTGCCCGCGACACGCGTGAGCTGGCCGGCATCTATACCGAGATCGACAGGCTCGAACCGGCCATGGAGCAGGGCGGCAAGTACCGGCCGGTCGAGGAATGGTTCCATCTGCCGCTGGCGCTCGCCTTCGTTCTGGCGTTCGGACTGGCACTGCCGCGGACTGCGCTGTGGTCGCTGCGGGAGCGGATCGCATGAGCGGCATTTTAGGCGAATTCCACTTTATTCGCCCGGGCTGGCTCGCCGCGCTCGGCATCGTGCTGCCGGCGCTGTGGTGGCTCCATCGGCAGGAGCGCGGTGCCGGTGCCTGGGCACGCGCGATCGATGCCCACCTCCTGCCGCACCTGCTCGCGAGCGCCGGTCGCCAGACCGTCCTGCCGTGGCGGCTGGCCGGCCTCGCTGCAGTGCTCGTCACGCTCGCGCTCGCCGGGCCGGCCTGGGAGCGCGAGAGCGTACCGCTCGTGCAGAGTCGCGCGGCGCGGGTCTTCGCACTCGAACTCGCGCCGAGCATGCTCGCGACCGACGTGCGACCGGATCGCCTGACGCGTGCGCGCTACCGCCTGCACGATCTGCTCGAGGCCGACGGCGACGGCCAGGTAGCGCTGCTCGCGTATGCCGGCGACGCCTTCGTCGTCGCACCGCTGACGAACGACGCGCGCACCGTCGCGAACCTGCTCGATGCGCTCACTCCTGACGTGATGCCGGTCGCCGGCAATCGGGCCGCGACGGCGATCGCGCGCGGCGTGGCACTGATCCGCCAGGCCGGTCTCGTGCGCGGCGAAATCGTGCTGATCGCCGATAGCGTGGACGAGAGCGTGGCCGGCGCGGCGCGCGAGGCGGCCGCACAGGGCGTGTGCGTCTCGGTGCTCGCCGTCGGCACGTCGCAAGGGGCGCCGGTGAGCCTGCCGCAGGGCGGCTTCCTCAAGGATGCGGCGGGCGACATCGTCGTGCCGCGTCTCGACGCGGCGGCCCTGCACGCTGTCGCGAGCGCGGGTGGCGGCCTCTATGCGGAACTCGCCGGCGACAATGCCGATCTCGCCCGGTTCGCGGCACAGCCGGCGGCGCAGAACGATGTCGCGCAGA
>CAYYHP010000068.1:0-13217 GCA_964471815.1 uncultured Rhodanobacteraceae bacterium
AACTGCTCGAAACCGAGAACGTGCTGGTCGTGCCGGGCACCGGCTTCAACGTCGTCGAGCACAAACACTTCCGTCTGACCCTGCTGCCGCAGCCGGCCGACCTCGCCGAGGTGTTCGTACGCCTCGAACGCGCGCTCGCCCGCATGGCCGCACGCCGCCCGGCCGCCCGCCACGTGGCCTGATGACCGCCGCCGGCGTCACGCTCAGCCGGTCCCCGCACGTTCATGCGGGTCCGCTGCGCCTCCTCGCCCTCGGCGACTCGTACACCATCGGCGAAGGCGTGCCCGAGGCCGGCCGCTGGCCGGTGCAGCTCGCCGCTCGGCTGCGTGCCGAGGGCATGCCCGTCGATCCGCCGCGCCTCGTCGCGACCACCGGCTGGACCACGGACGAACTCGCCGCGGCGATGGCCGCGAGCGCCTTCGATCCGCCCTACGACCTCGTCACGCTGCTGATCGGAGTGAACGATCAATACCGCGGCCGCGACCTCGCGGCCTATCGCGCCGGTTTGCTGCCGCTGCTCGAACAGACGATCGTGCTGGCCGGCAGGCGGCCTGGACGCGTGCTGGTCGTGTCGATCCCGGACTGGGGCGTGACGCGCTTCGGCCGCGGATCCGGCCGTGACATCGTGCAGATTGCCGCACAGATCGACGCCTGCAACGCATTGAGCCATGCGGTTGCGCGCGATCGCGGTGCGCATTGGGTCGACGTCACCGCGATTTCCCGCGAGGCCGGCGACGGGCCGGGACAGCTCACCGACGACGGCCTGCATCCATCGGCACGCCAATACGCACGCTGGCTGGATGCGGTCCTGCCGGCCGCGCGGCAGGCACTCGACACGCACCCAGCGATGCCGCCCGCGCCACCTCGGCGCTGACGAAGGGCGGCGCGCACCGTCCGCCCGGCCGCCGTTCCGCCCGACAGCGCCCGTCCGCTACAGGACGATCTCGTTGACCAGCACGTGCACGGTCGCGGTCGCGGTATGCCCGTGATCGTCGGTGATCGTGTAGCGGAACGTATCCGGCCCCTGCGTGCCGTGGCTGTGCTGGTAGCGCACCGTACCGTCGGCATTGATGCTGACCGTGGCCGTCATGGAGCTGGTGTGCTCGACCGCGATCACGCGCAGGCGATCGCCGTCCGGATCGGAATCGTTGGCCAGCACGTCGATGTCGCGGCCATAACCCTTGAGCACGGCCACGCTGTCGTCGAGCGCGAGCGGCGGGCGGTTCGTGCCGACCGTGACCGTGACCTTCGCGCTCGCCTTGCCGCCATGCCCGTCGCTGACCGTATAGGCGAAGCTGTCGCTGCCCTCGAAACCCGGGGCCGGCGTGTAGGTCAGACTGCCATCGGCGTTCGTCGCCACGCTGCCGTGCGCGGGCGTGGCGGCGCCCTCGAGGACCAGCGCATCGCCATCCGGATCGCTGTCGTTGGCCAGCACGTCGATGCGCACCGGCGTACCGATCGCGGTGCTCGCCGCATCGTCGTGCGCGAGCGGCGCACGGTTCGGGCGCGGCAGCGGCGTCAGCCGTACCGTGGCCGTCGCGGTCGCACCGAAGCTGTCGCGGATCGTGTAGGTGAAGCTGTCGCCGAGACCGCACAGGCGACCGTCGTCGCCGGCGTTCGCGGTGTAGGTGATGCTGCCGTCGGCATTGATGCGCGTCGTGCCGTACTGGCCCGTGCCGGCCGCGATGACGGTCAGCGGATCGCCGTCTGGATCGCTGTCGTTGGCCAGCACATTGAGATTCAGCGACAGCGGGCAGCTCTCGAGCACCTTGCCGTCGTCGACCGCGACCGGCGGCCGGTTCGCGTACTGCCTGTCGCCGTGCGTCGTCGCCGTGCTGCTGCGTTCGAAGCGGTAGACGTCCACGCTGCGCTTGTGTGCCGCCGGATTGCGCAGGGCACGCTCGATCCATGCGGCCGGCACGGCGACCGGCTCCCTGATCCATACGACGGACCGAGTCGGTGCCGGGGTCGGCTCGGACACCGTCGATTCCTCGATGGTGAGGAAGTCGATGTCCACGCGCCGGTTCTTCTGGCGGTTGGCCGGCGTGTCGTTCGGATAGGTCGGATTGCGCTCGCCCTCGCCGCGCATCGCGATCTCGTCGGCGGCAATGCCGTGCGCAGCGAGGTAGTCGTGCACGGCCTTCGCGCGCCGCTCGGATAACGCCTGGTTGTAGTCGTCGGGGCCGATCGAGTCGGTGTGGCCGATCACGCTGACGCGACTGACGCGCCGGTTCGAGGCGAGCTGGCCGAGCAGGCCGTCGAGTGCGGCCTTGGCCTCGGCACGCAGCGTGGCGCGATCGAAGTCGAAGAACGCATCGGCATCGAGGCGGACCTCGTTGCGCACGACCTGCGGCGGCGCCGGCCGGATGTCCGGCACTGCACGCTCGACCTGCACGGCGCGGGTCGGCTGCACGGGCCGGAAGCTCTGCCCGAACTCGTAGCGAGCGAGCAGCCAGACGCGGTCGTCCGAGGTATCGGTCTCGTAATCGCCGGTCTTGCGGATGTGCTCGCCCTCGAGGCTGAAGCTCCAGCCGCTGTTCGGGATGTACTTGTCGATGCCGAGCGAGACACCGATCTGATCGGCGCCGTACTTGCCGCGCTCGTAATCGAGGCCGCCGCGCAGGCGCATCAGCGGCTCGTCGAAGTAGCGGCCGAGACGTACGCCGATGCCGTGCTCGTACGGATGCGCGAAGACGTCGGTGATCGTCGTGACCGTCTCGGTCTGTGTCCACGCATGGCCGTTCTCGACTCCGCTCAGCAGGTGGCTGGTCTGCTCGGTCAGCGTGTCGATCCGGCGTGCGCCACTGGTGGCGAACGAGAGATAGCCGTCGACGAAGAAGTCGTTCTTCTCGTAGCCCACGCCGACACTGGCCTTGCGGTCGTGCCAGACGTTCTGGTCGAAGGCCACGAACGCCTTGGCGACGCGCACGTCGCCGGGCCGGTCGATGGTGTCCTGGCGGGTCAGTCCGCCGAGCAGCCAGTGGTAGTCAAACTGCACGCCACCGGCGCTACCCTGGCCTTTCCACAATTCGCCGATCCAGGCCGAATCGCCATCGAAGCCGAAGATGCCGAGCGCTTCGCCCTGGACGTCGCCGTGCTCGTCGATGCCGAGCGAGACGCGTGCATTCGCGCCGACGTAGGTCAGCGGAACCTGGGCGTCCTCGGCCGGGGCTGGTTGCGCATGGACGGGTGCGCCCAGAACCAGGGCGATGGCGGTGGCGATCGAGGTGCGGCGCATGCGGAATCCTCCCGTTTTTCCATGGCCCAGGGCGGGCCTGTCGGATCATTATCGCCGAGGAGGCGCGGATCCGTGCGTGCGGGTGATCAAGATACCGCCGCCCCGCCGGGCCAATCCGCCGCCGCATCGCTCGCGATGCCTGGTGGCGGTGCGCGAGGCGCTATCATCGCGCCCTTCTCTCCCGCCGGACCGCGCCACCATGAGCCTGCCTGCCGAAACCCGTGCCCGCATCGATGCCCTGCTCGCGTCGAACCGCGTCGTGCTGTTCATGAAAGGCACGCGGCACGCGCCGCGCTGCGGCTTCTCGGCCGGCACCGCGGGCATCCTCAACGAGCTGCTCGATGATTACCTCAGCATCGACGTGCTCGAGGATGCCGAGCTGCGCGAGGCGATCAAGCTCTATGGCGAATGGCCGACGCTGCCGCAGCTGTATGTCGACCGCGAGCTGGTCGGCGGCGCGGACATCGTGCAATCGATGTACAACGCCGGCGAGCTGCACGCGCTGCTCGGCATGCCGAGTCCGGACCGCACGCCGCCGGCGATCACGATCACCGACGAAGCCGCGCGGGCGATCCGCGCCGGTCTCGAGAACGCCGGCGACGCCGTGTTGCACATGAGCATCGACCCGCAGTTCCAGACCGAGCTGTTCGTCGGCGCAAGCGACGCGAGCAAGGTCCGCGCGCAGGCCAAAGGCATCACGATCGAGATGGACCTCGCCACCGCGCAGCGCGCACGCGGCATCACGATCGCTTGGACCGACACGCCGCAGGGCGCGGGCCTGACGATCGACAACCCGAACGCACCGCCGCCGGTGCGGCCGCTCGGCGTGCGGGAACTCCAGTCGCGACTCGAAAAAACCGGCGACATCACCGTAATCGACGTGCGCCCGGCCGGTGATCGCCAGTACGCGCCGTTCGCGGGCGCCCGTGCGCTCGATGCCGACACGCTGCCGGCACTCGCCGCGTTGCCCAAGGACACGCCGCTCGCCTTCCTCTGCCACCACGGCAATTCGAGTCGCGGTGCTGCCGAGCACTTCCGCGGACTCGGCTTCCGCGCGATCTACAACGTCGAGGGCGGCATCGACGCCTGGTCGCGCGAGATCGATCCTTCGATCCCGCGCTACTGACCGGCAGCGCGCAGCGCAGCAATACGTCGGCGTATGCCGGCGCGCTACGGCATCCCGCACGCCCCGGCCTATACTGCCGCCGGGGCTCGCCGCGACCCCGGAACGGGCGCGGCGCACGGCCCGTGCATGGAAGAGCTGAGGGGGCGTCCAATGCGCAACATCGTCGTCGCACTCGCCAGCACCGTCCTGCTCGCAGGCTGCGCCGCCAGTCGTGAAGAGCAGGCCGCGGAAGCCTGCGGCAAGGAAATCCAGACCCGGCTCGCCGGGCGGAACTACGAGGTGTCCGCAAAGGATCTCGCCGCACATGCCGCGGCCGAGGGGCCCGACATCCTGCGCCTCGCCTCAACCATCGTCTTCGACAAGGGCCTGTCGAGCGAATACCGGCAGACTGTCGATTGCCGCGTGCGTTTCGAGAACGGCAAGCCGCCCGCGGTGATCTTCCTCCAGTTCAACTGGAGCATGGACGACGTCAAGAAGGGCTAGACCGCCGCCGACCGGGCCCCGGCGTTCCCAGATCGCCCTTCCCGCCACCTCGCGCCGGACGCGGAGCCGATACGCCCCGGACGAGGCCCGTTCCGCTCGCATCGAGTGCCGCGCCTGCGGGACGATTGCCCCGGCAGCCCTGGGCCGCCACCGCAGCGCATGAACCGCCGCCGAGCGCGGCCGCGGCCGTGCTGGCCCCCGCGCGGCGGGTCCAGTAACATCCGCGCGTTCCGCACTGCACTGCGGCATTTTCCGCGTTCCTGCTGCTTTTCTCCTCGGAGACTCCCCTTGAAGCGTCGTTCTTTCCTGCTCGGTTCGGCCGCGATCCTGGCCGGCACCCTGGCGCGTCGTCCTGCCTGGGCGAACGTGCCGAAGGCGTTCACCTTCGACCTGACTCCGCCGCTGGACACGAAGGAGAACTTCGTGAACTGGATGGTGGCCAACCGCGGCGAGGATCCGAAATTCCTCGGCCTGCGCTGGGACCGCTACCAGGCGCTGATGAAGAATCACGACCTGCTCAACGACCAGACCACGCGCGCCTTCCTGATGACGCCGCGCGAGGAGTTCGTGCGCGAGGTCAACCGCAGCCATGCCTACGATCACGCCTTCCTCGACATCGGCTACGGCGTGACCATTTCCGGCCCGCACGCGGTCTGCCGCATGACCAGCACGCTCGAGGTCAAGCCGGGCGACAAGGTGCTAGAGATCGGTACCGGTTCGGGCTACCAGTCGGCGATCCTCGCGCACCTGACCGACAAGGTCTGGACGATCGAGATCATCAAGCCGCTCGCCGAGCGCACGCGCGGCGTCTACGACGGCCTGATCGGCCGCGGCTACGGCGAGTTCAAGAACATCAACACCAAGCAGGCCGACGGCTACTACGGCTGGGAAGAGGCTGGCCCGTTCGACAAGATCATCGTCACCTGCGGCATCGACCACGTGCCGCCGCCGCTGCTCCAGCAATTGAAGACCGGCGGCATCATGGTCATCCCGGTCGGCCCGCCCGGCGCCCAGCACGTGCTCAAGGTGGTCAAAGAGGAAGGCCCGGACGGCCAGGCCAAGATCACCCGCACCGACATCTACGGCGGCAAGATCGTGCCCTTCGTGCCGTTCACCAAGCTCGAAGGCGACGCCATCAAGGGAACGCACAACAAGTGAACGCCGTCGTCGCCGACGCCGCGAACGGCGTCGCTGCTTTATCCGCACCGGCCGCTCACGCGGCCGGTGTCGTTTCCGCCGACGAGTGGTCGGCCGGTACGCGCCGCTGGATGCTGTACGCGGCGGTCGGTTGCGTGGCCGGCGCGGTGATCGCGCTGCAGATCGCGATCATGCGCGTGTTCTCAGTCGGCAGCTGGGCGCATTTCGGCTCGCTGGTGGTCAGCCTCGCGATGCTCGGCTTCGGCCTGACCAGTGCGGTGATGTGCGTCGCGAAAGGCTGGTTCGAACGCCATTGGCAAGGCGTGATCGGCGGCTCGCTCGCCTTGTTCGCGCCGCTCGCGATCGTGAGCCACCTGCTCGCCCAGCAGGTGCCGTTCAACGCGATCTTCCTGCTCTCCGACACCCTGCAGAAGTGGCGCCTGTTCGCCAACTTTGTGCTCTATCTCCTGCCGTTCCTCGCCGGCAGCGTGTTCCTCGGCACCGTGTTCCTGCGCGCCCAGCGCATGTTCAGCCGCGTATATTTCGCCGACCTCGCCGGCTCCGGCCTGTGTGGCCTGCTGTTCCTTGGCGCGATGTTCTTCCTGCGCCCGGCCGACCTGATGCTGGTGCCGGTCGCACTCGCCGGCATCGGCGGCGTGCTGTGGTTCACCGGCCTCGGCCGCGCGCGCGCGGCGCTCGCGATGGCCGTGCTCGCGCTCGCGACCGGCGCGGCCTATGCGTTCCTGCCGGGCCTGCTCGGCCTGCCGAAGATCGCCGTATCCGACTACAAGGGCGTGGCCTACGCGCGCAAGTTTCCGGACAACCAGCGCGTGTTCGAGCGCGCCTCGCCGTTCGGCTATCTCGAGGCCTATTCGAGCTCTTATCTGCACTTCGCACCGGGCCTGTCGGACAACGCCGCGCTGAACCTCGCCTCGATGCCAACCAACGCCTATCTCGGCCTGTACGTCGATAGCGACGGCCCGAGCGGCATCATGCGTGCGCTGCCGCCCGCGGAGACCGCGTATTTCCGCTACCTGCCGATGATCTATCCGTACCTCGTCAAGGAGGCGCCGGATACCTTCGTCGTGCAGTTCGGCGGCGGCATCTCGACCGCCGTGGCGCTGGCGAGCGGCGCCAAGCGCGTCACCGTGGCCGAGTCCAACCCGGCCGTGCTTGCCGCATTCCGCAGTGACCCCGTACTGCGCGACTTCACCGGCGACATCCTGCATCGCGACCAGGTCCGCGTCGTCGATTACGACGGCCGCCTGTACCTCGCCCATACCGCCGATCGTTACGACGTGATCGACCTGAGCCTCGCCGACTCGGCCGGCCTGTCGAGCCCCGGTGGCTTCGCGATCGTCGAGAAGTACGCCTACACGCAGGAGGCGATGCAGAACTACATGCGCGCCCTGAACGACGGCGGCGTGCTCGCGGTGACGCTGTGGAACAAGGAGGAACCGCCGAAGTCGGTGCTCAAGCTGTACGCGACGATGGTTGCCGCGGCTCGCGCGAACGGCGATGCCGCGCTCGCCGACAGTTTCTTCGTGACCTCGAGCTACCTCTCGACCGCGACCGTGCTCTACCAGCGCGGCGGCTTCCATCCGGATGTCGTCGCCAAGCTGCGTGCGCACACCTCGGCGATGTCGTTCGACGAGATCTACTCGCCGGGCTTCGCCTTCGACATGGCCAAGGCCGACGCGGTGCTCGACGGCTACCGCGAGCAGCTGTTCGGCGCCGCGGGCGCATCTGCGAATGCCGCGGAACCCGGCCCCGAGGACGAGCCCAACGATGCCGCACCGCCGACCGATGCCGAGGGCGAGACCACGGTGCCGGCAACGACACTGGCTCGTGCAGCCTGGCAGGCGCTGGTGCACGGCGGCTGGGATCGGCTCGCCGAGCGCTACGTGTTCGACACGCGCCCGCTGACCAACGCGCGGCCGTATTTCGCGGCCTACGTGCGGCCCGGCGATCTGCCGAAGATCACCGACCGCCTCGAGCTGCTGCAGGACGAGTGGGGCTACCTGCTGATCTGGGCGACGCTCGCGATCGCCTGCGTCGCGGGCCTGGTGCTGATCGCGATTCCGGTCGTGTTCGGCTGGCGCACGATCTTCCATCGCTATCCGGGCAAGCTGCTGACGATCGTCTATTTCGCCTGCCTTGGCCTCGGCTACATCACGGTCGAGGTCGGCCTGATCGCGCACTTCATGCTCGCGCTGGCCAATGCGACCGTATCGGCCTCGGTGCTGATCACCGGCATGCTGGTGTTCTCGGGCCTTGGCAGCTTCGTCTCCGAGCGCTATCTCGGCCGTGCGCGGCGCCTCATGCCGAAGGTGTTCCTCGCGATCGGCGCGCTACTGATCGGCTACGGCTTCTTCATCGATCGTGCGCTCGATCTGATCGGCACGCTCGACTACGGCTGGCGCCTCGTCTGCTGCTTCGCGCTGATCGCGCCGCCGGCGTTCCTGATGGGCTTCCCGATGCCGACCGCGATGACCACGCTCGCGCGACTCGGCAAGGACCACATGTTCCTGTGGGCCTGGGGCGTGAACGGCTGCTTCTCGGTGATCGGCGCGGCGCTGGTGCCGATCGTCGCGACCTCGTTCGGCCTCGCCGCTGTGCTGCTGGTCGCCGGAGTGGCCTACCTCGTCGCGATCCCGGCGTTCTTCGCCGTGCTGCGGCCACTGCCCAGCGGCGCGCCCCCCCGTGGAGAGCAGCCCGCATGAGCTGCGCCGCGCGCGGCATGGCGCGGTCGCTGGCCTTTGCGCTGGGTCTCGCGAGCCTCGCCGTCCACGCGGCCGACGGGAAGGTCGCGCTCGTCCCGTTCCGGACCTCGCCGTTCCCGTACCAGGGCGAGGTACCCGAACAGGGCCGGCCGTTCCTCGACGTGGACGACGGCGAACGGCGCGGTCACGCCACGACACGCGGTGGTGTGTACTGGGAGGATCCGACCTACAGCGACCGGCGCGTGCTCATCGCGATCCCGCCGGGTTTCGATCTGCGCCGGCGTACCGTGCTCGTGGTGTTCCTGCACGGCAACGAGGCGACGCTCGAACGCGACGTGCACGACCGTCAGCAAGTGCCGCGCCAGCTCGCCGAGTCCGGCCTGAATGCCGTGCTCGTCGCGCCGCAGTTCGCGGTCGATGCGCGCGATTCGAGCGCCGGCCGCTTCTGGGAACCCGGCGTGTTCGCGCACTTCCTTGACGAGGCCGCCGAGCAGGCCGCGCGCGTGCACGGCAATCCGCGTCTGCAGAACGTGCTGCGCCGCGCGCCGGTCGTCGTCGTCGCCTATAGCGGCGGCTATCACGCCGCGGCCTATGCGCTCGCGGTCGGCGGCGCGGAGAAACGCATCCACGGCGTGGTGCTGCTCGATGCCCTGTACGGCCAGGAGGACAAGTTCGCGGGCTGGCTTGCGCGCCGGCATCGCGCGAGCTTCTTCCTGAGCACCTACACCGAATCCTCGCGCACCGGCAACGAGACGCTGCAGCGCCTGCTCGGCGAACGCGACATCCGTTTCCGCCCGCTCGAGGCGATGCCGAAGCGCCTGGTCAACGGCACGCTCGCGTTCCTGCCGGTCGGCGCGGACGAACTGCACCAGGAGTTCGTCAGCCACGCCTGGACCGACGATCCGCTGATCGACGTGTTCCGGCGCATCACCGGCTACGTCTACAAGCCGGCGCACCGCGCGCGCTGAGACCGGCTCCGGGGCAACGGGCCGCCGGAGCCGGCGCGATTCAGAAGCGCAGGTGCTTGACCGACTTGCCCTCGTCGCGCAGTTCCTTGAGCGCATCAATGCCGATGCGAATTTGTGCTTCGACGAACTCGCTGGTCACCAGCCGATCGCTGGCCTCGGTCTTCACGCCTTCCGGAATCATCGGCTGGTCCGAGACCAGCAGCAGCGCGCCGGTCGGAATCTTGTTGAAGAAGCCGACGCTGAACAGCGTGGCGGTCTCCATGTCGATGGCCATGCAGCGCGTGCGACGCAGATAAGCCTTGAACGCCTCGTCGTGTTCCCAGACGCGGCGGTTGGTCGTGTACACCGTGCCGGTCCAGTAGTCGCGGCCGCGGTCGCGGATCGTCGAGGACACCGCGCGCTGCAGCGTGAACGCGGGCAGCGCCGGCACTTCCGGCGGAAAGTAGTCGTTCGAGGTGCCCTCGCCGCGCAGCGCGGCGATCGGCAGGATCAGATCGCCGAGCCGGTTCTTTCTCTTCAGGCCACCGCACTTGCCGAGGAACAGCACGGCTTTCGGCTTCACCGCCGAGAGCAGGTCCATCACCGTCGCCGCGGTGGGGCTGCCCATGCCGAAGTTGATGATGCTGAGCCCGTCGGCATGCGCGTTCGGCATGGCCTTGTCGCGGCCCTGCACCTCGACACCGTGCCACTGGGCGAACAGTTCGACGTAGTTGCTGAAGTTGGTGAGCAGCACGTGCTTGCCGAACTGCGCGAGCGGTGTGCCCGTGTAGCGCGGTAACCAGTTGCTGACGATTTCGTTCTTGTCCTTCATGGGAGATGGGAATCTTCGCGTGATGCGCCGGCGACGCCACGCCGGCAGGTTTCGTCATCGTGGCGCCGGCCAGTTTACCGGATGGGCCCGCCGGCACCGCCCGGCACTCGTGCGGCAAGCCACCTCGAGGCACCATCGCCCGGCCATCGCGGGATGCTTTTCGGGGAGGAATCGCATGCCGCAGGTCAATGTCTGGGCCGTGCTCACTGCGGCCATCGCCGCCTTCGTCCTCGGCGGCCTCTGGTACTCACCGCTGCTGTTCGGGCCACGCTGGCAGCGGGAAGTCGGTCTGAGTGCCGAGCAGCTCGCCGGCGCGAACATGCCGAAGATCTTCGGTCTCGCCTTCGTACTGAGTGCCGTCGCGGCCTACGTGTTCGCGCTGTTCCTCGGCCCGTCGCCCAGCGTCGGCCTCGGGCTCGACGCGGGTTTCGCCGCCGGTCTGTGCTGGGTCGCCACGAGCTTCGGCATCAACTACCTGTTCGCGCGGCGCAGCCTCGCCCTGTTCCTGATCGATGGCGGCTACCACACGCTGCAGTTCACGCTGATCGGCCTGATCCTCGGTTTTGGCACTGAAGCCCGTCGGTGCACGTGGCGCCGGGCGCTTCGGTGCCCGGCGTGCGATGGTCCGACGCCAGATAACCGGCCGGGTCATCGGGAACTCCCGGCCGTGACGCATCGATACGCGGCCGGTCCGCTCGTGACGGCCCGCGTCGCTCTCCTGGGAAGTGCCATCCGCGTCCCGACCGGCCCGGTGGCTGCACATGACCCGTCTTTGGCGTAGGCTGCGCGCGGGGATTGTCGTTCACGACAGCCGATGACGCACCGCACGCATCGTCGCGTGCCGTGTCACGGGGGCACCGATGGCGCTTCCAGGTCCAGCCATGCCGCGCACAGGGCGCGATCCGTCATCCGGCGGAACGGCCGACCCATGCTGCTCTTCCCGCTGCGGTCCGTACCGGGCCGTCCTTCCCGACATCCATTCCGCCACGCCGAAGGAGTCCGTCATGGCCCGTAGCCTGCGTCCGCTGCTGTCCGTCCTCCTGTCCGTCTGCGCCGTATCCAGCGGCGCGGCCACGCTCGACCTGCTGACTGCGGGCGGTGCAAGCGTGCCGCTCGGCGAGGCCGCCGGCTACGCGAACGCGCACCTCGTGGTGGCCGGCCCGGGCAACCTCATTCTCGAACGTGACCTCGCCGCGAATGCCGGCACGCGCTTCGCGCTGGCCGGTGTCGATCTGCCGGACGGCGAATACCGCTACCGCGTCGATTTCAGCGGCGCGGGCACCATCGCTCCGGTCGCTGGCGGCAGCACGAACGCCGATGGCCGCGAGGCGCCCAGGCGGCCCGGCCCGGCGCTCGCGGCACTCGAGGGCAGCTTCCGCATCGAAGCTGGACGGGTCTACGCACGCGATCCCGCGGCGATCGAGCGCGCATCCGTCGCCTCGACCAACGCCCCGCAGGCGACGAACCAGGTCATCGCCGAGGATCTGATCGTGCAGGGCAGCGGCTGTTTTGGCCTGGATTGCGTCAGTGGCGAAAGCTTCGGCTTCGACACGCTGCGCCTGAAGGAGAACAACACCCGCCTCAAGTTCGACGACACATCCAGCTCGGCCGGTTTTTCTGCCAACGACTGGCAGCTCACCGCGAACGACCCGGCATCCGGCGGCCTGAGCCGCTTCTCGATCGAGGACGTGACCGGCGCTACCGTGCCATTCACCGTGCTGGCCGGCGCACCGAGCAATGCCGTATACATTGCCAACACCGGCAAGGTCGGTTTCCGCACCACGACGCCGGGCCTCGACCTGCACATCCACACCAGCGACACCCCGGCGATCCGCTTCGACCAGGACAACGCCGACGGCTTCGTCGCACAGACCTGGGACATCGGCGCCAACGAAGCCAACTTCTTCGTGCGCGACCTGACCGGCGGCTCGCGCCTGCCGTTCCGCATCCGCCGCGGTGCGCCGACCTCGAGCCTCGACATCGCGGCGAGCGGCCAGGTCGGCATCGGCACGGCCTCGCCCGCGGCGCAGCTCGACGTATTCAAGGCCGTCGCCGCGGGCACTCCCGAGGCACTGCTGCAGGTCCGCAATTCGAGCTATTCGTCGGCCAGCGGCGAGGACGTGCGCTTCGCCGTGGATTCCGACGGCAACGTGACCGCACGCGGCACCATTGCTCAGCTCTCCAGCCGCCGCGCGAAGGAGAACTTCGTGCCGGCCGATGGCAAGCGGCTGCTCGCCCGGCTCGAGCGGATGCCGATCACGAGCTGGAACTACCGCGGCGCGCCGGCCGACGATCGCCACCTCGGGCCGGTCGCCGAGGATTTCCACGCCGCGTTCGGCCTGGGGCGCACGGATCGTTACGTGGCGCCGAGCGACCTGGCCGGCGTCGCGCTCGCCTCGGTCAAGGCGCTGCAGGAGGAAGTCCGCGAACGCGACCGGCGCATCGCCGATCTCGAGGCGCGACTGCAGGAACTCGAAGACCTGGTGCGCCGGCAGGCATCCCGCTGAGGCGCGCGGCCATGACCACCGCGCGTCTCCTCCACCGCCTCGCGGCCCTGCTGGTCCTCGGCGGGTTCGCCGCCGCGGCCGGCGCGGCCGTCCTCGCCCTGTCGCCGGCGAGCGGCAACCGGCTCTTGGTCCGCGATACGGCCGGCACCGGCAGCGCGCTGCCAATGCTCACCTCCTGCTGTGCGGTACAGAGCGGCAGCGTGGCCGGCAGCCCCGGTGACGAC
>CAYYHP010000069.1:0-12979 GCA_964471815.1 uncultured Rhodanobacteraceae bacterium
GATCTCGCCGCCCTGCCCCAGCACCGCTGCCTGCAGGATCAGCTGACAGGCTTCCGGGATGGTCATGAAATAACGCGAGATCTCCGGATGCGTGACGGTCACCGGTCCGCCGTTGCGGATCTGCTCGCGGAACAGCGGCACGACCGACCCGGCCGAGTCGAGCACGTTGCCGAAGCGCACGGTGATGAAGCGCGTGCGCGAACGATCCGCAAGGCTCTGGCAGGTCAGCTCGGCAAGCCGCTTGGTCGCGCCCATCACGCTGGCCGGATTGACTGCCTTGTCGGTCGAGATCAGCACGAAGCAGCCGATGCCGTGACGGTCGGCGGCGGCGGCCACCGCACGCGTGCCGAGCACGTTGTTGCGCACCGCCTCGCGCAGCTGGTTCTGCAGGAGCGGCACGTGCTTGTAGGCCGCGGCGTGGAATAGCACCTCGGGCCGCACATCGGCGAACACGCGCTCGCAGGTCGCCGGATCGCTGCAGTCGCCGAGGCGCGCATCGAGCAGCAGCTCCGGCCAGGCCGCGCGCAGTTCCTGCTCGATGCGGTAGAGATTGAATTCGCTGAGTTCGAGGATGGTCAGCGAGCCGGCGCCGAGGCGGGCGACCTGACGGCACAGCTCCGCACCGATCGAGCCGCCACCGCCGGTCACCAGGACGCGCTTGCCGGTCAAGCCGTTGCGGATCGAGGTCCAATCGAGCGTGATCGGATCGCGGCCGAGCAGGTCCTCGATCGCGACCTCCTTCAGCTCGTTGAACTGCGAGCGCCCGGCGACGACGTCGTCGAGGCGCGGCATGGTGCGGAACGGCAGGCCGGTCGCTTCGCACAACGCGACGATGCGACGCATCTGCGCATTATTCGCCGAGGGCATCGCGATCAGCAGCATTTCCGCGGCGACCTCGCGCGCGATCTCGCCGAGCCGCTCGAGCCTGCCGAGGACCGGGATGCCGTGCACCTTGGCGCCGCGCAGTTGCGGGTTGTCGTCGACGAAACCGACCGGGCGGTAACGGTTCTCGCGCTTGATGTCGCGCACTAGCGCCTCGCCCGCACGCCCGGCGCCGAGGACCAGCACGCGCTGGCTCGGCGAGGACTGGAACAGGTCGATGCGGCTGTCCTTCCAGTAGCGGTAGGCGAGCCGCGGCAGGCCGAGGCAGACGACCAGCACCGCCGGATAGATCACCAGCACCGCGCGCGGTACGGTGGCGAGACGGTTGTAGAGGAACAGGGTCAGCGCGATCAGCAGCGCGCCGATCGCGCCGGCACGCAGGATGTTGCCGAGATCCGGCAGGCTCGCGAAGCGCCAGAGGCCCTTGTACAGGCCCGTCCACCAGAGCACCGCGCCCTGCACCGAAAGCACCAGACTGACTTCCGGCGACAGCCAGGCGACCGGCTGCGGATCCGGCAGCAGCGAGTAGCGCAGCCACAGGGTTGCGATCCAGGCGACCCAGACCATCGCCACGTCGTGGACGACGACCGCGAAGCGCGGATGGATGCCGCCGATCAGGCTACGCAAGCGCATGCTCCCGACCTCCGCGGCGTGCGTGTTCGAGGCACCAGCGTTTCGCCCGCCACCAGACGACGGCGCCGACCATGAGCACGAGCGGGATCAGCCAGATCGGCGGCACCACGGGCGCGAGCAGTGTGCCCGCCTGCACCGATGGCGCGTGTAGCAAGTCGCTCCAGTGAACGTAGAGGATCGCGCATGGCAGGGCGACGCAGAGATTCCACAGGGCATAGAGGCCGACGACGCGCGCATGGCTGTAACCCAGACGGACCAGCCACTGGTACAGATGTTCGCGGTGCGCACTATACCAGCGGCGCCCGCCGAGCATGCGCCGCAGCAGGGTCGCACCGGCATCGACGATGAACGCCGAATCGAGGAGCAGGCCGATGAAGAAAGCATCCCGGGATGCCGGCGAAAGCAGCACAACGGCCACCAGGAAACCCAGCGCGCCACTGCCGACATCGCCCATGAACACGCGGGCTTTGGGAAAGTTGAACGGGATGAACGCCGCCACGGCCGCTGCGAGGGCCGCAACGGGCCAGGCCGCGTCGCCGCGCCAGGCCGCGAGCAGCGCGAGGCCGCCGAACACGAACACGGCCTGCCAGGCGAGCAGGCCGTTGATGCCGTCCATGAAGTTGTGGATGTTGACCGAGGCGACGATGCCTACAACCAGCAACAGGCCAGCCAGCATGCCAATCGGCCACAGACCGATGGCCCGTCCGGGATGCGCCTCAGGAGCAAGGTTGCCGATGCCCAGCGCCACCACCAGCAGTACGGCGGCGATCACATGGATGAGCAGCTTCGGCAAGACCGGTAGCGGCCGGTGATCATCCCACCAGCCGATCACCGCCACGCTGGCCAGGCCCACGCCGACCGCGACCGGCCAGAGCCGATCCGCTCCCTCCGCAGGTGGTAGCCATACGCCAGCCAGCAGTGACGCGACGACGATGCCGATACCGCCGCCGCGCGGGGTGGGAATGCGATGCGAGCGGCGGCGTTCCGGCCGATCGAGCAGCGCCTTGCGCTGCGCGTAACGGATAGCGGCCTCAGTCAGCACAGCCGAGACGAGAGCTGCCAGCAGAGGCAGCGACCAGGCTGGCAACATGACGGTGTCCGGCACGGATCCCGCCTACTCGTTGGCGACGCCATGGATCGGCCGCACCGAACCCCAGGTCTTGCAGCTCGGGCACTGCCAGTGGTGCGCCTTGGCGCCGAAACCGCAGCGGCTGCAGCGGTACATCGCCTGCCCTTCGACGAGCTTGCGCGTCAGATCCTGCAGGATCAGCAGATTCTCGCGCGCCTCGCCGGACGACTTGTGCAGGGTCGCGCTGATCAGGGCCATCAGCCCGCGCACCGACGGTCGCTGTCGCAGCTGGCGGGTCAGGAAGTCGATCGCTGCGTGCTCGCCGCGTGTACTCGCATACAGCTTGGCCAGCGCGATCACCGGCGAAGTGCCCTGGTAGCGGTCGAGGATGTCGAGCAGGAAATGCTCGGCACGCTCCATCTGCTGGGAGCGCGCATAGCAATCGAGCAGCGGCGGCAGGATCTCCGGTACGAAATCCACGTCCTGCCGGGCGACGCGCTCGAAGGCTTCGATCGCTTCCGGGTAGCGCCCCTGGTCGGCGAGGGTCTGGCCTTCGACGAGGCTCGCGCGCACACCTTGCGGATCGCAGGCATGGGCGAGCCCGATGTAGGCGTGGGCATCTTCGTAGCGGCGCTGCTGGCGTGCCTGCTCGGCGAGCTCGCAGTGGAAATGCGCGATGATCGTGCCCTGCGATTCGCCGGTCATTTCCTCGAGACGCCGCGCATGGTCGATCGCCTTGTCCCAGTCGCGCTCGTGCTGGTAGATCGCAATCAGGTGCTTGAGCGCCGACGGGGCGTGCGCCTTCATCGCGACCAGGTCGGAGAACAGGGTCTCGGCGCGGTCGAGCAGGCCGGCGCGCATGTAGTCCTCGCCGAGTTCGAGCAACGCCACGGTCTTCATCTCGTCGGTGAGGTTCGGCCGGGCGATCAGATTCTGGTGCACGCGGATCGCGCGATCGACCTCACCGCGGCGGCGGAACAGGTTGCCGAGCGCGAGATGCGTCTCGACCGTGTCGCGATTGACTTCGGCGAGATGCACGAAGACCTCGATGGCCTTGTCCGGCTGCTCGTTGAGGAGGTAGTTGAGGCCACGGAAATAACTCGAGGACAGCTCGCTGACCCGCGCGCCCGAGGTTCGCGCGATGCTGCGCCGTGCGAGTAGCCAGCCCGAGAGTGCGGCGACCGGCAGCAGCAGGAACAGCAGGTACAGGGGGGTCATGCGTCGGCCGGCGGCACGGGCGCCGCTCCGGGCGGCGACGAGGCGCGCAGCCGGTCGAGTTCGCGACGCTGGCGGGCCAGACGCGTGCGCAGTGGCCAGACCGCACCGAAGTAGATCAGCAGACCGCCAGCCACCCAGCCGGCCAGTACGCCGAGCAGCCAGGCCGCCCCGATCGGCAGGGTGACCTGGGCGACGTAGAAATCGAGACGGACCGGACCGCCGTTCAATGCGCCGAACAACGCGCCGGCGGCGGCAAAGACGACGATGAGGACGATCCAGAAGATTCGCATGGCCGGTCCGAAAGGCGGAAAGGCATCGCCGTCGCGGGCGCTGCAGCGGGGATCAGGCCTGGGCAGTGTCAGCCATGCCCTCGTTGACGCGCTCGCGCATTTCCTTGCCGGGCTTGAAATGCGGCACGTACTTGCCCGGCAGGGCCACTGCCGTGCCGGTCTTGGGATTGCGGCCCATGCGCGGTGGCCGGTAGTGCAGCGAGAAACTGCCGAAGCCGCGGATCTCGATGCGCTCGCCGTCAGCCAGGGCCTGACTCATCTGTTCGAGCAGGCTCTTCACGGCCAGTTCGACATCGTTGAAGGCCAGGTGCTTCTGCCGTTCGGCCAGGGCTTCGATCAGCTCGGACTTGGTCATGAGGGCTCCGCGTCGCGGCGCGCTGTTGCAACGGTTTCAGTAGCTTAGCGCACATTCCTGAATCCGTGGAAAATTCCTGGGTGCCTCACGGCGGCGGTCGCACGGACCGCCGCCGCGGGGTGTCGCTCACTTGCGCAGCTGTTCCTTGAGCAGGGCGCCGAGCTTGGTCGTGCCGCCGGCGGCGGACTGGTATTCCTCCAGCGCCTGCTGCAGCTCCTCCTCGTCCTTGGCGCGGATCGAGAGCTGCAGGGTGCGGCCCTTGCGATCCATGCCGATGAACTTGGCCTCGACCTTGTCACCGACCTTGAGGTGCTGGGTCGCGTCGTCGACGCGTTCCTTGGCGATGTCGTTGGCCCGGAGGTAGCCCTCCACGCCGTCGCCGAGGTCGATCGTCGCGCCGCGCGCGTCGACTTCCTTCACGGTGCCGTTGACGATGCTGCCCTTCGGGAAGTTGGCCATGTACTGGCCGAACGGATCTTGCTCGAGCTGCTTGATGCCGAGCGAGATGCGCTCGCGCTCCGGATCGACCGCGAGCACCACAGCCTCGACCTCGTCGCCCTTCTTGAACTGACGGACCAGGTCCTCGCCGCTGCCCTGCCAGGAGATGTCGGACAGGTGCACGAGGCCGTCGATGCCGCCGTCCAGGCCGACGAAGATGCCAAAGTCGGTGATCGACTTGATCTGGCCGCGGACCTTGTCGTTCTTCTTGTGGATGGCCGCGAAGGTCTCCCACGGATTCGACTGGGTCTGCTTGATGCCGAGCGAGATGCGGCGGCGCTCTTCGTCCACGTCGAGCACCATGACCTGGACCTCGTCGCCGACCTGCACGATCTTCGCCGGGTTGACGTTCTTGTTGGTCCAGTCCATCTCGGAGACGTGCACCAGACCCTCGACGCCCGGCTCGAGCTCGACGAAGCAGCCGTAATCGGTGACGTTCGAGACCTTGCCGAACAGGCGGGTGCCGGTCGGATAGCGGCGGGCGATGTTGACCCACGGATCCTCGCCGAGCTGCTTGAGGCCGAGGCTCACGCGATTGCGCTCGCGATCGAACTTCAGCACGCGCACCTCGAGCTCGTCGCCGACATTGACCACCTCGGACGGATGGCGCACGCGCTTCCACGCCATGTCGGTGATGTGCAGCAGGCCATCGATGCCACCGAGGTCAACGAACGCGCCGTAATCGGTGAGGTTCTTGACCACGCCCTTGATGACCGCGCCTTCCTGCAGACGCTCGAGGAGCTGCTCGCGCTCGGCGCTGAACTCGCTCTCGACCACCGCGCGGCGGGAGACGACGACGTTGTTGCGCTTGCGATCGAGCTTGATGATCTTGAACTCGAGTTCCTTGCCTTCGAGGTAGACCGGATCGCGCACCGGGCGCACGTCGACCAGCGAGCCCGGCAGGAACGCGCGGACGTCCTTGATGTCGACGGTGAAGCCGCCCTTGACCTTGCCGCTGATGCGGCCGGTGACGGTGGCGTTGGCCTTCTGGGCCTCCTCGAGTTCGTCCCACACGAGGGAGCGCTTGGCCTTCTCGCGCGAGAGCATGGTCTCGCCGAAGCCGTTCTCGAGCGAGTCGAGCGCGACCTTCACTTCATCGCCGATCGACACCTCGAGCTCGCCGCGCTCGTTGCGGAATTGCTCGATCGGCACGATGCCTTCGGACTTCAGGCCTGCGTTGACGACGACCACGTCGGCCTTGATGTCGACGACGATGCCCGAGACGATGGTGCCCGGCTTGAGCTTGATGAGCGCCTGGCTCTGTTCAAACAGTTCGGCAAAACTTTCGGTCATTTTGGGTTCCAGAAAATGAAAAGGCCGCAGCCCGGCCGCATATGTGGAATTGGCGGCAAACGAGCGGATCGGCCCACCGGGTTGGGATGCGCGGACGCATCGTGACTCTGTTCCCGCCGTGTGGCGGGGCCGTTCCCTTTGCCGAGGCGAAGTGCGGATTCGCGGATCAGGCCGGCGGCAGGAGCGTGAGCACCCTGGCGACGACCGCCTCGACGGGCATGCCGGTCGAGTCGATCACATGAGCGTCGGCGGCCGGCCTGAGTGGAGCCACCGGACGTGTCGCGTCGCGCTGGTCGCGCGCCTCGATCTCATGCAAAAGGGCCGCTAGTGTAACCTGCAAGCCCTTGTCGCTCAACTGCTTATATCGGCGTTTCGCGCGTTCCTCGGCGCTGGCGGTGAGGAACACCTTGGTCGCGGCGTCGGGAAAGACGACCGTGCCCATGTCGCGACCGTCAGCGACCAGACCCGGGGCACGGCGGAAGGCACGCTGCTTGTCGAACAGGGCGGCACGCACGGCCGGCATGGCCGCGATCGTCGAAGCCACGGCGCCAGTGGCTTCCGTGCGCAATGCGTCAGTCGAGTCGAGATTGTTGACGTAAACCCTTGTTTCACTACCATCCTTCAGATCGAAGAAGCGGATGTCGGTGGTCGCCGCACAGGCAGCGATCACCGCCTCGTCGGTGAGATCCAGGCCCGCCTGGCTCGCCGCGTAGGCGACCGCCCGGTACAGCGCGCCGGAATCGAGCAGGTGCCAACCGAGGTGCTCGGCGGCCAGCCGGCTGACGGTGCCCTTGCCGGATCCGGACGGTCCGTCGATGGCGAGTACGGGTACGGGCGATTCGTTCGGGCTCATGGCGGCGACTGGCAGGGGCACGGGAATTGTACGGGCGGGATCGGCAACATCGCCGCTCAGGACGGCGCCGTCCGCAGTCCGAATCCACTGCCCTGCGCCAGCGCCGTGAAGCCAGGAAACGACGTGGCCACGTTGCTGCAGTCCAGGACCCGCAACGGACCCGAGGCGATCTGGCCGGCGATCGCGAAGCTCATCGCACAGCGGTGATCGCCGGCGGAGTCGACCTCGCCGCCAGAGAACCGGCCACCCGTGATGACCGCACCGTCGGGCCGTTCCTCGACGGCGATGCCGAGCGCGCGCAGGCCGCGGGCCATCACCACGATGCGGTCGGATTCCTTGACGCGCAGTTCGGCCGCACCGCTCACCCGGGTCAAGCCGCGCGCGCCAGCCGCGGCGACGAATAGGACCGGGAACTCGTCGATCATGTCGGGCACCAGCACCTCGGGCACGTCGATGCCATGCAGCGGCGCATGGCGCACGACCAAATCCGCGACCGGTTCGCCGCCCTGCTCCGTGCGGTTTTCCTCGCTGATGTCGGCGCCCATCAGCCGCAGGGCGGCAAGCAGGCCGGTACGACGCGGGTTCATGCCGACTGCACGCAGGACGAGTTCCGAACCTGGCACGAGGCTCGCAGCGACCAGGAAGAACGCCGCCGAGGAAAAGTCCGCCGGAACGTCCACGTCCGTGGCGCGCAGCCGGTGCCCGCCCGGCAGACGTGCCAGGCCCGGCTCGAAATTGATCGGCCAGCCGAAGGCGCGCAGCATGCGCTCGGTGTAGTCGCGCGTCGGATGCGGCTCGGTCAGGCGCGTCTCGCCCGTGGCGTACAGCCCGGCGAGCAGGATGGCAGACTTGACCTGGGCACTCGCCACCGGCAATGCGTAATCGATGCCCGCGAGGTGCTGGTCGCCATGAATTACGAGCGGCGGCAGTCCACCCGCGGCGGTATCGATGCGCGCCCCCATCCGCGCGAGCGGTTCGGTGACGCGGTGCATCGGCCGGCGTGACAGCGAGGCATCGCCGATCAGGTGTGAATCAAAGCGCTGGCCGGCGAGCAAGCCCGCCAGGAGGCGCATGCCGGTACCCGCGTTGCCGCAGTCGATGTCACCGGCCGCCGGTTCGAGGCCATGTAGGCCCACGCCGTGCACGATCCGCTCGCTCGCGGCCGGCGCCTCGATGCGCACGCCCATCTGCGTGAAGGCGCGCGCCGTCGCCAGTGTGTCCTCGCCCTCGAGGAAGCCGCGGATGCGCGTGCGCCCCTCGGCGAGAGCCGCGAACATCACGGCACGATGCGAGACGGACTTGTCGCCCGGGACGCGCAGCTCGCCCGACAGCGCCGCCGCAGCCGGCGCGACGTCCCAGTTGAGTCTCGACGCTCCACTCACGGCAGGGCCTCCAGCAGGCGGCGGTTCTCTTCGCGGCTGCCCACGGTGATGCGCAGGCAGGTCGGCAAGCCGTAGCCGGTCATCGGGCGCACCACGACCGCGTGCGCAAACAGGACGCGCTCGATCTCGGCGGCCGGTCGGCCTAAATCGACGAGCAGGAAATTGGTCTGCGACGGGCCGACCCGCCAGCCACGCTCGCGCAGCCGGGTGGCGAGTCGGCCGCGTTCGCCGCTCGTGGTATCGCGCACGCGCTGCACGTGTGCCGAATCGGCGAGTGCGGCCTGTGCGGCCGCCTGAGCGGGACCGTTGACGTTGAACGACTCGCGCAGCCGCTCGAGCACGGCCGCGATTTCCGGCGCGCTGATCGCGTAGCCGACACGCAGCGCGGCCAGCCCGTAGGCCTTCGAGAAGGTGCGCGTGACGATGAGGTTCGGATGTGCCGGCAACAGGGCCAGGGCCGTGCTCAGGTCTGGCACGTCGGTGTACTCGTGATAGGCCTCGTCGACGACCACGAGCACTTCGCGCGGTATCGCGGCCAGGAACGCCGCGAACTCGGCATCGCCGAACCAGGTACCGGTTGGATTGTTCGGATTGGCGAGGTACACGAGGCGCGTGTCGGCACGCACCGCCGCGGCGATCGCGGCGAGGTCGTGACCGAGTGGCGCCTCGGCGTGTCCGGCCGGCAGCGCCGGTACGACGATCGCCTGTGCGCCGGCAGCGGCCGCGGCGATCGAAAACACGGCGAAGCCGTATTGCGAATACACGACCGAGGTGTGCGCATCCGCAAAACACTGGGCGAGCAGCATCAGCAGCTCGTGCGAGCCGTTGCCGAGGGTGATCCGCGCGACATCCACGCCGAGCCGCGCGGCCAGCGCCTGCTTCAGCGCCATACCTTGCGGATCGGGATAGCGGTGCAGCTCGGTCAGCGCAGCCTGTGCCGCTGCAACGGCGCGCGGGCTCGGCCCGAGCGGGTTCTCGTTCGAACCCAGCTCGACCAGCAGCGAGCCATGTTCGCGGCGCAGCGCAGGCAGATCATGACCGGGATCGTAGGCGCGCAGCCCGCGTGTCGCCGCGTTGGCGAGGCGCAACGCATCCAGTCTCACGGAACCGCCACGGGATAGGAGCCGAGGATCTTGATCTGCGCCGCGGCCGGACCGAGTTCCTCGATCGCCTGGCGCACCGTGGCGTCCTCGACGTGGCCGGAAATGTCGATGAAGAACGCGTATTGCCACTTGCCCTGATGGGCGGGACGCGACTCGATGCGGTTCATGCTCACGCCGTGCTCGGCGAGCGGGCTCAGCACGTTGAACAGCGCACCCGGCTGGTCCTTGACGTAGACCAGCAGCGAGGTGCGGTCGTTGCCGGATGGCGGGAACAGCTCGCGGCCGAGCACCAGAAAGCGCGTGGTGTTGTCCGGGCGGTCCTCGATCGGCCCCTGCACGACCTTGAGTCCGTACACGTGTCCAGCCGATTCGCCGGCGATCGCGGCAGCATCGTCGGAATTGCGCGCACGGCGTGCCGCCTCGGCATTGCTCGTGACCGCGACCTTCTCGGCACGCGGCAGGTGCTGGCGCAACCAGGCCTTGCACTGCGCGAGCGATTGCGGATGCGAGTAGACACGCTCGATGTCCTCGATCCTGCCGGTGCGCGAGAGCAGGTACTGGTGCACGCGCAGCTCGACCTCACCGCAGATTTTGAGGTTCGAGGTCAGAAACATGTCGAGCGTGGACTGGATCGTGCCCTGCCCCGAGTTCTCGACCGGCACGACGCCGAAATCGGCATTGCCGGCCTCGACTTCCTGGAAGACCTCCTCGATGGTGCCGAGCGACAGGCCGTGTGCGGAATGGCCGAAATGACGACGCACCGCCTGCTCGCTGAAGGTTCCCTCCGGACCGAGGAAGCCGATCTTCAGCGGCTCCTGCTGGGCCAGGCAGGCCGACATGATCTCGCGGAACAGCCGCACTAGGACTTCGTCGCTGAGCGGGCCGTTGTTGCGATCGACCACCATGCGCAGCACCTGCGCCTCGCGCTCGGGCCGGTAGTAGTCGATCGCCGCCTTCAATGGGCCTTTGGCACGACCGACCTGCTGCGCCCAGCGCGCGCGTTCGGCGATCAGTTCCTGGATTTGGCGGTCGATGCTGTCGATACGCTGGCGGGCTTCCGCCAGCGACATCGCGGGCTGTTCGGGTGTTTCGCTCATGGTACTAGGCCGTCCGGGTTTGCGCGGGCACGCGCCCGGGCGGGGAACGCTCAGGCGAGGACACGGACCGACAGGATGCCATCGATCGCGGCGATCGCGCGAACGAGCGATTCGCTCGTCGGGCTGTCCACGTCGATCAGGCTGTAGGCGAGTTCGCCGCGCGAGGCGTTGTGCATCTGCGCGATGTTCACGCCGGCCTCGCCGAGCACATGGGAAAGTTGACCGATCATGTTCGGCCGGTTCTGGTTCGCCACGCAGATGCGCGCGCTGCCCGCGCGCGCCATGCGCGTGCTCGGGAAGTTCACCGAGTTGTGCACGTTGCCGTTCTCGAGAAAGTCGCGCAGCTGGTCGACGACCATCAGCGCACAGTTCTCCTCGGCCTCGCCAGTCGAGGCGCCGAGATGCGGTAGGCCGATCACGCGCGGATTGCCTAGCAGGGCCTTGGACGGGAAGTCGGTGACATAGCGGCCGATGCGGCCGTCCTCGAGACCCTTGGCGAGGGTCGCCGCATCGACGATGCCGTCGCGGGCGAAATTCAGCAGCACGATACCGGCACGCGCCACGTCCAGCGCCTGCGCGCCGAAGATGCCGCGCGTCGCCTCGTTCAGCGGCACATGGAAGCTCACGTAGTCGGCGGCCGCGTACAGCTCGTTGAGCGAGCCGGCCTTGATCACCGACGAGTCGAGCTGCCAGGCACCGTCGACGGTCATGTGCGGATCGAAGCCGAACACGCGCATGCCGAGCGCGAGCGCGGCGTTGGCGACCTTGACACCGATCGCGCCGAGACCGATCACGCCGAGCGTCTTGCCGGCCAGTTCCGAGCCGACGAAACGCTTCTTCTCGGCCTCGATGCGATGGTGGATGTCCGCGTCCGGGCCAAGTTCACGTACGAAGGCCAGCGCCTCGCCGATGTTGCGCGCGGCGAGCAACATGCCGGCCACGACCAGTTCCTTGACGGCATTGGCGTTCGCGCCCGGTGCATTGAACACCGGCACGCCACGCTTTGAGAGCTCGGCCACCGGAATGTTATTGGTGCCGGCACCGGCGCGCGCGATGGCGCTGACCGAGGCCGGGATCGGCTTGCCGTGCATGTCGGCGGAACGCACCAGGATGGCGTCCGGCTCGGCGACTTCGTTGGCGATGCTGTACAGCCCGGCCGGCAGGCGGCTCAGACCGTTCTTCGAAATGTTGTTGAGAGTCTGGATCTTGAACATGGCGGTCCCCGTGTGGGCCCGGGCCGGCGCTTCCGGCCGCGGCAGGCGGCGGTGCCGGGTCCGCCGGAATGCGGACCTGGCAGTGGAAGCTCGGATGGCGGGCGTCTGTCAGCCGTTGCGCTGCGCGAAATCGCGCATGAAGTCGACCAATGCCTGCACGCCGGCGAGCGGCATCGCGTTGTAGATCGACGCGCGCATGCCGCCGACCGAGCGATGTCCCTTCAGCGCGAGCAGGCCGGCGGCCTTCGCCTCCTTCAGGAACATCTCGTCGAGTTCCTCGCGCGGCAGGGTGAACGGGACGTTCATCCACGAGCGAGCGGTCTTCTCGACCGGGTTGCGGTAGAAGCCGGAGGCATCGATGTAGTCGTACAGCAGCGCCGCCTTCGTGTGGTTGCGCTCGGCCATCGCGGCGAGACCGCCCTGGGCCTTGAGCCACTTGAAGACTAGGCCGGCGAGATACCAGCCGAAGGTGTTCGGCGTGTTCAGCATCGAACCTTGGGCGGAGTGCTCGGCATAGTTGAAAATCTTCGCGATGTCCTTCGGGCAGCGCTCGAGCAGATCCTCGCGGACGATCAGCACGACCAGGCCGGACGGGCCGATGTTCTTCTGCGCACCGGCATACAGCAGGCCGAAGCGCGACACGTCGAGCGGACGCGAGAGGATCGTCGAGGACACGTCGGCGATCAGCGGCACGTCGCCGGTATCGGGAATATCGTGGAACTCCACGCCACGGATCGTCTCGTTCGGCGTGTAATGCACATAGGCCGCGCCCGGATCGAGATCCCAGGACGCGCGCTCGGGGATACGGTCGTAGTTCGTGGCCGCGGCGTTCGCCGCGATGCGGACCTTAGCCAGGGCCTTGGCTTCCTTCGCGGCCTTCTCGCCCCAGTCGCCGGTCAGCACGTAATCGACGCTCTGCTCGCGACGCGCGAGGTTCATCGGGATCTGCGCGAAATGCTGGGTCGCACCGCCCTGCAGGAACAGCACCTTGTAGTTCGCCGGCACGGCGAGCAGATCGCGCAGGTCACGCTCGGCTTCCTCGGCACAGGCGATGAACTCCTTGCCGCGGTGACTGACCTCCATCACGGAGGC
>CAYYHP010000070.1:0-12593 GCA_964471815.1 uncultured Rhodanobacteraceae bacterium
CGATTGCCACCGAGACTCATGACCGAAACCGCCGCCACCGATGCGCTGAAGGCCGCACTGGCCCTGCACCAGCGCGGTGACCTCGCGGCAGCCGAGGCCGCCTACCGGGCGATCCTTGAGCGCCACGGCCCGAGTGCGCCGGCCGAGCACATGCTGGGACTGGCGCTGCATCAGTCCGGCCGCTCACGCGAGGCGCTCACCTGGCTGGAGCGCGCGGCGCGCGAACCGGGTCCGACGCTGTGGATCAACCAGGCGAGCGTGCTGCTCGCGCTCGGCCGCGCCGCTGAGGCCGAGGCGTTGAGCCGGCGTGCCGGGGCCGCACAGCCGGGCTCGACCGGGGCCGGTCTGAACCTTGGCCTGGCACTCGCTGCACAGGGGCGGCACAGGGAGGCGGTAGATGCACTGCGCGTCGTTCTCGTCCGGCATGCCGGGCATGCGCCCGCACGACGCGCGCTTGCGCGCAGCCTGCTCGCGCTCGGCGACCCCGATGCGGCGCTCGACGCGCTCGGACCGCTCGCGGATGACGAAGCGGCGCTGATCGCGGCCGAAGCCCTGATCGGCAAGGGAAGGTCCGCCGAGGCGCGGGAATGCCTGTCGACGCTCACGTCCCGCCCGAAGATCGCGGCAGCGGCGCATGTCCTGCTCGCACGGCTGGCGCACGATGCCCGCGACAGCGACGCGGCGCTCACGCACCTCGATCAGGTGTTGACCGCCGGTCCGGATCACCGTGCGGCGTTGATGCAACAGGTGTCGCTGCGTCTCGAGCGCGGCGAGGCCGATGCGGCGCTTGCGCCGCTGGCAGCCTGGATTGCCACGCACCCGGAGGATGCCGAAGCGCAGGCGTTCTACCTGCGACGCCTGCAGTATGCGTCTGAGCCCGGGCCTGACGATCTGCTCGCGGCGCATCGCGCCTGGGCCGTGCGCCATGCGCCGCCGGCGCAGCGCGTGGTGCCGGACGATGCCGACCCGGAACGCGCGCTGCGCATCGGCTGGGTCTCACCGAGCTTTCGCGCGAGTCCGGTGTCCACCTTCTTCCATGCAGTGCTCGCCGAGCTGGTCGCGCTACCCGGCGCGATGCATGTGCTCTACCACCTTGGTCCGGCGGATGCGCCCGGTTGTGCGGAATTCCGTGCGATCGCGCCGGCATGGCGTCAGGTCGAGGAACTCGACGCCGCCGCGCTATGTGCCCGTGTGCGCGCCGATCGCATCGACGTGCTGGTCGACCTGGCCGGCCATGCGAGCGGCAATCGGCTCGCGGCATTCGCCGCGCGCGCCGCACCCGTGCAGGTCACTTGGCTCGACTCGTTCGGCACCACGGGCATCCCGGCGATAGATTTCCTGCTCGCCGACGCATGGCTCGTTCCGCCCGGCGACGAAGCGCACTACAGCGAACGCATCCTGCGCCTGGCGCGTGGGCGACTCTGCTACGCACCACCGCTGGCGAACGCCGCATCGCCATGGACGCACGCGACGCGCTACGTGAGTTTCAACAACTTCGCCAAGCTCAACGACGGCGTCGTCGCAGCCTGGGCGGCGATCCTGCGCGCCACACCCGACTGGACACTGCATCTCAAGGGCCGCGGCGGCGATGATGCCGGCGTGATCCGGGCGCTCGGCGCGCGCTTCGCCCGGCACGGCGTACCGGCCGGGCGGCTCGTGTTTTCCGGACATGCGCCGCTCGCCGACGTGATCGGCGCCTATCGCGAGGCGGCCATCGCCCTCGACCCGTTCCCGTTCAGTGGCGCGGCCACGACCTGCGATGCGCTGTGGATGGGCCTGCCGGTGGTGACCCTGCCGGGCGCAACCCTGGTCAGCCGGCAATCGGCGGCATTGCTCTCTGCCCTCGGCCGACCCGAATGGATCGCCCGCGACGCGGACGACTACGTGCGTATCGCCACGGCCTTGGCGGCCGACACGGACACGCGCCGCACATGGCGCGCGATCGCGGCGGGACAGGTCCTCGAACGTCTCGGCGATGCACCCGGATTCGCGCGCGACCTGCTCGCGGCTTTGCGCAAAGCCTGGCGCCGCCGCGCCGCGGAAGATTTCCGGGCGTCGAGGTGAACTGGCGCGGTGGGCGCCCGGAATACGGCAGGTCGGCCCGTCGCGGCAGCAACGCCCGCAGATTCGCGCCGGTATCCTTCGGTACCTCGTGGCAGGGCCCGTGGAACACATCGGCTTGCGCAGCCAGATCTCCGGCCTTGTGGCAGCGCACGGCATGCCGCGGATCTTTGCGGCAGCGTGCGATCGCGATCCGCCATTGGGCCGGGCGGGCTGAAACGGCTACCATTCCGGGCATTTCCCGCCCTACGGAGCCCCTCCATGTTCGCCAGGAACCTGAGCATCGCCGGTTACGACGATGAACTCGCCCAGGCCATCGCCGCCGAGCGGCAGCGTCAGGAAGACCATGTCGAACTGATCGCTTCGGAAAACTACGCCAGCCCGCGCGTACTCGAGGCGCAGGGTTCGGTGCTGACCAACAAGTACGCGGAAGGCTATCCCGGCAAGCGCTACTACGGCGGCTGCGAATACGTCGACATTGCCGAGCGGCTCGCGATCGAGCGCGTGAAGAAGCTGTTCGGCGCGGACTATGCGAACGTGCAGCCGCACTCCGGCTCGCAGGCCAACGCGGCGGTGTATCTCGCACTACTGAATCCTGGCGACACCATCCTCGGCATGTCGCTCGCGCACGGCGGGCATCTCACGCACGGCGCCAAGGTCAATTTCAGCGGCAAGCTGTTCAATGCCGTGCAGTACGGCGTGAATGCCGAGGGCCTGATCGATTACGACGAAGTCGCCCGGCTCGCCGCGGAGCACAAGCCGAAGATGCTCGTCGCCGGCTTCAGCGCCTATTCGCGCGCGATCGACTGGGCGCGCATGGCCGCGATCGCCAAATCGGTCGGCGCGTACTTCTTCGTCGACATGGCGCACGTCGCCGGCCTCGTCGCCGCGGGCGTGTACCCGAATCCGGTGCCGCACGCCGACGTCGTCACCTCGACCACGCACAAGACCCTGCGCGGTCCGCGCGGCGGCATCATCCTCGCGCGTGCCAACGAGGAGATCGAGAAGAAGCTGCAGTCGATGGTCTTCCCGGGCAGTCAGGGTGGACCGCTGATGCACGTGATCGCGGCCAAGGCGGTGGCGTTCAAGGAAGCACTCGAACCGGAGTTCAAGACCTACCAGCAGCAGGTCGTGACCAACGCCCGCGCGATGGCGAAAGCGCTGATCGACCGCGGTTACCGGATCGTTTCCGGCGGTACCGACAACCACCTGATGCTGATCGACCTGATCGGCCGTGAGGTCACCGGCAAGGATGCCGAGGCCGCGCTCGGCCGGGCACACATCACGGTCAACAAGAACGCCGTACCGAACGATCCGCGCTCGCCGTTCATCACCTCCGGCCTGCGCATCGGCACACCGGCCGTGACCACGCGCGGCTACGGCGAGAAGGAATGCACCGATCTCGCCGGCTGGATCGCTGACGTGCTGGACGCGCCGAACGACGAGGCCGTGATCGCACGCGTGCGCGATGCCGTCACCGCGCAGTGCCGGGCTTTCCCGGTCTACGGTTGATCCCGCTGACTTGGGTGCCGGATGCACTGCCCGTTCTGCCAGCACGACGACACCCGCGTGATCGACTCGCGCGTCTCGGACGACGGCACGATGATCCGTCGGCGGCGCGAATGTCCGGCCTGTGGCGAGCGCTTCAACACCTTCGAGACCGCGGAGATCAAGCTGCCGGCGATCGTCAAGAGCGATGATCGCCGCGAAGCCTTCGATGAGCGCAAGCTGCGCACCGGCGTCGAGCGTGCGCTGCAGAAACGGCCGGTATCGAGCAATGCGGTGGACGAGGTCGTGCGCAACGTCGTCGCCAACCTGCGCCAGAGCAACGAACGCGAAGTGCCGTCGCGACGCATCGGCGAGTGGGTCATGGCCGAGCTCAAGCGCATCGACCAGGTCGCCTACGTGCGCTTCGCGTCGGTGTATCGCCGCTTCGAGGACGTGCAGGCCTTCCGCGAGGAGATCGAGCGTCTCGAACGCGATCTGCCGGCGCTGGAGGGCTTGCAGTTGCCGCTGCTCGGCGAAAACAAGCCGCCCCGGTCCGGCTGACGGGCGGTCGCCGCATGGCGATTGATTACTTCCTGACGTTCGAACGCCCCGTGCCCGTCGATGACCTGCACAGAGGCCTGATCGAAGCCGGACTGCGCGACCTAGGCCTGCCGATCCTCGCGGGTGATGGTCTGGATGCGTCAGCGTTCCTGCGCGGCGACGGTCGCTCGTGCGTCGCCCTCCGGCTCGACAAGTTCGCCGACGGTGCCCACACCGTCATGCTGGATGTCGTCGCACGCCTGCTCGTGGGATTCGGCGATGCGGAGCTGTGGATGGACGACCTGCACCTGCTGACGCACGCCGGCCGGCACTCGCGACAGTTCGACCGCGCTGGCGGCTGGACCGAGGCGCAGACCGAGTGCGCCCGAGTGATCTTCGCCGCTCGCGGTCTCGAATTCGTCGCGGAAGACCTTGCGTCATGACGGCGACCGGATTCTCGTCTCTCGATCACGCGCACATGGCGCGTGCGCTGCGGCTCGCCGAGGCCGGGCTCTACACGACCATGCCGAACCCGCGCGTCGGCTGCGTGATCGCGCAGGGCGAGACGGTCGTCGGCGAAGGCTGGCACGAGCGCGCCGGTGAAGCGCATGCCGAGGTCCATGCGCTGCGCATGGCCGGCGATCGGGCACGCGGTGCGACGGCCTACGTCACGCTCGAACCCTGTGCTCACCACGGACGCACGCCGCCATGTGCGGACGCACTGATCGCGGCCGGTGTGGCGCGCGTGGTCGCGGCGATCGAGGATCCGTTCCCGGCGGTCGCCGGGCGTGGTCTCGCGCGGCTCGCCATGGCCGGCATCGCGACCGAGTGCGGCCTGCGGCGCGAGGCGGGCTGGGAGCTCAACCGTGGCTTCTTCTCGCGCCTCACGCGCGGCCGGCCGTGGCTGCGCGTGAAGCTCGGCATGAGCCTCGACGGCCGCACGGCGCTGGCCGACGGCCGCTCGCAATGGATCACCGGCGAAGCCGCGCGTGCCGACGTGCAGCGCTGGCGTGCGCGCAGCTCGGCGCTCCTGACCGGCCGCGGCACCGTGCTCGCCGACCGGCCACGGCTCACCGTCAGGCTCGATGGCGCGCCATTCGTCGCGCCGTGGCGTGTGGTGCTCGACTCGAACCTCGCTACGCCGGCCGACAGCCCGTTGCTCGACGGCAGCGCGCCGAGCCTGTTCCTTCACGCGCCCGGGGTCGTGCCGCCGGCACACTTCGCGGCCGTGCAACATGCGGCGGTCGCGCGCGCGCCATCCGGCGGGCTCGATCCCGGCGCCGTGCTCGTGCTGCTCGGCGCGCGCGGCATGAACGAGGTGCAGGTCGAGGCCGGGCCGCGGCTCGCCGGTGCGCTGTTCGCGGCCGGCCTGGTCGACGAGCTGCTGCTGTACGTCGCACCGGTGTTGCTCGGCGACACGGCACGGCCGCTGCTCGCGCTACCGCCGCTTGCCGATCTCAGCGCGCGCTGGCGGCTCGCAGTCGTCGAGCAGCGCCCGATCGGTGCGGACTGGCGCCTGCTGCTGCGGCCGGCGCCGGGCTGAGGCAGCGCGAGATCGCAAGGAAACCGCACGCACCGGCCGGCGCCCCGGCACCGGCGTCCTCGATGGGAGATGGAAAGCATGTTCACAGGCATCGTCCAGGCCACCGGCCGTCTGCTGCGCAGCGAGGATCACGGGGGCGATCGGCGGCTCATGTTCGCGGCAGGCTCGCTTGATCTCGGCGATGTCGCCGCCGGCGACAGCATCGCGATCGGCGGCGCGTGCATGACCGTTATCGAGCGCGATGCAGGGATCTTTGCGGTCGATGTGTCCGCGGAATCGCTCGCCTGCACTACGCTCGGCACGCTCGAGCCCGGGGCTCCGGTCAATCTCGAGAAGGCGCTGCGTCTCTGCGACCGGCTCGGCGGGCATCTGGTCAGCGGTCACGTCGATGGCATCGGCCGGGTCGTCGCGATCACGCCCGATGCGCGCTCGCAACGCTGGCGCTTCGAGGTGCCGGCAGCGCTCGCACGTTACGTCGCACCGAAGGGTTCGGTCTGCATCGATGGCGTTAGCCTCACCGTGAACGAGGTCGAAGGCGCGACCTTCGGCGTGAACCTGATCCCGCATACGGTCGCGGTGACCACGTTCGCTCAGCGCCGGGTCGGCGACCGGGTGAACATCGAAGTCGATCTGCTCGCGCGCTATCTCGAACGGCTGCTCGACTCCGGACGCGAGGATGGCATCGCCGGCAGTTGAGGCCATTGGCCAGGAGTCATCATGAGTTTCGACACGATCCCCGACATCCTCGCCGACATCCACGCCGGCCGCATGGTCGTCATGCTCGACGACGAGGACCGCGAGAACGAAGGCGACCTGATCATGGCCGCCGGGAAGGTGCGGCCCGAGGACATCAACTTCATGGTCCGCGAGGCGCGTGGTCTGGTCTGTCTCGCCCTGACCCGGCAGCGCTGCCGGCAGCTCGGCCTGCGTCCGATGGTCGAGAACAACACCTCGCCGCACCACACCAACTTCACGGTGTCGATCGAGGCTGCGGAAGGCGTGACCACCGGCATCTCGGCCTACGATCGCGCCCACACGATCCGCACCGCGGTAAAGCCGGACGCGCGACCGGAGGATCTCAGCCAGCCCGGTCACGTGTTCCCGCTCGCCGCGCAACCCGGCGGCGTGCTGAGCCGCACCGGGCATACCGAGGCAGCCTGCGATCTCGCCGGATTGGCGGGTCTCGAACCGGCCGGCGTGCTGGTCGAGGTCATGGCCGACGACGGCACGATGGCGCGGCGGCCCGAACTCGAAGCCTTCGCGCGCCGGCACGGCCTGCGCATCGGCACGATCGCCGACCTGGTGCGCTACCGGCTCGAGACCGAGCAGACCGTCATGCGCGTGCATGAGGCCGAGGTCGCGACCGAGTTCGGTCCGTTCCGGCTGATCGTGTACCGCGATGTGTTGCGCCACGAACTGCACTTCGCACTGGTCCGTGGCCGGGTCGATGACGGCGAGCCGGTGCTCGCGCGCGTGCACGTGCGCAACACGCTGTCCGACGTGTTGCATCTCGTGCGCGGCGATCTCGGCCTGACCGTGACGGGCGCGTTGCGCCGGATCGCCGCCGAGGCACGCGGCGTGGTCGTGGTGCTGTCCGAGGCCGGCGAGAGCGACGACCTGCTCGACCGGCTCGCCGGACGCGCACCCGCGGCACGCGAGGCCGACGTGCTGCACGAATGGCGACAGCACGGCCTCGGCGCGCAGATCCTCGCCGACCTCGGCGTGCACCGCCTGCGTGTGCTCGGCACGCCGCGACGGCTCGTCGGTCTGGCCGGATTCGGACTCGAAGTGGTCGGCTACGAGCGCCCCGATGCGGGCTGAGGCAGCGCGCGGCTCGTCGCCGCGGGCGGTCGGTTACACTAGCGCCCCGTTTCGCAGCCGCTTCCTCGCATGCCCACGTACGTCGGCGAACTCCGTGCAGCCGCTTCCGCGCGCTTCGCGATCATCGCGAGCTGCTGGAATCCGCGCATCGTCGAGCGCCTCGTCGCCGGTGCCCGGGCTGCGCTGCAGGAACACGGTGTGGCCGAGACGGCGATCGACGTGATCGAGGTGCCCGGCGCCTGGGAGATTCCGGTCGCCGCCGCGCGGCTCGCTTCCGCAGGTCGGCATTGCGCGATCATCGCGCTCGGCTGCGTGGTGCGCGGCGATACGCGCCATTACGAGCACGTCGCCGACGGCTGCGCCGAGGGCCTGATGCGCATCGCGCTCGATCACCGTCTGCCGGTGCTGAACGGCGTGCTCGCCGTCGAGCAGCATGCGGATGCCGAAGCACGCGCCGGTGGCGCGCATGGCAACAAGGGCGAGGAAGCCGCCCTCGCCGCGCTGGAAATGGCGAACCTCTGGGAGCAACTGTGATGTCTCCGTCTCGCACCGATTCGCTCGATCTCGCCGCCCGTTCGCGCGCCCGGCGGCGTGCGCTGCAGGCGCTCTACGCCTGGCAGGTCAGCGCGAACCCGATGCCGGCGATCGTCGAGCAATT
Source organism: uncultured Rhodanobacteraceae bacterium (assembly GCA_964471815.1). GTDB lineage: Bacteria > Pseudomonadota > Gammaproteobacteria > Xanthomonadales > Rhodanobacteraceae > Tahibacter. Next base: position 8,112 of record CAYYHP010000070.1, read on the forward strand.
CCGCCACGAGCAGGACATGGAGATCGCCGACGTCGACTACTTCGAGGATCTGCTGCGCGGCGTGGAGACCAATCTCGCCGAACTCGATGCAGGCCTCGCGCCGCATCTCGACCGCGACATCGCCCAGGTCGATCCGATCGAGCGCGCCGCGCTCCGGCTCGCCGCGTACGAGCTGCGCCATCGGCTAGACGTGCCGTACCGCGTCGTGCTGAACGAGGCCATCGAAACCACCAAGCGTTTCGGGGCCGAGCATGGCCACACCTACGTCAACGGCGTGCTCGACAAGCTCGCCGCGGACTGGCGCCGGGCCGAATACCGCGGCCGTTAAGCCGTTGCCGCACGCCGCGCCCGGCGAGGGACTGCCCGTGTCCGAGTTCACGCTGATCGAGCGCCTGCAAACGCGGACCGCGCTCGAGCGGGCCGACGTGCGCGTCGGCATCGGCGATGACGCGGCCGTGCTCGCGGTGCCGGGCGATCATGAACTCGTCGTCAGTACCGACACGCTGGTCGAAGGCGTGCATTTCCCGCGCGGCACGGCGGCTTTCGACATCGGCTGGAAGGCCCTCGCGGTGAACCTCTCGGATCTCGCCGCCATGGCGGCGACGCCGGCCTGGGTCTCGCTCGCGCTGACCCTGCCGGCCTGCGACGACGCCTGGCTCGACGGCTTCGCCGCCGGATTCGCCGCGCTGGCGCGCGAACATGGCGTCGCCTTGATCGGTGGCGATACGACGCGCGGTCCGCTGACGGTGACGTTGACCGTGCATGGCTTCGTGCCGCAGGGCATGGCTGTGCGACGCAGCGGTGCGCGACCCGGTGACGTGGCGCTGACGACCGGTACGCTCGGCGACGCGGCGGGCGGCCTCGCGCTGCTCGGCACGAAGCCATCGCGTGCCGGCGAGCGGCATCCGGCGTGGTGCGAGGAACTGCTCGCGCGGCTCAACCGACCAACGCCGCGCATCGCTCAGGGCCTGGCGCTGCGCGGACTCGCGAGTGCCGCGATCGACGTGTCCGATGGCCTGGTCGCCGATCTCGGCCATGTCTGCATGGCGAGCGGCGTTGGTGCCGAGGTCGACCTTGCCCGGCTGCCCGCGTCCTCCGCGCTGCTCGGCCTGTTCGACGAGGCGGAGCGAACGGCGTTGCAGCTCGGCGGAGGCGACGACTACGAGCTGTGCTTCACTGCGGCACCCGAAGTGGCCGAGGGCCTCATCGCCGAGCTCGCGCGCCTCGGTGGCGGCGTGACGCGCATCGGGCGCATCGTCGAAGGCCGGGGCGTGCGCGTGCTCGACGTCGATGGGCGCGAGGTCGTACCGCCGCGGCGCGGCTACGAGCATTTCGCATGAGGCTCAGCACTGCCCAGCGCCATGCGCTGCTCGCGCATCCGGCGGGCTGGATCGCCTGCGGTTTCGGTGCGGGACTCGTCCCGTGGGCGCCCGGTACCGTCGGCTCGGCGGTCGCGCTGTTGCCGTGGCTCGTGCTGCGCGAGTTGCCGCTGCCGCTCTATCTCGGCCTCGTCGCGCTCGCTTTCGTGGCTGGCACGTGGGCGGCGCGCGTTAGCGCCGTGCGGCTCGGTCTTGCCGATCCCGGCGTGATCGTCATCGATGAATTCGTCGGCCAGTGGCTCGCGCTCGTGTCTGCGCCGCCGGGCTGGCTCGCGGTACTGGCCGGCTTCGCGCTGTTCCGCCTGTTCGATGTCTGGAAGCCCTGGCCCGTCTCCTGGGCCGATCGCCGCGTGAAAGGCGGACTCGGCGTGATGCTCGACGACGCGCTGGCGGGGTTGATGGCCGCCGGCATGCTGTGGCTTGCGACGGGGATGGGGGCGTTCGCTACGGTTTCCGCAACACATTGAATCCGTCGGCAAACGAGGTTCCGCACGTCATCGATATTCAGGCTCGTCGATGCCCGACATGACTCCGACATCGAGTCGAAGCGAATTCCTGGAAGAGCTCTCTGCCGCCTTTTCCGGGGTTCGCCGCGATCCCGAAATTTCGCTGCATCAGGCGCAACTCGTCGGCCAGGCGCTGTCGCAGCCCGCAGCTGGAGCGGAATGGGCGGCGGCAGGGCGTCGCGATGGCGAGACGGCATGGTTCGACGTGCCATCCGCTTCACTGGATGAATGCGATGGATCGCTGTGCCATCTATCCGCCGAGGGGTGGCGTTTCTACATCCCTGCCTACATGCGTCGATCGCTCGAACGGTTCTCTGCGCCGCAGTTCGAGGCAGGTCTCCTGCATGCCGTCCTCTTCCATCTCACTTACAGGCACGAATTCCATCGTGAGACATTCGGGTGCCTCACGCCTGCACAGCGCGTGGCGATAAAGCATTTCCTCCAGTTGATCGAGCGGGAAGCGCTCGACTTGCTGGCGGACCGGAACCAGGGTTGGGAAATCTACGGCGAGGTGCAGGCTGCCTTGCAATCCTTCTGGGTCTCGGAGCCCGGCTGAATCGAATGACGCCCGCGGAGTGAGTCCGGCGTAGACGAGTCCATGAAGCATTGGCTGGTGGCAGGCGGTCGCCTTGCGGATCGATGCGCGCAACGATGTCACGTCGTCTATGGGCCGATGGCTGCGGCCACCCGCTGCCGTAGCTCCGGCAGAAGCGCCTCCTCGAACCACGGATTGCGCTCGAGCCAGCCGGTGTTGCGCGGGCTCGGGTGGGGCAGGGGAAGGATGTCCGGTAGATAGTCACGCCAGGCCTGGACCGTTTCGGTCAGTGTCTTCCGGCGGCGCTCGCCGAGAAAATAAGCCTGGGCGTACTGGCCGATCGCGAGGGTCAGTTTCACGTCCGGCAGCAGTGGGATGAGCTGCGGATGCCAGGTCCGGCGGCATTCCGGCCGCGGCGGCAGATCGCCGGACGCGCCGCGGCCGGGGTAGCAGAATCCCATCGACACGATGGCCACGCGCGATTCGTCGTAAAACGTCGCGGCATCCAGGCCGAGCCAGCGGCGCAGGCGCTCGCCACTAGCATCGTTCCACGGGATGCCGCTCGCGTGGACGCGCGTGCCGGGGGCCTGTCCGGCGATCAGCAGTCGTGCGATCCGGCTGGCACGCAGCACCGGCCGCGGGCCTAGCGGCAGATGGGCTTCACAGAGGCGACAGGCGCGGATCGCGCCGAGCAGGCGGTCGAGGTCGGCCGGATCGCGCGCCTCAGCCGCCACAGCCACCCTTGCCCTTCTGCGGCGGGTCGATCTTGTAGGCGGCAGCGTGCAGCACGTCCTGCTCGCCGTAATACAGCGTCACGCGCTCGGTCACGCGTTTGCCGTTGCTGAAGCGGGTATCGAAGTAGGCCATGCTGCCTGGCGGACGATCGACGAGCTCGACGTACAGCCCCGCACGGCAGGCGACCGTGACGGGCGCCTCGGGGCGATTACGGCTCACGTCCTTGGTGAAGCGTTCGAGGTCCTTCTTCTGCCAGGAGGCGTCGGCGTCTTTCCAGGCGCGTTCGAATTCGCCACGGTCGATGGTCTGCAGCCAGTCACGGGCGCGGACCATGGCCGGATCGACGGCCTGCGTGGCGGGTTGTGCCGACAGCGGGTCGACGAGCAGCAGGCCGGCGAGCAGCAGGGCGGGCAACAGGACGGCACGGGACAGCTGGCGTGACATGGATTCCCCCGGGATTGTGGCCGCTGCGGGCCTTCGTCCTCAGTCTGGCAGAAGTTTGCCCGGGTTGAGGATCCCATCGGGGTCGAATTGATGCTTGATGCGGCGCATGAGGTCCAGCGCCACCGGGTCGAGCGCGCGCGGCAGGAACTCGCGCTTGACCAGGCCGATGCCGTGCTCGCCGGACAACGTGCCATCGAGGCGCAGCACGAGGTCGAAGACCGCATCGAGGCAGGCCGGTGCGGCTGCGGCCTGGGCGGGTTCCTCCGGGCGGTAGAGCAGGTTGACGTGGATGTTGCCGTTGCCGGCGTGACCAAAATTGACGATCGGGATGCCGTACTGCACGGCGATCCGCTTGAGCCCGCCGACCAGCGCCGGCAGGTTCGCGACCGGCACGACCACGTCCTCGTTGATCTTGTTCGGCGCGAGCGTGCGCAGGGCCGGGGAAAGCGCCTTGCGCGCAGCCCAGAGGCGCTCGATTTCTTCCTTCGAGACCGCGCGGTGCAATGCGATCAGGCCCGGTCCGCATGCGGCCTGTGCGACGGCCTCGGTCGCCGCGGCGAGCGCATCGGGTTCGCCGTCGACCTCGATCAGCAGCAGCGCGCCGGCGAGCGGCACGGCCTCGCCACCGTGTGCATGCGCGAGACGCAGCGCCTCGTCGTCGAGGAATTCCAGCGCACAGGGCGTGACCGGCTGGGCCATGATGCGCGCGACCGCGGCTGCGGCCGTATCGATGTCGGCATAGCTCGCCTGCAGCGTATGCCGGGCGCGGGCGAGCGGCGTGAGCCTCAAGGTCGCCTCGGTGATCAGGGCGAGCGTGCCTTCGGCGCCGATCAGCAGGCGCGTGAGGTCGTAACCGGTCGCGCCCTTGCTGGTGTACACGCCG
>CAYYHP010000071.1:0-12531 GCA_964471815.1 uncultured Rhodanobacteraceae bacterium
CACCGGCAGTGCCTACACCTACGGCTATGCCGTGCTCGGCGAGCTGCCGGCCTGGCTGATCGGCTGGGACCTGCTGCTCGAATACGCGCTGATCGTCGCCGCGGTCGCGAGCGGCTGGTCGGGCTATCTGCAGAACCTGCTCGGTGCGGCCGGGATCGTGCTGCCGGTCTGGGCACAGGGTGCGGTCGGCACCGGTGACGGCCGCGTGTTCAACGTGATCGCCGCGCTGGTCGCGCTCGCTGTCGCCGGCCTGCTCACGGTGCGCACCGAATGGGGCGCGCGCTTCAATACGCTGATCGTCGCGATCAAGGTCATCGGTGTGGCGCTAGTGATCGGCGTCGGCGTGTTCTACGTCGATCCGGCGAACTGGCAGCCGTTCATCCCGGCGCGCGTTGTCGATGCGCACGGCGTCGGCCACTTCGGCCTGCAGGGCGTGGTCACCGCGGCAGCCGTGGTGTTCTTCGCGGTGTTCGGCTACGACACGCTGACCACCGCCGCCGAGGAGGCGCAGGATCCTCAGCGCGACCTGCCGCGTGCGGTGCTGCTCTCGCTGGGCCTGTCGATGGCGCTGTATCTCGCGATCTCGCTGGTGCTGACCGGCATCGCGCACTACACGACGCTCGGCAACGACGCGCCGGTCGCGAACGCGTTCAAGGGTCTCGGCCTGACCTGGGTGATGGTCGCGATCTCGATCACCGCGGTGGCCGGCATCATCAGCGTGGTGTTCGCGTTCATGCTCGCCGCGGCGCGCATCTGGTTCTCGCTGGCGCGCGACGGCCTGCTGCCGGCGTGGTTCGCGAAGGTACATCCGCGCTACGGCACGCCCTATCGGCCGACCCTGCTGCTCGGCATCGTCACCGCGCTCGCGGCCGGTGCGTTGCCGATCGGCGAACTCGCCGAGCTGGTCAACATCGGCACGCTGTGCGCGTTCATCGTGATCTGCGCGGCGATCCTCGTGCTGCGCCACCGCCGCCCGGAACTGCCGCGCGCGTTCCGCACGCCGTGGGTGCCGTTCGTGCCGCTCGTTGGCATCGGTTTCTCGGCCTGGCTGGCCGTGCAGCTGCCGGCCGTGACCTGGGAGCGCTTCCTGGTCTGGATGGCGATCGGACTGGTGATCTATTCCGGTTACGGCCTCCGCCATAGCCGGCTCGCGAATGCCTCCGCCGGCTGAGGCCGACACCACGACCGTGCGCCGAGGGGCTGCCGCGCGTCGCGGCTTCCGTAGACAATCGCGCACTGACCCATCGCCGGATGACCGCGTGCCCGCCTTCGCCTACCAGGCCCTCGATGCTGCCGGCAAAACCCGGCGCGGTGTGCTGCAGGGCGATACGCCGCGCGCGGTGCGCCAGGCGCTGCGCGAGCGTGGGCTGAATCCGCTCGACGTCGCGCCGGTAGAGAGCGCCGCGGGCCGTGGTGGCTTTGGCCGGCACGGTCTCTCCACGACTCAGATCGCGCTGCTCACGCGGCAGCTCGCGACCCTGCTCGGTGCCGGCCTGCCGCTCGACGAGGCACTTGCCGCGCTTGGCGAGCAGGGCGAGGACGAGCGCACGCGGGCCCTGACGGCGGCGCTGCGCGCGCGGGTGCTCGAGGGCGCGAGCCTGGCCGTCGCGCTCGGCGAGTTCCCGGAGAGCTTCCCCGAGGTGTTCCGCGCTTCGGTCGCGGCCGGCGAGGCCGGCGGCCGGCTCGACACGGTGCTGACGAGACTCGCCGACTATGCCGAGGCGCGCGATGCGCTGCGCCAGAAGGTGCTCACGGCACTCGCCTATCCGCTGCTGCTTGCGGTAGTCGCGGTCGCGGTGGTCGGCGGGCTGCTCGTATACGTCGTGCCGCAGATCGTCGCCGTGTTCCAGAACCTGCACCAGGCGCTGCCGCTGCCGACACGCATACTGATCGACCTGTCCGCCGCGCTGCACGACTGGGGCTGGCTGCTGCTGGCGACGTTCGCCGGGCTCGCATTCGCCGTGCGGCTCGCATTGCGCCGCGAGACCTGGCGTTCGGCTTGGCAGCGCTTCACGCTGCGCCTGCCGCTGATGGGGCGGCTCGAACGTGCGGCGAACACGGCGCGCGCGATGCGCACGCTGGCCTTGCTCACCGCGAGCGCGGTGCCATTGCTCGATGCGCTCGGCATCGCCGCGCAGGTGGTCGCGAACCTGCCGATGCGCGAGGCCCTGCGCCGCGCGGCGCTGCGCGTGCGCGAGGGCAGCGGCTTCTCGCGCGCGCTCGCCGACAGCGGCCTGTTTCCGCCGGTTGCGTTGCGTCTGATCGCAAGCGGCGAGCGTTCCGGCGAACTCGAGCGCATGCTCGACGAGGCCGCCAACCACCATACGCGCGAGCTCGACCGCTGGCTCGCCGTACTGACCGCGGTGCTCGGCCCGCTCGTGATCGTCGTGGTCGGCGCGATCGTGCTGCTCATCGTGCTCGCGATCCTGCTGCCGATCTTTGACCTGAACCGGATGGTGAAGTGATGACGGCGCGATGTGGGGCGATTCAGGCTCGGCATCCGGGGCCGGGGACCCGGATGCCGAATCCCGGACCCCCGGACCCGGGTCGTGAACTTTTCCCATGATCCATTTCGATCAGGTCTCCAAGCGCTACCGTTCCGGACACACCGCGCTCGACGGCGTGAGCTTCCGCATCGAGCCTGGCGAGATGGTGTTCGTCACCGGCCATTCCGGCGCCGGCAAGAGCACGCTGCTGAGACTGATCGCATTGATGGAGCGGCCGACGCAGGGCGCAGTCCACCTGAATGGCGTGGACCTCGGTCGGGTCGGCAGGCGTGGCGTGCCACACGTGCGCCGCGGCATCGGCATGGTGTTCCAGGACCACCGCCTGCTGATGGACCGCACGGTGTTCGACAACGTCGCGCTGCCGCTGGTGATCACCGGCGTGCCGCGCGACGAAACCGCCCGGCGCGTGCGGGCCGCGCTGGAGAAGGTCGGCCTGCTGGCGCACGAGCGCAGCGCGCCGGTCACGCTCTCGACCGGCGAGCAGCAGCGTGTCGGCATCGCGCGTGCGATCGTCGCCAAGCCGGCCGTACTGATCGCCGACGAGCCGACCGGCAATCTCGATCCGCAGCTTTCCGCCGAGATCATGGCCCTGTTCGCCGAATTCCGGCAGGTCGGCACCACGGTCCTGGTCGCGAGCCACGACCTGCCACTGGTCAAGCGCGTCGCACGGCGCGTGCTGGTGCTCGATCACGGCCGTCTGCTCGACGACGTGCGGCTCGGAGGTGACGCATGAGCCACAGCGGCAATCGCCGCAACCGCCGCACCGCGCCGGTGCGCCGCGAGAGCGCCGTGCTGCCGCGCACGCCGTGGTGCTTCGCGGTCTGGCGCGATCATCACCTGCACAGCGCCCTGTCGAGTTTCGGGCGCATCGTCGCGCGGCCGTGGGCAGGCCTGCTCACAGTGCTGGTGATGGGTTTCGCGCTTGCCCTGCCGCTGCTGTTCGGCCTCGCGCTCGACAACCTGCGCGAGCTCGGCGGCGGCTGGCAGGAATCGCACGAGATCAGCGTGTTCCTGAAGCCCGGCAGCGACGGCCAGGCTGGGGCCGCGCTCGCCGACAAGCTCGCCGCACGTGCCGATGTGGTCGCGGTGCGGCGCAAGACGCCCGCGGAAGGACTTGATGAACTCCGCCGGCTCTCAGGTTTCGCCGAGGCGCTGGACATCCTCAAGGACAACCCACTGCCGGAAGTGCTGATCGTGGCGCCGCGCGAGGCGGGTGGCGAGCGCGATCCGGCCGTGCTCGCAGCGCTCGCCGCCGAGCCCGGTGTCGATCTGGTCCAGTACGACGCGGCCTGGCGTCGGCGCCTCGCGGCGATCCTCGGCCTCGCTGCACGGGCGGTGCAGGTACTCGGCATACTGCTCGCAGCCGCGGCCCTGCTGGTCATCGGCAATGCGGTGCGCAGCGACATCCAGGCGCGTCACGAGGAGATCGCCGTGATGCAGCTGCTCGGCGCGAGCCCCGGCTTCGTGCGTCGGCCGTTCCTGTATGCCGGGCTCTGGTACGGCCTGGCCAGCGGCCTGATCGCGGTGCTGCTGGTGCTCGGCGTGGAGGGCGCGCTCGCCGAGCCGGTCACCCGCCTGGTCGCGAGCTACGCGCAGCGCTTCGCGATCGACGGCCTGAGCGTGGGCCATGCGCTCGGTGCGATCCTGATAAGCGGCGTGCTCGGCTGGCTCGGCGCACTGCTCGCGGCCTCCCGGCACATGGCTGCCGGACAACCCGAATGACGCCACGGCGCACGCATTGCACCGGCGATCCGTGAAGGCGCCCGGCATTCCGCGGTAGCCGATCGGGTACTCTGTGCACTGTGGAACCCTGCGGTGGCGACCTGCGTCCTGGATCGCGCCGCCGCGTTCGTAGGGAGGCACGGATGGAAGCAGCACATCTCACCCGCCACATCTCGAGCGACAACCCGAGAGTAATGGTCGTCGACGGCTCCAAGGTCGTACGCCGGCTGATCGAGCAAGTGCTCAAGGCCGAATTGCCCGGTGTCACGGTACTCGCCTGCGAAAGCGGTGCCGAGGCCAAGCAGCAGCTCGAGACCGGCGTGGTCGATTTCGTCACCACCGCGTTGCGCCTGCCGGACATGGACGGCCTCGAGCTCGCCCGCCACATCCGCGAGCATGCGCCGCAGGCCTACATCCCGATCGTGGTCGTCTCGGGCGATGTGCAGGAGCGCCTGGTCGCACGCACGCTGACCGACGACGTCACCGACTATTTCGACAAGTCGCTCGGCTTCAATGCGCTGGCCGCCTTCATCCGCGGTTACGTACGGCCCGAGGCGCAGGTCAGCGGCGAGGTGCTCTACGTTGAGGACAGCCGTGTGGTCGCGCTCGCCACGCGGCGCATGATGGAGAAGCACGGCCTCACCGTGCTGCACGTGGCCAGCGTCGAGGACGCGCTTGCGCTGCTCGACACGGCCAAGGCACAAGGCCGCATCCCGGGCGCCGACATCGTGCTGACCGACGTGAACCTGAAGGGCGAGCTCACCGGCGGCGACCTGCTCGATAAGATCCGTCGCGACTACGGCTACGGCAAGGGCCAGCTGCCGGTGCTGGTGATGACCGGCGACGACAATCCGCGCAACCAGGCCGCGCTGTTGCGTGCCGGTGCCAACGACCTCGTGCAGAAGCCGATCGAGGAGCGGCTCCTGATCACCAAGCTGCTGTTCCAGTTGCGCGTCGGCCAACATCTGCGGCGCAAGGCTGCGCAGGCCGCATGAACAGCAACGGCGAGCGGGTCCGCCTCGAACCGAGCTGGAAGGTGCGGGTCGGCGCGTATCTCGAACGCCCGGAGATGCAGCGGCTCGCGGCCTTCCTGCGCGATGAACTGCGCGCCGGCAAGGTCATCTACCCGCCACCGGGCCGGATCTTCGCCGCGCTCGATACCACGCCGTTCGATCGCGTCGAGGTCGTCATCCTCGGTCAGGACCCCTATCACGGTCCGGGCCAGGCGCACGGGCTGTGCTTCTCGGTCCTGCCGGGCGTGCCGGTGCCGCCGTCGCTCGTGAACATCTTCGCGGAGATCCGCCGCGATCTCGGCATCGCGCCGCCCGATCATGGCTGCCTCGTGCCGTGGGCGCGACGCGGCGTGCTGCTGCTGAACGCCGTGCTGACCGTCGAGCAGGGCCGTGCCAACTCCCACCAGGGGCTCGGCTGGGAAGGCTTCACCGACACCGTGGTCGATTGCCTGAACCGCGAGCGCGAGGGGCTCGTGTTTATGCTCTGGGGCAGCTATGCGCAGGCCAAGGGCCGGCTGATCGACACGCGTCGCCATCAGGTGCTCAAGGCGCCGCATCCCTCGCCGCTCTCGGCGCATCGCGGCTTCCTCGGCTGCGGGCATTTTTCCAAGGCCAACGCCTACCTCGTCGCGCAGGGCCAGACGCCGATCGACTGGAGCCTGCCGTCGGCCGCCGAACTCGGTCCGGTCTGAGCGTGGCCCAAGTCTAGGCAGGCCGATGGGACGGTGCGCGTCGGCAAGCACGGATTTTGAATCGGCGCAGAGCGCCACGCCGGCCATTTCATGAACCGCGTGGTACAGTAACCGCATGGCCTCGAGTTCCGCCGCAACATAGAGCGGGGAACTCGGTGCGGTCCCGGCAATCTAGATACGCCAAGTGCCAGGACGGCCCACCCAATCCGGAGGTAATGCCCGATGACCGAAGCTCATGCTCTCGTCGCCAGCAATTTTCCGATCCCGAGCGCGCTCGGCAGCCTCGACGCCTACATCCAGGCCGTGCATCGCGTGCCGATGCTGAGTCAGGAGGAAGAACAGGATCTGGCGCGCCGGCTGCGCCACCAGAACGATCTGGATGCCGCCAAGCGGCTGGTGCTCTCGCATCTGCGCTTCGTCGTGCACGTCGCGCGCGGCTATCAGGGTTACGGCTTGCAGATGGCCGACCTCGTGCAGGAAGGCAACATCGGCCTGATGAAGGCCGTCAAGCGCTACGACCCGAGCCTCGGCGTGCGCCTGGTATCGTTCGCGGTGCACTGGATCCGCGCCGAGATGCACGAGTTCATCCTGCGCAACTGGCGCATCGTCAAGGTCGCCACGACCAAGGCACAGCGCAAGCTGTTCTTCAATCTGCGCAAGTCCAAGCAGCGTCTGGGCTGGATGAATCACGACGAGGTGCAGACCGTCGCCCGCGAGCTCGGCGTGCCGGTCGCCACCGTGCTCGAGATGGAATCGCGCCTCGCCGGCCGCGACATCGGCTTCGACGCGCCAGCGGATGCCGACGACGACGCACCGCCCGCGCCGGGCGCGTATCTCGTCGATCAGGGCGCCGATCCGTACGAGACGCTGGCCAGCGAGAATCAGGAAGAAGCCCAGCTCGACGCGCTGCGTGAAGGTCTGGCGCGGCTGGACGCCCGCTCGCGCGACATCATCGCCCGGCGCTGGCTCAAGGAGGGCGAGAAGGCGACTCTGCAGGAACTCGCCGACGAGTACGGCGTGAGCGCCGAGCGTATCCGCCAGATCGAGGCGAACGCAATGAAGAAGATGCGCGCGCTGTTCGTGGCCTGAGCGGCCCCGGCCCACGCATCATAAGACGGCCCCGCTCGGGGCCGTCGTCGTTTCCGGCTTGCCGATCCGGCCGCTCAGTACAGATCCACCGGATCGACGTCGATCGACCAGCGCACGCGCGCGGCCTCGCGTAGCGCGCGCAGGCGCGCGAGCCAGTCGGGCAGGAAGGCCTGCAGACGCGGACGTTCGAGGCTCGAGACGAGGATCTGCCCGCGTTGCAGGCCGGCACGCCGCGGCATCGGTGCGGGCATCGGGCCATGCAGGGCGATGCCCGCGGGCGGTTCGGCGAGCGCCGCGGCGGCGCTCAGGAAGGCCTCGAGCTGCGCCGGCTGGGCCGCTTCGGCGCGCAGCAGGGCGAGATGCGCGTACGGCGGCAGCTCGACGATACGGCGCTCCTCAAGCAGGGTGGTGGCGAGCGCGGCATAGCCGCCGCGCAACAGCACGCCGAGCAGCGGGTGATCGGGATGGTGGGTCTGCAGCAGCACGCAGCCGGGCTTGTGCGCGCGGCCGGCACGTCCGGCGACCTGGACCAGCACCTGGCCGAGCCGTTCCGGGGCGCGAAAATCCACGCTGTACAGGCCCTCGTCCACGCCGCCGACGACGACCAGGGTGAGATTCGGCAGGTCGTGACCCTTGGCGAGCATCTGCGTGCCGACGTAGATGCCGGGTTCGTCCGGTCCAAGTTGCTGCAGCGCGGCCTCGAATGCACCCTTGCGCCGCGTGCTCTCGCGATCGACGCGGATCACCGGCGCTCGCGGGAACAGCTCGACTAGCGCTTCCTCGAGGCGTTCCGTGCCATGACCCTGCGGCAGCAGCTCGCCGCTGCCGCAATCCGGACAATGCGCCGGTACGGGCCGCTCGGCACCGCAGTGGTGGCAAGCGAGCCGTGCCGGTTGCCGGTGCAGGGTCATCGGCCGCTCGCAGCGCGGGCAGTCGGCATGCCAGCCGCAGGCATGGCAGGTCAGCACCGGGGCGTAGCCGCGCCGGTTGCGGAACACCAGGGCCTGCTCGCCGCGCGCGAGGGTCTCGCGCAACGCGGTGACGGCGGCCGGACTTAGGCCGTCGCGCAGGCGCTCGCGACGCAGGTCGACGAGGCGCACAGCCGGCGGCCGCGCCGCGCCGGGACGTTCGCCGAGGCGCAGGTTGACGTAGCGTCTGGCCGCGGCATTTGCCAACGATTCGAGCGAGGGCGTGGCGCTACCGAGCAGTACCGGCACGCCGAGCGCCCGGGCGCGGACCAGGGCGAGATCGCGCGCCGAATAGCGCAGGCCGTCCTGCTGCTTGTAGGACGTATCGTGCTCCTCGTCGACGACGATCAGCCCAGCCTGCGGCAACGGCGTGAACACGGCCGAGCGGGTGCCGAGGATCACGCGGGCATCGCCGCGCGCGGCGGCGAGCCAGGCGCGCGTGCGCTCGCCGTCGGCGAGTTCGGAGTGCAAGGCCAGCACTTCGACGCCGAGCCGTTCGCGGAAACGGCGCAGGAGCTGCGGCGTGAGGCCGATCTCCGGCACCAGCACGAGCACCTGGCGACCGGCGGCGAGCGCCGCGGCGGCAGCGGCGAGGTAGACCTCGGTCTTGCCGCTGCCGGTCACGCCTTCGAGCAGGAAGGCGTGGAAGCCGCCGAGCCCTGCCGTGACGGTATCGATAGCGGTCCGCTGGTCGGCGGTCGGCGGCGGACCGGGCAGGGCGATCGCGGGCACGGTGGTGTCCGGCAGGCGGATCGTCTCGACGAGACCGCGCTGGCGCAGCGCAGCGGCGCTGTCGCGCCAGCCGGGCAGGGCCTCGTCCAGCGCCAGATGAGTCAGCGGGCCGCCGGCAAGACGTTCGAGCAGCGCGCGCGTGCGCGTGCCGGCGCGGGCCGGCGGCGTGGCGAGTGCGATGCGGCCGGCGTCGGTCAGCGCGAGGGCGGCGGTGCCCCATGGCGGCAGCGGCCGTGCCTGGCGCAAGGCCGCCGGCAGGGCGGTTTCCAGGACCTCGCCGAGCGGGTGCTGGTAGTAGCGCGCCGCCCACTGCAGGCTCGCGAGCAGCTCGCCGCCGAGGATCGGCGCGTCGTCGAGCACGGCGAGCACCGGCTTGAGCCGCGCCGCCGGGAGTTCGCTGTGCACAGCGTGCTCGATGACGATCGCGACCCGCCGCGTGCGCCCGAACGGCACCAGCACGCGGCTGCCGACTGGCACGTCCGCTCCGCGCGGTGCGCGGTAGTCGAACAACTGCGGTAGCGGCACCGGTACGGCGACGCGCAGGATCGGTTCGCTCATCGGCGGCTAGGCGGGGCTGGTGGGACCAAGGCCGGCATGGCGGGATTCCGGAGCGGCGCGCGTGTTCAGGAGAACCTCAGGTTTCGAACGTAATTCGCTGATCTGCTAGGGCGCGCCGGCTTATCCACAAACCCTGTGGATAAACCTGTGGACCAGCCTGCCCGGGAGCCCCGTGTGGCCCGCCGCGGCACGCTCCGTGACAGTTTGGTGATTCTTTGACCAACTTCTGTTTTCCTTGAAAAACAATCACTTGTCTCGCCAGCGACGGCGTTCGCCGGGGATTGCCCGGGAGCCGGCCTGCGCCACGACGTCCGGTCCGCTTCCTGTGTACAACCCTTGACAGCCGGACCGAATCCACGCAACCCGCGCCGTTGCTGCAATTGACCGATGTCAACCGGTGCCGGGTCCATGCGTTGTGGCCGGGAGACGCGCGAATACCTGCCTAGAATGCCCGACTTTTCCGCTACAGCCGATCGGATGCGCTGGATGGATGCGCCGAGCGCGAGCCCATCAGGAACCCTTCGAGCGCGGGCAGTCGTTCCGCCCGCGCGCCGTGCCCGGGCGCGTGGGCACGGTGCGGAGTTCTGCCGCCTGCCGCCCGAGCAGCAGGCACGCATCCGTCGTGGTTTCGAACGATTCCGCGCACTGTCGCCCGCCGCGCCGGACGCCTGCGCCGCGAGTTCTTCGCGGCACTGCCGGAAGCGGATCGTAGCCGACGGGGTCATGCTGCACGGCGGGCAGGCGTTCCGTGTGCGCTGGCAGGCGTTCGGCGCCGAGGCGCCCCCCGCGTTCCTGCACGACCTTCCGATGGCTACGCCGGCACGGCGTGCCGTACGCCTCGAGAACGGGATCGTGCGCTAGCGGGAAGTCCGGATCGGCATGCCCGCCACGGCTCAGCCGGTGGTGGCGAGGCTCACGACGAAGGCGATCGCGAGACCCAGCGCGATCAGCATGACGTAGGAAATCCCGATCATGCCGAACTTCAGTAGCGTCATGAGCCAGCCCTGACGGTACACGCGCTTCTGCATGATCAGCAGATAGAGCGGGATCCAGACGCCGGTCAGGTTCATCACGAGGCCGAGCGGCCGGCTCGTCCATGGCGCGACGTCGTGCGTCCAGACCTGGGTGAGCCCGGCCAGCGCGATCACCAGCATGGCCATAAAGATGAAGGCATGGCTGTGCAGGGCGACCATCAGGTGCTCCATGTACAGCCGGCGCTTGAACAGATAGAAGAACTTCAGCAGTACCGCGAACAGCGGCATGAGCACGAACAGCGTCTCTGGCAGCACCGCGAACAGACCCGCCACCAGCCGTCGCGGCTCCTGGCGTGCGCGGCGCAGGTTCTCGGTCATGTGGCCGGCGAGCTCGTTGAGCTTCGCATTGCCGGCCTCGGGCAGCCAGTCGAGGTGCACCGGATTGTCGCGTGGATCCCACGGCCTGCCGTTGAACGAAACCGAGGGCGCATCCGGATCGCGTGGCGGCTCGCGGCCGGCGCGTCGGGCTTCCTCCGCTTCCTTCAGGTAGGCGAGCCGTCGTTCCGCCTCGCTGCGCAGGCGCTCGCGGCCGAGCTCCAGGGCAGGCTGCACCGCGCCGGCCACGGCTCCGTTCCTGTGCCGCTTGGCCTCAAGCGCGGCGAGCGCCTTGTCGAGCCGTGCCTGGACTTCGGCTGGACTCTGCGCGCCGGCGATCGAATCGCTTCTCTCGTCGTCGATGACGATCTGGTTGCCCAGCGTGCTCGCCTCGAGATAGACCTGCGCAGCGAAGAACGAGACCACGCACAGGAAGAAGAACAGACGGAGTGGCGTGACGTAGCGCACACGCCGGCCGGCGAAGTATTCGAGCGTGAGGAAGCCGGGCCGGAAGAACAGCGGAGCGAGGGTGCGGAACAGGCGCGAATCGAGATTCAGCACCGTGTCGAAGAAGTCCGCAAGCACGCCGGGCAGATGGCGGATCAGGCCCTTGATCGGCTGGCCGCAGGCATAGCAGAAGTCGCCGTGCAGCGGCGCGCCGCAGTTCGCACAGTGGGCGGGTTCCTCGGGCGTGCTGGCCGGCGCGGGTTCGATCGTCATCGGGCCGGAGCATAGCTGCCCGTCGATCGAGTTTGCAGCCATGCTCCTTTCGTCACGGCCAATCGCCGCATCGCCACCCGCCGCATGCCGAACACGGCGGGGCGTGCTGCCGAAGTGCGGGCCTCGCCGGTCGGTCCTCCGGCCGCGTCGCGGTCCGGAGCCGGGCGGCGCTTCGGCTACACTGCGCGGCCGCTTCGGACCGCCCCGTGCCATGTCATCCGCTTCCGCTCCGCCGTCATCGCGCCTGCGCGGCGAGATCGGCGAAACCCTGCGGCTCGCGCTGCCGCTGATCCTCGGCCAGCTCTCGGCGGTCGGCATGAACGTCGTCGATGCGATGCTCGCCGGACATCTCGACGCGCATACGCTCGGTGCGGTCGCAGTCGGTACGAGCGTCTGGTCGCTCGCACTGGTCGCGGCGATCGGCGTGATGCTCGCACTGCCGCCGTCGGTGGCCCAGCTCGCGGGCGCGGGTCGAGAGGGCGAGATCGGTCCGCTCTTCCGCCAGGCGCTGTGGCTCGCCGGCGGGCTCGGCGTGCTGCTGCTGCTCGCGGTGCGCACGCTCGGACCGCCCCTGATCACACGGATCGGCATCGATCCGACCCTGCTCGCGGACACCGCCGGCTTCCTGCGCGCGATTGCCTGGGGTGCGCCGGCGCTGGCCGGCTACTTCGCGCTGCGCGGGCTTTCCGAAGGCATCGGCTTCACGCGGCCGACGATGTATTTTGGCCTGTTCGGTCTCGCCCTGCTGCTGCCGGTCGGCTGGATCCTAATGTACGGCCGCTTCGGCCTGCCCGCGCTCGGTGCGGCCGGCAGCGGCATGGCGACAGCCCTGGTGCTCTGGATACAGCTCGCGGCAATGCTCGCGTGGCTGTTCCTGCATCCGCGTTATCGCGAGCTGCATCTGTTCGCGCGTTTCGAGAAGCCGGACCGGCAGGCGATCGCGGGCCTGCTGCGCATCGGCCTGCCGATGGGCGTGACCCTGTTCATGGAGGGCAGCCTGTTCGTCGCGGTCGCGCTCGCGATCGGCACGCTCGGCGAGATGGTCGCGGCGAGCCACCAGATCGCACTGAACGTTGCCTCGGTCGCCTTCATGGTGCCGCTCGGACTCGGCATGGCGACGACCGTGCGGGTCGGGCATGCGGTCGGTCGCGACGTCGCCGCCGACGTGCGCTGGGCCGGCT
>CAYYHP010000072.1:0-12516 GCA_964471815.1 uncultured Rhodanobacteraceae bacterium
TGGGAACGACGGGGAGTCTAGGCGGCGGCGGCGTGCCGATCATCCTGCGATCGCAAAAAATATTGGTGAGCCGCCCTCTACAATGCGTGAAGGGACGACTGCCACCATGTCCACCGATACCGCCACCTGCTGGGTCATCACCGACGGCGCCGCCGGCAACGAACGCCAGGCCGTCGCGCTTGCCGAAGCACTCGAGGTCAGCGCCCGCGTCTGGCGCGTCACGCCGTGCGCGCCGTGGTCGTGGCTCGCCCCGCGGCTCGTCGCCAGTGCGCGCGCCGCGCTGCCGCTCGTGCAGCGCGAAGGGTTCGCACCGCCGTGGCCGGCGCTCGCGATCGGCTGCGGCCGCATCGGCGCCCTGTACACGCGCGGCCTGCGCCGCTGGAGTGCCGGCCGCTGCTTCGCGGTGCAGATCCTTAATCCGCGCATCGCACCGGCGGAGTTCGACCTGGTCGTCGTACCGCGTCACGATGGGCTCGCCGGGTCGAACGTGATCCTCACGCTCGGCTCGCTGAACCCGGTCGACGATGCCTGGCTCGCCGCTGGTGCCGAGGCCTGGCCCGGACTCGCCGCCTTACCTGCACCGCGCACCGCGGTGCTGATCGGCGCGAGCCACCGCCATGTCGCCGTCGATACCGATTACTGCATCGGCCTCGTCGAGCGGCTCACGGCGCTGCACCGTCAGACCGGCGGCAGCTTCCTCGTCAGTACCTCGCGGCGTACGCCACCGGCATTGCGTGACTGGCTGCGCAGCGCCTTCGCGCGGTTTCCCGGTAGCTTCTGGGGCGGCGACATGGATGGTCCGAACCCCTATGCCGGCATCCTCGCCCAGGCGGATCGCATCGTCGTCACGCCGGATTCGGTGAACATGCTCAGCGAGGCCTGTGCGAGCGGCCGGCCGGTCTACGTCTGGCTGCCGCAGCCCGCTCGCGGCAAGCTCGGCCGGCTGCATGCCGCCCTGTTCGAGGCCGGCTGTCTGCGCCGGCTCGCCGAGGCATCGCCGCCATCCGCCGTACGGCCGCGCGTATTGCGCGAGACCGGCGCGGTCGCGGCGCAAGTCCGGCAGCACTGGTTCGCCGCGCGGCGCAAAGCGGTGGAATGACGTCGCCGCTGCAAGGCCGGATGTCGCTCAGCGGCATCCGGCCCCGGTGCCTACTCGGTCCGACTCGCCCAAGGTCCGAAGATCTTCTCGCCGAAGGTCGGCTCGGTGACGGCCTGACCCACCTGCTGCAACGACGGCAAGTACGGCATGCAGCGCACGCAGCTCGCCTTGCAGGAATCGAAGGCGTTCTGACAGGCCGCCGCGTAGTACGACATGCTCTTACAAATGATGAATTGGTTCTCGCATTCGATCGTGCAGTAGTAATCCATGTACGTACTTCTGCACATGGCCGCCTGCGCGGCACTCGAAACGGCGAAGAGGATGGCACCGATCAGCAGCAAACGCTTGAGCATGAATTCCCCCGCAGAGGTGATCGCCGGGATCCGCACCTGCGCACGATGCCCAGGCACACCCCGACGGGCGTGCAATGCACGACCCACCACGAAGCAAACACTGCAGTTTAATAGGCACGAGCGGGCCGTCGCCGCGGCGGAGGCGCGCACGGTGGCGGGAGTAACGGGATATCCGCCGGCGAGTGGATGAGACCAGGACGGACACGCCGGATGCCGCAACGACGGCACCCGGCGCGCGGGATCAGTCCGCCTTGCTGACCTGACGTCCGAGGATCTTCTCGCCGAAAGTCGGTTCGGTCATCGCAGAGCCGATCGTCTGCTTCACACCGAAAGTTCCGCACCGCACGCAGCTTGCCACGCAGGCGTTGTACGCGTTCTGGCAGACCGAGGCGACGTAGGACACGCTCTTACAAATGATGAACTGGTTTTCGCACTGCATGGTGCACCAGAAGTCCGTGTACTTGTAATCGCAGACCATTGCAGACTGCGCAGCACTCGAAAGACAGAACGATGCGCCGAGGAAAAACAATCGCTTCAACATCGGAAAATTCCCCACTGGCTGACGCCGGGGATCCGCTCCGGGCACAATGCCCGGATACGCCCCGGACAAGCGCTCAATGCAGGGGATGCCCCTAAGCGAACATCAAGCCAGTCGTCCACCGTTTGGCCGCCCAGATCGGCCTGGCGTACGCCATGAAGTCACCCGGGAAAACGCGATGCCGCCTGCGGTGTATGGGGCCATTCGTGCGGATCGAGGCGCCGCGCCGAACCTATCCGGAACTGGAGATACGGCCCCGCTAATAGGCCAAGTTTGCCTCGACGAAATCGCGTGCCGGAACGGCCCGCTTAGCCCCGAGCCGGATGCCGCAGGTATGCGGCATCCGGCACATGGCATCACTCGGTCTTGCCGAGCTGGGCTCCGAAGATCTTCTCGCCGAGGGTCGGCTCGGCGGGCGTCACGCTGCCCAGATACGGCGAAATGTAAGGGGAACAGCGTATGCAGCTCGCCATACAGGAGTTATACGCGTTCTGACAGACAGCCGCGTCGTACGAAACACTCTTGCAGATGATGAACTGGTTTTCGCAGTTGATCGAGCAGCGGAGGTCCGTGTACGTGCTCCGGCACATCGCAGCCTGCGCCGCACCCGATACGATGAGAAGCAGGGCACCGATCAACGACAGACGCTTCAGCATGGTATTCCCCTAGAGTTGGTTGATTTCCCCGGCAAATCGCA
The DNA here is from genome assembly GCA_964471815.1 of uncultured Rhodanobacteraceae bacterium. GTDB lineage: Bacteria > Pseudomonadota > Gammaproteobacteria > Xanthomonadales > Rhodanobacteraceae > Tahibacter. The sequence continues at coordinate 2,688 of CAYYHP010000072.1, forward strand.
CCGCCGACGATCATCGGTTGACCCACCGGCATCGACGCCAATGGCAAGGCTTCTGTCGAACGAACATGCGCACGCGTATGTCTACGCACGAATGTAACGGGTCCGGAAGAAAAACCTTTCCAATTCATTTGGATGGCAAACCCTTCGGCATCGTGAAATTTGGTTTCCGGGGTCTTCTGAACGGGTGGGGAGGCGAGCTGCACATGGGCATTTCATGCTCCGTGGAATCGCATCGGGCGGAGGTGGAACGGCACACGCGAGCCGTGTCGTGAACGGGTCTGGCGACCACGTTGGATTCAGACAATCACGAGACCGAGTTCGCCGGATACGCAGCGCACGGCGGCGGTGGCCGCCTGCAGGCCCGCATCGCGTGGCGCGAGGCGCGGCCGGGCGTCGAGCGTGCACGCGAGCGCACGCTGGAGTAGACAGGCATGTGCCTCGCGCAGGGCATCGGCTTGCGCGGCCGTAAGCAGGCCGGCAGCGCACACTGCAGCGAGCAGGTCGGGCGTGTTGCCGCTCGCGAGCAGGGTCGGCACGGCCGCAGCCCGGGTCAGCACGAGGCCCTGGAGCAGGAACTCGAGGTCGATCAGGGCGCCGGCCCCCTGCTTGAGATCGAGCATCGCTTCGGTCGAGCGGTCGCGGCCGCTGCGCCAGCGGGCACGCATTTCCGCAATGCGCGTCAACACCTCGGCCATTTCGCGCGGCGCGGCGAGGATCGCGGCGCGGATGTCGAGGAAGCGGCGGCCGAGCCGCGCGTCGCCGGCCAGCGGGCGCGCCCGCACCAGGGCCTGATGTTCCCAGGTCCAGGCCCGCTCGCGCTGGTAGCCGGCGAAGCCATCGAGGCTCGCGACCAGGAGCCCCTTGCCGCCATCCGGCCGCAGGCGGACATCCACGTCATAGAGCCGACCCGCGCGCGTCACCGTGGTCAGCAGATGCACGATCTTCTGCGCGAGCCGTGCGTAATAGCGCTGACCGTCGAGCGGTCGCTCACCGTCGCTCTCCACCTGGCCGAGCGCACCGTCGTAGAGGAAGACCAGGTCGAGATCCGAGGCGAAACCGAGTTCGGCCGCGCCGAGGCTGCCGTAACCGAGCAAGCAGAGTCCGCTGCCGCCCGATGGCGCGCCCGGCAGGCGGCCGTGCCGGCGCTCGGCCTCACGCTCGGCGAGACCAAGCACCGCGGCCACGATCGCCTCGGCGAGCGTGGCGAGGCCGCGCGCCGCGGCGGCGGCATCGCATCGGCCGGCGAGGAAGGCGAGACCGAGCCGCAGCGCGGCGCTGTGCTTGAACTCCTGCAGCAGCTCGATCTCGCGCTCCGCATCGCCATCGTCGAGCGTGCCGAGCCGTCGCAGGATCTCGGCGGTCAGCGTGCCGCGATCGAGCGTGAGCCGTTCCAGGCGCGGATCGAACAGATCGTCGAGCAGCAGCGGATGTTCGATCACACGCTCGGCGAGCCAGGCGCTGCCGGCGAATAGCTCGACCAGGCGCCGCCGCGCGGCCGGCTGCTCGTCGAGCAGGGCCAGATAGGCCGAGCGCCGTAGCACACCCTGCACGAGCCGCAGCAGGCGGTCGAGGCAAGGCCACGGCGCCGGCGAGGACGCGGCCGCCTCGATCAGCAGCGGCATCAGCCGATCCAGACGCTGGCGCGAGCGCGCCGACATGATCCGCGCCGATGGCGAACGTGCGAGTGCGGCCAGCGCCTCGCGTGCGGCCTCCGCGGGATGGAAACCGGCCCGGTCGAGCTGCGCGGTGGCGGATGCATCGCTCTCGATGCCATTCCAGAGCGACGTCCATGCGCTCGATTCGCGCCCCTCGCCCGCGTGCAGCGGAGCGAGCAGCTGGGCGAAGGCTTCGCCGACCGCGGCACGATGGCCGGCCAGGGCGGCCTCGAACCCGGCCGTATCGGCGAAACCGAGGCCGCGCGCGATGCGCAGGCGCAATACCGGATCGGCCGGCAGGGAATGCGTCTGCTCGTCGCGCAGCATCTGCAGGCGGTTTTCGGCACGGCGCAGGAAGGCGTAGGCCTCGCGCAGGCGCGCGGCCTGCGCGCGGTCGAGCAGGCCGAGCCGTTCGCAGGCCGCGAGCGCCGGCAGAAGGCCGCGTTCGCGCAGGCTCGGCTCGCGTCCACCGCGGATCAACTGCAGCAGCTGAACGATGAATTCGATCTCGCGGATGCCGCCCGGCCCGAGCTTCAGGTGATCGGACAGATCCTTGCGCGCGACCTCGGCGTCGATCAGCGTCTTCATCTCGCGCAGCCCGGCGAACGCCGTGTAGTCGAGGTAACGCCGGTAGACGAACGGCCGCAGCGTCTCGATCAGGCGCTGCCCGGCCGCGAGATCGCCCGCGACCGGGCGCGCCTTGATCCAGGCGTAGCGCTCCCAGTCGCGGCCTTCGCGCTGGTAGTACTGCTCCATCGCCGCGAACGACAGCGCCACGCGCCCGGCATTGCCGAACGGGCGCAGGCGCAGATCGACGCGGAACGCCTGGCCATCGGCGGTCGTCGCGGCCAGCAGCTTGACCATCTGCTGGCCGACGCGCGCGAAGAAAGTCTCGTGATCGAGCGCACGCGCGCCATCGGTCTGGCCATTCTCGGCAAAGGCGAGGATCAGGTCGACATCCGAGGAGAAATTCAGCTCGCCGCCGCCGAGCTTGCCGAGCCCGAGCACGACCAGACGCTGCGCTGCGCCAATCGCATCGCGCGGCTGGCCATGACGCACAGCGAGGGTCGCCTCGGCCCAGCCCAGGGCGGTTTCGAGCGCGGTCTCGGCGAGCGCCGAGGCACCGGACAGCGTGTCCGGCACGCTATCGAGACCGTTCACGTCGCGCCAGATCAGGCGCAGCGCCTCGCGGCGCCGGAAACGCCTCAGCTGGGCGAGCTGGTGCGCCTCGTCGGTCTCGCCACGATCGAGCAGATGCGCGCGCGCGTCGGCCGGATTCGGGTCGGCCATCAAGGCCAGCCCGTCGGCACCGAGCAGGGCCGGTTCGCGCAGATAGCAGTCCCAGGCGAAGTCGCTGACCAGCAGCACGCGGCGCACGTGCTCGGCCACGCCGGCATCGTCATAGAACGCCACGCCGCTCTCGCGGCAGCGCGCAAGCACCTGGCCGTAGCGGTCCTCGACCAGGGCATGCAGGGACGTCGGCAGCGGCATGGACGGCATCACGGCGGCTTGCATGCGCACATTGTGGAGGTTCGCCGCGGCCGGCGCAGCCTCCTCCACGCTATGCGCCCGCCGCAGGCCCGGCGCGCTGCCGGAATCGCGTCAGCGGACCGGATAGGTCTCCGCCTCGCCCTCACGGCGCGGGGTTTCGCGCCTGTCCTCGCCGCGCGCGGCGTTCCTGCCGCAGGCATAGACGGCGAAGCGCTGCCGGCCATCCTGCGGCTCGTCGAGCGCGCGGATCGTGTCGCCGTGCATGCCAGCCGCTTCGTTGCGCGCGAGGCTCTCGAGTTCGTCGCGAACCTTGATCTCGTTGCGCTGGTACGCACCGACGCTGGCCTTCACCGAAACCTCTACCTCACCAAGCGAGCGGCACGCGCCGACCCGGCCGTCGTAGACGACGCGGACCACCGCGCCGCCCTCGTCGAGCTTGACCCAGGTGCAGGCGCCAAGGGTGGCGCCGAGGGCGAACACGAGCAGGTACCGGTTCATCGAAATCCTCCTGAACGGATGGGCTAGCGGGATGGCGCGGGCTGGTCATGCCGCGCGGTACCGTGATCATGGCCCGGTCGCACCGACCGGGCCATGACCGGCATCCGCCTGGGTTCAGCGCAGGACCTTGCCGTCCGCATCGATGACCTTGACGTCGCCGAGGTTCAGCGCGCGCACGCCGGCCTCGATCTTGGCGAGATCGCCGACGATGACCCAGGTCAGCGCCTCCGGCTGGATGACCTCGCGCGCCGCGGCACGCACGGCCTCGTCGGTCTGCGCCTCGACGCGCTGCTTCAGGGTCTGCACGTAATCGTCCGGCCGGCCGTACAGCACGATGTCGGCGAGCGCGCTGAGCACCGCAGCGCTGGTTTCGTACTTGCCCGGCAGCTTGCGCACGTCGTTGAGCTTGATCTTCTCGATTTCCTCGTGGCTCAGCGGGCGCTTGCCATTGACCTCGATCGCCTCGCGCAGCAATTCCTTGACCGAATCGGCGGTCTTGTCGGTCTGCACCGGCGCCCAGAGCGCGAACAGGCGCGGGCCGAGCGCGTTGACTAGGAGGCTGCGCGCCCCGTAAGACCAGTGCTTTTCCTCGCGCAGGTTGAGGTTCACGCGCGAGGTGAAGCTGCCGCCGAACGCGCCGTTCATCGTCGCGATCTCAAGATAGTTCGCGGCACGCCCGGAGGGCGCGATCTTACCGGCGAGGATCATCGACTGCTCGGCACCCGGCTTGTCCATCAGGAATACGCGCGGCTTGCCCGTGGCCGGTACCCCGGCGACCTGGCGTGCCGGCAGCGGTGTGCCCGGTGCATTCCAGTCGCCGAACACCTCGTCGAGCACAGCGACTGCCTCGGCGAGCGTGGTGTCGCCGGCGACGAGGATGCGCACGTTGTCCGGGCGCAGCACGTCCGCCTGGAAGCGTACGAGATCATCGGGCGTCAGCGATTCGATGGAGGCCTTGGTGCCGGAGCCGGTCAACGGAATCGCATAGGCATGGCTGTCGCCGAATACCAGCGGCGGCAGCACGCGCAAGGCGAGCGATTGCGGCTCGGTCTTCTCCTGGGCGATGCCGGCGATCCACTGGCCACGCACGCGCTCGAAGTCCGCCGCGGCGAAGGCCGGGTTGCGCACCACGTCGGCGAGCAGCGCGAGCGAGGGTTTGAGCTGCGACTTCAAGGCGCTCAGGCCGACCGTGTTCGCATCCAGCGTGGCGCCGGTGCGCAAGCTCGCGCCGAGTTCCTCCTGGCGCCGCGCGAGGGCGAGCGAGTCCAGATGACGCGTACCCTCGTCGAGCATCGACATCGTGAAGCTTGACGTGCCGAGCTTGCGTCCCTGATCGGCCGCATAGCCACCGTCAAACATCAGCTGCACCTGCACGACTGGCATCGCATGGCGCTCGGCCAGCACCACCTCGATGCCGTTCTTCAGCTTGCCGCGCTGGATCGCCGGGAAGCTCAACGCCGGAAAACTCTCGAGCTTCGGCACGCCCTGGCTGCGGTCGACGTCGGTCTTGGCCGTCTCGTAGGCCGGCACCGGATCGACGGTCAGGGTGTAGTCGCCACGCGCGACCCAGCGCTGTGCGGCGGCACGCACCGCTGACGGCGTGGCCCGGTCGAGCTCGGCGAGATCGCGCTGATAGGCAGCCGGGTCGTCCTGGTAGACCTGTCCCTGGGCGAGGATCACGGCCTTGCCGCCGAAGCCACCCACCTTTTCGAGCGCCTTGAGGAAAGCCGCGCGCGTGCTGATGCGGGCCCGTTCGAGTTCGTCGGCGGTCGGTCCCTTGTCGAGGAAGCGCTGCCATTCCTCGGCGATCGCGGCTTCGACCTTGGCCGGATCGACGCCCTGCTTCACATCGACCTGCAGCACGAACAGGCTCGCCAGCTCGAACGGCATCACGCTGATCGACACGTCGTCCGCACTGCGGTCGCGATAGACCAGCCGTTCGTACAGGCGCGAGGTCTTGCCGCCGCCGAGCACCTGTGCGGCCAGCTGCAGGCGGGTCAACTCGGCCCCGCGCAGCGAGGGCACGTTCCAGCTGCGGTAGAGGCGCGTCTGCGCGACGCGATCCTGCATGGTGTCGCGCGTCGATTCGCTGCGCGCGGCGATCCACTCGACCCGCCGCGAGACCGGCGGACCGGCCGGGATGTCGCCGAAGTATCTCTCGACCTTCTCGCGTGCGGTCCTGGTGTCGATGTCGCCGGCCAGCACCAGCGTGGTGTTGGCCGCGCCGTAGTAATCGCGGAACCACTGCTTGACGTCCTCGAGCGAAGCCGCGTTCAGATCGGCCATCGAGCCGATGGTCTCCCAGCGATACGGATGGCCCTCCGGGAAGCTCGCCCACTGGATGCGCTCGAAAACCTTGCCGTAGGGTTCGTTCTCGCCCTGGCGTTTCTCGTTCTGCACCACGCCGCGCTGCTCGTCGAGTTCGGCCTGGCCGATCGCGCCGAGCAGATGGCCCATGCGATCGGATTCCATCCACAACGCCATGTCGAGCGCGGTGGTCGGCACGGTCTCGAAATAGTTCGTGCGGTCGAGCCAGGTCGTGCCGTTCATGTCGGTCGCGCCAGCGAGCTCGAAGGGCTGGAAATATTCGCCCTTGTGATGCTCGGAGCCCTGGAACATCAGATGCTCGAACAGGTGCGCAAAACCGGTGCGACCGGGCCGTTCGTCCTTCGAGCCGACGTGGTACCAGACCGATACGGCGACGACCGGCGCCTTGTGGTCCTCATGCACGACGACCGTCAGGCCGTTTTTCAACTGGAAGCGTTCGTAGGGAATCTCGATGCGGTCGGCCGGTGCGGTCGCGGCGGCCAGCGCCTGGCTGGCGACGAGCAGGCCGGCGACGAGACCGGCGAAAGGCTTGGACATGCGGCGTGCTCCTGCGGGTGCTCGATGCGAGCGGGCGAGGCTAGCCCCCGCGCCGCAGCGGTGCAACGGACATCGGTCACGGTGCGGCAATCGGCCAATGTGCGGGGCGTCCGGCTCGCGTCCGCGGACAGTGAGCACGCAGGCGACATGACTTCCGACATGGCAACGCAAGCGCCTGATCGCGCATCCATTTGCATACCGAGACCGGTGTTGCCGACATTGGCACGGCAATTGCGAATCCCTGCAAAACCCGGCACCAAGTTCGAGCAGGAGGAATCCGTCATGAGCCTCAAATTCCAGATCGTCCGCGGCGCTTTCGCCTTGACCGTACTGGCTGCGCTGAATGCGCTCGCGCTGGTCCATCCCGCCCCGGCCGCCCGTACCGGTCATGACGTGGCGATTGCCGCCCGTGCGCCGGACGCGGCGTACTCCACGCCCGTCGTCGATCAAGCCGTGGGCCCGGTCGCGGTCTGCACCCGCGACGACGATACGACGGTATCCGTGCTCATCCTCTGAAGGCCAGCCGCCAGCGAACGGCGGTGGCCCGCGCGGCGTACGCGGGATGCCGCGTCTCACCGGCGATCCGTGGCAAGACGGGCAACCGCGACAAGCCGGCACGGGCGCTCGATACGGCGAACGCCAAAGCCCGGTTTCAGCCCCCGACGCGGCAGGACCCGGCGTCACGCACAGCCACGCGACGATGCCTCGCCGGATGGGCAAGACGGGAGACGGCCGCGCATAATCAGCGCGTGCTGCACGTCGTTCTCCATCAGCCCGAGATCCCGCCGAACACCGGCAACGTGATCCGCCTGTGCGCCAATAGCGGCGCGCGGCTGCATCTGATCCGGCCGCTTGGGTTCGAGCTCGATAATGCTCGCCTGCGACGCGCCGGGCTCGACTATCACGAATTCACCGAGCTGCACGTACACGAGGATTGGCCGGCTTTCGTCGCCGCGGTGAGGCCACCGCGCGTCTTTGCCTTCTCGACACGCGGCACGCGCCTGTACACCACGGCGCGCTATGCGGACGGCGACGCCCTGCTCTTCGGCGCGGAGACACGCGGCCTGCCGTCGGCGGTGCTCGACACGCTGCCGGAGGACCGGCGTCTGCGCCTGCCGATGCAGCCGGGCAACCGCAGCCTCAACCTTTCTAACGCCGTGGCCGTGGTGGTCTACGAGGCATGGCGCCAGCACGGTTTCGCCGGCGACGCCAATGCGACGGATTGCGCGCTCGTGGACTGAATTCCGCGTAAACCCGATGTGAGGCGCGCAATTTCGATGCACAAGCGCGAGAGGGTTGCCCTGTAATTTCCTGTGCCGCGGGCCTGCTGCCCGTTATTTCGCACAGGAGAAGATATGCGGCATTCCGCTTTGTTTATCGTTTTGGCATCCGCCCTGCCGCTGGCTGCGGGGCACGCGGCAGACATCAATTACACATGGATCGAGGCGGATTATCTGCATACGCGGCTCGATCTGCCGAAAGCCTCGGCGCCACCCCAGGCGGCGACTCCAGCGACGGCCGCTGCCGCCACGACACCAGCGACCACGACGACCACGACCGGAAAGAGCCACGGCACCCAGAGCCTGAACGGGTTGGCGGTACGCGGCAGCGCGGCGCTCGGCGAGAATATGTACGTTCTCGGCAGCTGGGCGCACGTAAACGCACCACACACCGGCAAGGGCAACAAATCCAGTGATGCCGGCGCGACTACGGGGGGCCAGAATGACGTCTGGGATCGCCTCGGCATTCACGGCGGTGCGAACCAATGGTCACTCGGTGCCGGTTTCCATACGCCGATGTCTCTTACCGAGAACAGCAACTCCGACCTGTTTGCCGATGTCAGCTACGTGCGTGGCCCTCTACGCAAAGAGCACGGCTACAAAGCCCGGGTCGGCATGAACTTCATGCCGGCGGACAACTTCACGGGTGGCTTTGCCGTTGCCTATGCGCGGATGAGCGAGCCTTGCACCTGGGCGACCTGTCCCAAGCAGATGCAGGCACAGGCCGCCAGGACTGCACAGACACAAACACAGCCGCAGCAAGCACAGTCCGGTAGTCAGAAGGACAAGAAAAAAAAGCACAAGGGCAATCCTAGCTTCAGTACGGGCGGCGCCGAGCTGCAGCTATTTGCGCAATATCACTTCACGCCGAATTTCAGCTTGAGTGGCCAGGCGACTCTCGGCAAGCACGAGAAGAGCTTCATGGTCGGCCCGCGTCTGGACTTCTGATCTTACTTACAGTCTGAACTGCCGAAATGCTCGCGGGATCTACCCGCGGGCATTGGCTTGACCCTGCGATGAATGCAGGAAGCAATCAGCGGAAACTCGGGCACATGCCGCAGTGAACGTCTTTTCTTACTCTTTTTAAACAGGCTTTCTTTCGCCTGTCTCGTTGAAAAGGAGTTAATTGATGAAAAGAACGGCACTGCTTCTGGCCTTGGCCGCTGCCCCGGTAGGTTTCATCCAGGCGGCGGATCTCAGTTATTCATGGATCGAGGGCGATTACGCGCGCGTCAAGCCCGACAAGCTGCCGAGCGCGAATGCGTTCATGCTGCGCGGAAGCGGCGCGCTCGGCGAGAACTTCAACATCGTCGCCTCCTGGAGTCATACCCAGCGAGAGAAAGGTTACGAAGGTGGTCAGGCTTGGGGGCTAGGCTTTGGCTATCACGTGCCGGTCAGTGATTCGGCTGACCTGTTCGCCGAGGCCAAGTACGTCAAGGCCGTGGGTTACGACGTGAAAGGTTTTGATGGGCGCGTGGGTGTGCGCGGTGCGGCTGGGCCCAATTTCGAGGGCGGTGCGGCCGTCATCGTGAGCAAGGTGAAACACCAAGGGAAAGCAGAAATCGGGCTCGACCTGTTTGCGGAATACAAGTTCACGCCAGCATTCGGCCTGAGCGCCGAGCTCAACGTCGTCAAGTCTGGCAGCACCGTGCTAGTGGGACCGCGCCTGAACTTCTGATCGCAATCACGATGCCGTTAGGCGGCCCGGTGGCGACCCGCCCCGGGCTTTTTCATTTTCAAGCCAACGGCGTCCTCGCGGAGCGCGCGCCGGTTCCCGTCTCGGCACCCAGGAAACTATCCGGATATTCCGGCTTCTGTTCGCGCGCCAGCAGCAGGCGCAGGCCTTCGTCCGGCGTGATTTCCTCATGCAGCACGCGCTGCACGTGCATGGCGATCGGCAGCTCGATGGCGTACCGTCCGGCCAGTCGCATGACCTCGTCCACGGTCTGCACGCTCTCGACGACCTGACCGATCTCGGCCACCGCACGCTCGAGCGGTATGCCCGCGCCGAGCGCGAGACCGAGGCGGCGCTGGCGTGAA
>CAYYHP010000073.1:0-12425 GCA_964471815.1 uncultured Rhodanobacteraceae bacterium
GGTCCACAGCGACGTGCCGTTCGGCGCGAACTTGGCCGTGCGAATGTCCCAGTTCGGACCAGTGCCGGGCGGGGCGGCCGCGTCGAACTTTCCGTGCACGTCAGTGGCCATCGCCCGTCGGTTCGTGGCAGTGCCGGCAGTACCGTAGCGCTCGGCGAAACCACCCTCGACGCCCGCGCTCATGCTCCAGAGACGGATGCCAGCGTTGTCGTACTTAAGCGTGCGCACCTCGGTAACGTCAGCGCCCGAGCCACCGCTCTGGGAGGGTCCGGCAATGGAGGAGAAGCCGGTCACCAGCACGTTACCGCTGGGATCGAACCGGACCGCGCTCGCGCTATCGGTCCGCTGGACACCGTCGAAGGGTGCCGCCCATTGCTGCACGCCCGCAGCGTTGTACAGCAAGGTGACGTAGTCGGGTGACTTGTCGTTCGGCACGAAGCCCGCGAACTGCGAGGAATATCCGGTCACGGCGACACGGCCGGCATCGTCCACGGCAATAGCTGCGGCATAATCGTCACCGCTCGCCGAGCCGTTGTATGTCGCCGTCCATTGCACCGCACCGGCGGCGTCGTACTTGAGCGTGACGATGTCCAGGCTCGCGCCGGTCGGCGAGCGGCCGGTCACGTACACGTTGCCGGCCACATCGAGGGTCATATCGGATGCGAAGTCGCTGCCGCCGGCGTTGCCTGCATAGAAAGCAGTCCACAGCAAATTTCCCGCAGCGTCGTACTTGATCGTGCGGTAGTCGAAGTTGCCTGCTGCGTTCTTCGAATTCCCCGCAACCACGATCTGCCCCTGGCTGCCAAAAGCGAGCGCGACCGGATCGTCATTGCCGTTGGCTGGCCCGTTGTAGATCTTCGTCCACAGCTTGCTGCCGGCCGCATCGTAGAGGATAGTGAAGATGTCGGTAGTGCCGTCAGCCTTTAGACTGGAGCCAGTCACAGCGATGTGGCCACTCGTCACATCGCGTGCAATTGCGACCGCTTGGTCGTTCAAATGTGCCGGCCCGTCATAGGGCATAGCCCACAGTATTTGACCGCTGCTACTATATTTCAGCGTAATGATATCGCTGCCGCTACTGGAGCCAACAACGTAGGCTTCTCCGCTCACCGCATCGACTACAATGTCGCTTGCTCTATCGTCACCCTGAGAAGCATCATAGGTCGCGACCCAGCGCTGCACGCCTTTGGGATCGTAGCTTAGGACGAGGATATCGTTATCCGTACCATTTGAGCCGTAGCCAGCTACCAGAAGATTGCCGTTCGCGTCAAGGGCTAGGGCCACGCCTGCGTCATTACCATGGGCCGGTCCGTCGTAGCGCGCCTGCCAGAGCACGTTGCCGGCCGGGTCGTATTTCACGGTCAGCACGTCCAAGTTCGAGCTGTTGATCGTGGTCCCGGTAACGTAGCTGTTGCCCTGAGCGTCGACGACGAATGCGTGCTTGCCGCCAGGCCGGCCGGCTGGATTGCCCGAACCGCCAGGCCCATACGCCGTCCAGGCCACGAACTGCGCCGCAACGGGCGCCGTTAGGCCAAAAAACAAGCAAAGACTGATAACCCAACGCGAGCTAACGACATGAGTTGACATGCTATACCCCCGTAGAGCGCTCGTCTTCAATGGTGTGTACGAAATATGCGCCTAGCGAATTTTTGCCGCAATAGGCAAGCGGATTAGCGGGGTTTGTCCCGTCTGTGTGTCAAGATAGTTTCTGTTACCGCGCGATCCTGCGCATCCCCGGCCGAGGCAACATCACCCGGACGGGTGGCTGGTCACTTGCGAATCGCTCGCAATTGGAGCAACACTGATCTCGGGGGGCGCTCCAGGAAGTGGAGCGATGGACCCGTTTGATCAGTTACGACTTTCAATTTATGACGCGACGTTGAGACCCTCGCGTCAGCCGGCTCTCGCCGAGGAGCTAGCCCGCGCCACCGGTGCCGACGTGGCGGTCTTTCATGTCCAGGACCTCGCTGCGCCGGCAATCGAGTCGGCACTGCCGTGCGCGGTGGACGAGATCGATCCGCCGAAGCGCCGTGCGCCCCACGGTCCGCGCGCCCGGCAGCAGGGCCCGCGCAACCGTTCCGGCACGCCGTCCCGCCAGGGCGAGCTTCAGGCCCAGCCAGCCGACGTGTCGCGCCCGCCGTGCTATCACGAGTTCGCCCAGGCTTTCGGCATGCCACACACGCTGGATGCGTGCATCCTGCGTGAACCGTCGCGCTTGTCGATGCTCTCGCTGCTGCGCAGCGAGCAGCAGCGAGAGTTCGATGCGGAGACGACGCAGCTCGTCGCGCGCCTGCCGCCGCACCTGCAGCGTTCGATTCTCGTGCAGCGCGCGCTGCGCCGCACCGAACTCGCCGAACAAGCCGCCTGGGAAGCCCTGCAGAACAGCTGTGCGGCACTGGTTGCGTTCGACCGCTGGGGCATGCCGGAACTGGTCACGCGCGCCGCGCGGCGCGTGTTGGCACGTCACGATGGCCTGGTGCTCACCCGCAATGGCCTGCGTGCACTGGACTCATCGGCCGACTCCCGTCTGCTGCGCGTGCTGACCCTAGCACGGGCCGGCGCGATACCGGCCGAACCGCTGGTCGGCGTGCCGCGCCGGTCGGGCCCGGATTACCGCGTACTGGTGGTCGGAGCGATCACGTCGGCCGAGTTCGCCGGACCCGCCGCACTGGCCTTGATCGGCGATCCGGAGTCCACCGCCGCACCGCCGGCCGATCTGCTCGCCGAGATCTACGGCCTGACCACGGCCGAGGGCACGCTGGCCAGCGCGCTCGCGATCGGCATGCCGCTCGCCGAATGCGCGCGTCGCCGCGGCGTGAGCCTCGAAACGGTGCGCTGTCAGGCCAAGCGCATCTATGCCAAGGTCGGCGTCGACTCGCAGCTCGCGCTGGCCCACCGGCTCGGCGCGCTGGCCGAACTCGACGCGCCATGAATCCCGCGTTCAATCAAAGTCATGCCGCCGACCTCGTGCAGGCCGCCGCGCTCGCCGCCGCGGGTCAGGCGAGCTGGAATGACACCGTGCGCGTGCTGTGCCGGATCGCGCGGGCGGCGAGCGCACGGCTCGAGCTGACCGGCGCGCACGGCCCGTTCTGGCGGGCCGGTGGCAGCCTGCCGCCCGGGCCGGAATGGCAGCGCGACTACACGCTCGGCGACGGCGCCACGCTGCGCGTGCGGTTCGTCTCCGCGCACATCACCGCGGAGACCGAAGCGCTGCTGGCCTGGGTCGCACCACTGTTCGGCGCGGCCGGCCGTGCCAGCGCCGGGATCACGCATCCGGACCGGCCGGTGCTGCAGCATGCCCAGGCGGTGGCGGAGTGGCATGGTCTGCCGTACGTGCTCGTCGATGGCGAAGGTACGGTGATGCTCGCGAGCCGACGTGCCCGGGAACTGCTCAATGCGCACGGTCCGCTCGAGTTGCGCGGCGACCGGCTGGTCGCCAGCGGGCGCGAACAGCAGACCCAGCTCGAGCGACGCATCCAGCGCACGCTCACCGACGGCCAACCGCGGCTGGGCGTGCTGCATGGGCGTCAACGCAGCACGCTGGCCTACGCCTGCTCGGCCGCCGATACCAGCCAGGTCCCGGCCGTGGCGCGGATTCCGATGTGCCTGCTGCGCTTCACCGCGCCGGCGGCCGCGCCGCAGCCGTATGTCCTGCAGGCGCGGCTCGGCCTGAGCCCGACCGAAGCCGAGCTGCTCGCGGAACTCGCCACTGGCTGCACCCTCGCCGCCTGCGCCGAGCGGCTCGGCCGCAACCACGAGACCCTGCGCTCGCAGGTCAAGAGCATCTTCGCCAAGACCGACACGCACTCGCAGATCGAAGTCGCCGCACTCGCCTCGTTCGTGGCGTGGATGCCTTACGGCCCGGGTCCCGCGGCCGTCGCGCACAACGCCGGCGCCTAGCCGGAACGCAGCCCGACGTCGTCCTCGACGATCGGCGTGGCCCGATCGGCATCGGCGCTCTCGTCAGCACTGCCCGACCGCGCCTGCCCCGGGATTGCAGCGCGGCGTGCCTCGTGCAGCTTGGCGTACTTCAGGAACACGTAGAACGCGCCGACCGCGGCATTGATGAAGCCGGCCCAGCCATCGAGGACATAGCGCTTGCCGAAGTACTGACGCAGGAAAAACACCGGCGGATAGACCAGCATGCGCAATCGCGTCAAGCGTTGCCGGCGCGCCAGCTTGTGCGCGACGAGTCCGGTCGAATAGGCGTTGATCTTCGCGACCTTGGTGTGGATGTCCGGCTCGCCGTAATGCAGCAGCAGCGCGTCGCGCAGCGTGCGTGTCGGCCCGTCGACCTTGGGCGCGGCATGCACCGGCACACCATTCATCGCACCGTGCCGACGGTCGAACAGACGCAAGTGCGTGTTGAGGCGCGTCCAAGGATGCTGGAAGGTCCAGAATACCTGCTCGCGACGCGGCAGGCGGAAGCCGACCACATCCGGCGCCTCAAGCGCGCGTTCGATGGCCGGCCGCGCCGTGTCGTCCAGCGCCTCGTCGGCATCGAGCAGCAGCACCCAGGCATGCCGCGCGCGATCGATCGCGTCCTGTTTCTGCCGCGCATAACCGCGGAACGGCTGCGAGTGGATGCGTGCGCCATGGCGTCGGGCGATCTCGAGCGTCGCATCGCGCGAGCCGGAATCGAGCAGCAAGATCTCATCGGCCCAGGCCACGCTCGCCAGGCAGCGCTCGAGCGTCGCTGCGTTGTCGAGCGTGGTCACCACCACCGACAGCGGCTCACGCGGCATCGCTTCCCCCCTCGACCCGATCGGCGTACAGGGCCGCACAGTACAACCCGACGAGCCACCAGACCAGGAGCCCCCACCAGGCCGAATAGAACGCGAGATGCGTGTTCAACGGAAAACACGTCGCGGCGAGTGCGACGGCCGGCGCGAAGGCCCGCTCACGTGCCGCGCCGGACGCGCGCCACCAGGCACGGATCGCGGCCGCCGCCGCGATCAGCCACAGCGCCAGGCCGATCACGCCAGTCTCGGTCAGTATTTCCAGCACGAGTTGATGCGCATGTGCGGCGCCCGTGCCGTCGTCGGCGATGAAGGCATCACCGGGACCGGCGTACGCGGCATAGGCGTTGCGGAAGCCGCGCACGCCGACGCCGTTCGCCGGGTGCGCGGCGATCATCGCCGCACTCGTCGTCCAGATGCGCAGGCGACCGGCGAGCGCCTCGTCGAGGTCCTGCGGCGAGCCCCGCAGGACCAGCAGCGTGCGCTGCACGCGGGCCTGGAACGCGCCCGACTCCCGCCAGGCGAGACCGGCCGCGGCCACGCCGAGCAGCAACGCAGCGAGGCCGGCCAGCACGAACGGCAATGGCCGGCGCGTGTCGCGCCAGACGAAGGCGAGCACGACCAGGCCGAACACCAGCCAGCTCGCACGCGAACCTGCGAGCAGGATCGGGCCGAGCAGGACGACGACGGCCACGGCGAGCCCGCGCCGTCCCCAGCGTTCACGCGCGATCCAGAGCAGGAACGCGGACAGCGACGCGAGCGCCGGCCCGAGCTTCAGATTGCCGGCGCCGAAAATGCCCGAGAGCCTTTCGGCCTCGGCCGGACCGCCGAGACTCCAGCCGGTCGCCGCCTGTATCCAGGCGTCGATGAGCCAGAACACCAGGATCACGGCGACGCCGCGATACACCGCCACGAGCCGGTCCACGCGCCGCACGGCGAAGCAGGCATACAGCCCGAGCGGCGCGAAACGCAGATCCGCCGCGATGGTGCCCCAGCTCTTGCCGGGGTTCACTGCGTCGATGGCGGAGATCAGCGCCGCGCCGGTGTAACAGCCCCACATGACGAGCAGCAGCCGCGCGCCTGGATGCTCACCGAGCGCCCGCGGATGGCGCAGGAAGAAGACCAGCACGCCGAACGCCGCGAGCGCGACGGCCGCTTCGGCGCTGCGCCCGGCCGGCAGCAGCGCGATGACGGCCCATACCGGCAGGAGCGGCGAACGCAGCACGGCGATGAGGCGTTGGGTCCAGTCAGCGGGCATCTCGGGCTTCCGGCGTCGCGCATCCCGGCTCGCGGAACGCCACGCGATTGTAGGATGTCAACGTGGGCCAGCGAGTCCGGCATAGAGCGCGAGCGTCGCCGCCTGCATCTCGGCCAGCCGGTAACGGTCGAGCGGCCGGATCGCGGGCGGCGCGTGCAGCAGCTCCGCAGCCCGCTCGATCAGACCCGTGCGATCGCCAACCGGAACGCCGCCAGCCGGATACAGTTCAGCGAGCAGCTCACCGACGCCGCCGTGCGCGTGGCCGAGTACCGGCCGGCCGAGCGCCAGCGCCTCGATCACGGTACGGCCGAAGGCTTCCGGCTTGGTCGAAAGCTGCAGCACGAGCGCGCTCTGCACGTACACGTCGCGCACGTCGGCGCGCGGCGCGGCACAGGCGACCCACGCGGCGACGCCACGCGCGGCGGCGAGTCTTTCCAGTTCCGTGACATAGGCCTCACGGCCCGCTTCACGCACGCCGAGCAGGAGCAGCCGCACCGCGATGCCGCGCGCCTTCAGCCCGGCGACGAGCTCGATCGCCTCGGTGTGACCCTTGAGCCGCGTGCCGCGCCCGGGCAGGGTGACGAGCGGCGCACCTTCGAGCTGCGGCCACTCGGCGAAGAAGCGTCGTGTCCAGTCCGGGTCGGGACGATGGCCGTGCGGAAACTCGGCCGGCTCGATGCCGCGCGGGATCACCGCGAGGCGCGACGGATCGACCGAGTAATGGGCGAGCACGTAGTCGCGCACCGTCCGCGACACGACGATCACGCGCTCACCGCGCGTCATGATCGCGCTGTAGCGGCCCGGCGAGTTGAGGCCGTGCACGGTCGTCACGAAATGCGGACGCGGCATCGGCAGGCCATCCAGCGCGAGCTTGCCGATCCAGGCAGGCAGGCGCGAACGCGCATGCACGATGTCCGGCGCGAGTTCGCGGATCAGGCGACGCAGTGTGTAGACGTGACGCAGCGTGAAGAGTGACTTGCGCCCGATCGGCAGGGCGATGTGCCGGCTGCCCCCGGCCTCGAGCCGGCCGACCAGCCGTCCGCCCGCCGAAATCACCGTCGAACGGTGCCCCGCAGCGACCAGGGCACTGGCGATCTCCAGCGTGGAGCGCTCGACGCCCCCGGTATCCAGCGCCGGCAGGAGTTGAAGCACATGCAGGCTCATGCGATGCATCCGCCGCGCTGGAAAGCTCAGCGGGCCGGCACGGCCAGGCTCAGCGCTCGAGCGTGAAGTGGGCGCCGCAGTACGGGCAGGTCGCCTCGCCGCCTTCCTCATCGATCGGCAGGTAGACCTTCGGGTGCGAATTCCATAGCGACATGCCCGGCATCGGACAGGACAGCGGCAGGTCGGCCGGGCCGACTTCGTAGCGGTTCTGGGCGTTGGCGGGAATCGTGTTCGCCGCCGCGGGATTCGATCGCGACATCGCGGGGTCGTCCGTCCAGTTGGGCAGGCCGCCAGTCTACCAGCCGCGATCCGTGATGTACTGCACGCCTCGCACGTGGTCTGGCGCAAGCCGCCGCTGCGACCTGCGCTCGGCCAGGCCACCACCGGCGGAGCCTAGAATCCCGCTACCCCGGCATCGCCGGGGCCTACCAGCCCGGAGGCACTCATGAACTTCGACAAGCTCATCGCGAGAGTCAGGAACATCCTGCTCGACCCGAAGGCGGAATGGCCGGTCATCGCTGCGGAACCGGCCACGGTGCCGGATCTTTACCGCAACTACATCGCCATCCTCGCCGCCATACCAGCCGTGTTCGGCTTCATCAAGACCTCGATCATCGGCACCAGCGCGCTCGGCGTGACCTTCCGCCTCGGCATCGGTGCCGGCCTCGCACAGATGGTGCTCGGCTATGCGCTGTCGCTCGGCGTGACCTACCTGATGGCCCTGCTCATCGACGCGCTGGCACCCTCGTTCGGTGCCGAGAAGAACCCGATCCAGGCGCTCAAGACCGCTGCCTATGCCTACACGGCGAGCTGGGTTGCCGGCGTCGCCATGGTGATCCCGTGGCTCGGCGGCCTGGTCGTGATCGCCGGCGGCATCTACGGGATCTACCTGATCTATCTCGGTGTGCCGCACACCATGAAGGCGCCGCCGGAGCGTGCCGGCAGCTACACCGCGGTCATCGTGGTCGTCGGCATCGTGCTGGGCCTGGTGGTCGGTGGCGTGATCGGCCTGATCGGTGGTGCGGGCGCGGCACTCGGTGGCGCCTCTGCGTTGCGCAGCGGCGATGCGACGATCAGCGTCGATCCCGACAGCAGACTCGGCAAGCTCGCCGCACTCGGCGAGAAGATGGAAGCCGCCAACCGGCAGATGGAGGCCGCGCAGAAATCCGGCGACGCCCAGGCCCAGGCCGAGGCTGCCGGCAAGCTCATCGGCACGGTCATGAGCGGCGGCGACCAGGTCGATCCGCTCGCACCCGACCGGCTGAAGGCCTTCGTCCCGAACTCGCTCGCCGGGCTCAAGCGCAGCGGCCTCACGCTCGACAGGAGCGGAGCGCTCGGCCTGAGCGTCTCGCAGGCGCGGGCAAACTACTCCGACGATCAGGGGCACAGCCTCGATCTGGAAATCGTCGACACCGGCAGCGCCAAGGGCCTCATGGCCCTTGGTACCTGGGCCTCGGTCGAATCCGAACGACAGACCGACAGCGGCTACGAGAAAACCTACAAGCTCGACGGCCGGCTCGCCCATGAGCAATGGGACAGGCAGAGCAAGCACGGCGAGTTCACCCTGGTGCTCGGCGAGCGCTTCTCGGTAAAGATCTCGGGCAGCGCCGACAACATCGACGACATCAGAAAAACGCTCGGCAGCCTCGACCTGAGCGGCCTCGAAGCACTGAAGAACGAAGGCGTGAAACGCGGTTGAGCGCCCGCGGGAAAGCGCAGGCCGGACAGGAATTGTCCTGTGCAGCCATCCGGCAGACCAGGCGCTGGCGACCGTCGATGACAGGGGCCAAAGCCGCATAGCGCGGCTCGATTCGAGTGAAGAGCCGGCGGGCCGTTACGCGCCCTTCGATCCCCGCCTCTCGGGGATCTCACGTCACCTCCGCCGATTCACGGCAGCACGATGCAATCGAAGTCATGCTGGCTCCGGCAAGCGTGTGGCTGGCCGGCCGAAGCGTGTTCCTCCGCCATGTCCGGCGGAGGCCAGACCGATGCCTGCCTCCGCCGGGAGGGACTGGCGACCTACACTCCGACCGGGTTGGGCTTCTCCGGATCGATCTTCCACTCGCGGATCGCGCGGGCCACGTCCTGGGCATGCATGCGGCCTTCGCGCGCGAGCGCGGCGATCGCGGCCTGAGCGATGTAATAACGATCAACCTCGAAGAACCGGCGCAGATTGGCGCGTGTGTCGCTGCGGCCGAAGCCGTCGGTGCCGAGCACGGTGTAGTTGCGGCCATCCGGGATGAAGGCGCGGATCTGGTCGGCATACTGGCGCACGTAGTCGGTCGCGGCGATCACCGGTCCCGGGCGCTCGGCGAGGCAGCGCGTGACGTGCGGGATACGCGGCGTCTCCTCGGGATGCAGACGGTTCCAGCGTTCACAATCGAAGCCGTCGCGACGCAGCTCGCTGAAGCTCGGGCAGCTCCAGATGTCGCAGACCACGCCGAATTCACTTTCCAGCAGGCTGGCTGCGGCGATCGCCTCGCGCAGGATCGCGCCGGAGCCGAGCAGCTGCACGCGCGGCAGCTTGTCCTTGCGCACCCCGCGTGCGACGGCCAGCGTCTTCGCGCTGCGGGTACCGTCCTTGACGGTCTCCTTCGCACCGGCCTGGGTCACGCGCGGCGGCGGACCATCGGTTTCCGGCACGCGTCCGCCACCGGACTTGTCGCTCACGGCCGCGGCCGTCGGCGCGCCGCCGGGCAGCGGCTCGTCGCCATCGCGGAACAGGTACATGCCGCGGATGATGTCGTCCTCGCAGCCTTCCGGCATGTCCGGATGGCTGTAGTTCTCGTTCATCACGGTGACGTAGTAGTAGCAGTCCTCCTGTGCGGAGAGCAGGCGGCGCACGCCATCCTGCAGGATCACCGCGACCTCGTAGGAGAAGGTCGGATCATAGGCGCGGCAATTCGGTATCGCGCCGGCGAGCAGGTGGCTGTGGCCGTCCTCGTGCTGCAGGCCCTCGCCGTTGAGCGTGGTGCGGCCGGAGGTGCCGCCGACGAGGAAGCCGCGCGCGCGCATGTCGCCCGCCGCCCAGCACAGGTCGCCCACGCGCTGCATGCCGAACATCGAGTAGAAGATGAAGAACGGCAGCATCGGCAGGTCGTTGGTCGAGTAGCTGGTCGCCGCGGCGATCCAGCTCGACATCGCACCGGCCTCCGTGATGCCTTCCTGGAGAACCTGGCCGGCCGCATCCTCGCGGTAATACAGGAGCTGGTCGGCGTCCTGCGGGCGATACTTCTGGCCAAACGGCGCATAGATGCCGATCTGCCGGAACATGCCCTCCATGCCGAAGGTGCGCGCCTCGTCGGCGACGATCGGCACCACGCGCGGGCCGACAGCCTTGTCGCGCAGCAGCAGGTTCAGACCGCGCACGAAGGCCATGGTCGTGCTGATCTCGCGATCGCCGGTGCCCTTGGTGATCTGACCATAGAAGCCGAGGTCCGGCGTCGGCAGCGAGTCGCTCTTCATGCGCCGCTGCGGCAGCGGGCCGCCGAGCGCAACCCGGCGCTCGAGCATGTACTTAACTTCCGGCGAGTCGGGACCGGGGTGATAGAACGGCACCTCGGCGAGCTTCTCATCTGGGATCGGGATGTTGAAGCGGTCGCGGAACGCGCGCACCGCGCCGTCGTCCATCTTCTTCTGCTGATGGGTGATGTTCATAGACTCACCGGCGCCGCCCATGCCGTAACCCTTCACGGTCTTGGCGAGGATCACGGTCGGCCGGCCGGCCGTGGTCATCGCTTCGGCATATGCCGCATAGACCTTGTGCGGATCGTGGCCGCCGCGATTCAGGCGCCAGATGTCCTCGTCGGAGAGGCTGGCGACCATCTCGCGCAGTTCGGGGTACTTGCCGAAAAAGTGCTCGCGCGTGTACGCACCACCGAACGCCTTGTAGGCTTGGTACTCGCCGTCGACGGTCTCCATCATCAGCTTGCGCAGCAGGCCCTTGGTGTCGCGTGCGAGCAGCGGATCCCAGTACGAACCCCAGATCACCTTGATGACGTTCCAGCCGGCGCCGCGGAACACGCCTTCGAGTTCCTGGATGATCTTGCCGTTGCCGCGCACCGGGCCATCGAGGCGCTGCAGGTTGCAGTTGACGACGAAAACGAGATTATCAAGCTGCTCGCGTCCGGCCATAGAGATCGCGCCGAGCGATTCGGGCTCGTCCGTCTCGCCGTCACCGAGGAAACACCAGACCTTGCGGTCGGTGGCCGGCATTAGCTTGCGGTGTTCGAGGTACTTCCAGAAGCGCGCCTGGTAGATCGCCATGATCGGGCCGAGACCCATCGACACCGTCGGCGTCTGCCAGAAATGCGGCATCAGCCACGGGTGTGGGTACGAGCTCAGGCCGCCGCCATCGACCTCCATGCGGAAACGGTCGAGCTGGGCCTCGCTGATGCGCCCTTCGAGGAAGGCCCGTGCATATACGCCGGGTGCCGAGTGGCCCTGGATGTACAGCAGATCGCCCGGATGGCTTTCGCTCGGCGCGCGCCAGAAGTGGTTGAAGCCGACATCGTAGAGCGTCGCGCTCGAGGCGAAGCTCGCGATGTGCCCGCCGAGCTCGCCGGGCCGGCGGTTCGCGCGCACCACGGTCGCCATCGCGTTCCAGCGCACCAGCGAGCGGATGCGCCACTCCATCGCCGGATCGCCGGGACTGCGCTTCTCGAGATGAGGCGGGATCGTGTTGAAATATTCGGTGGTCGGCTGGAACGGCAGGTGACCGCCCGCGCGGCGCGTCGCATCGACCATGCGTTCGAGTAGGTAATGCGCGCGCTCGGCGCCGTCGGCATGGATCACCGCGTTCAGCGAGTCGATCCATTCCTGGGTTTCGACCGGGTCGAGATCCTCGTCGAGGATGTCCGGGGTCATGTTCATCGGTTTCCCTCCAGGAACGCCGGTTCGGGGGGAGTGGGCGTTCGGCTGATCGTCGTGGTGGTGGACGACGCCGTTCCGCCGGCGCCGTGCGCCCGGTCTGGTGCCGGCGCGACCCGGCAAGTCTAACCGGGCCGCG
The DNA here is from genome assembly GCA_964471815.1 of uncultured Rhodanobacteraceae bacterium. GTDB lineage: Bacteria > Pseudomonadota > Gammaproteobacteria > Xanthomonadales > Rhodanobacteraceae > Tahibacter. Next base: position 12,170 of record CAYYHP010000073.1, read on the forward strand.
CCTGCGCCGGCAGCGCGCGGGCGGACCTTTCGTTGCTGCGGCGCAACCACGCGCAGCGCGTGCCGCGAGCACGGGCGCGACGGCCTTGCCGCGGCCGTTCGCCCACCTGCCGCACGGACGGACGCCACTTCGGGCCGCTAAGCTGTGCCGTGCGGGCACACGGTGCGCCCGGCGATCGCCGCGAGGCCCCGCATGTCCACCTCTTCCACTTTCAGCGTGACCGTCGAACAGGAACGCGACTACGTTTTCCGCCTCC
>CAYYHP010000074.1:0-12399 GCA_964471815.1 uncultured Rhodanobacteraceae bacterium
CACGGCGATGCGAGCGAAGCCGAGCAGGCGATCGTTGCGCTTTCCGAGGTCGCACGCGATGCGGCGGATCTCGAGCCATTGCGCCAGAGGCTCAAGGTCCTGCGCGAGGTGCAGCCGCTGCTCGCGCGTGCTGCGGATCTACTCAAGGAAGGACGCGCCAGCGGGCCCGGCGGAGAAACGGCACTCGCGATCTACCGGCGCGTGCGCGAGCTCGATCCGGACAATGCCGTGGCGCGCCAGGGACTCGAGACGATCCAGCGTGGCCTGCTCGACCAGGCGCTCGCCGCGATTGCCCAGGACGACTATGCCGGCAGCGAGAAGTGGCTGGCCGAAGCCACCGCGGTGCTGCCGGACTCGCAGGCGCTGCTCGACACGCGCAGTCGCATCGAGGGCCTGCGCCGGCAGCAGGCCGAGAGCGTGCTCGCCCAAGCGCGCTCGGCCCTCGATGGCGGCGACGCGGCGCTCGCCGAGCAGCTCGTGCAGCGTGCGCTGGCGATCAGCAACGATCTGCCCGGCATTGACGAGTTCCGCGAGCGCCTGCGCAATGCGCGCCTGTACGCGAACCTGCGTCCCGGCGAGGTCATCACCGATCCGTTCCTCGACCGTACCGGTACCGCGCCGGCGCTGGTCGTGGTGCCGGCTGGGCGTTTCCGCATGGGCTCGCCCGCGTCGGAGCCCGGGCATTACAGCGCCGAGGAACCCGAGCACGAGGTGGTCATCGATGTCGGCTTCGCTCTCGGGCGCAGCGAGGTCACCGTTGGCCAGTTCCGCGAGTTCGTGCGTGCGTCGGGTTACGGCACGGCCGCCGAGAAGGAAGGTGGTTCCAGCGTCTACGACGAGACCAGTGGCCGCATGACCGAGGCGCGCCGCGCGGACTGGCGCGACGATTACCGCGGCCGGCGCGCGGCCGACAATCTGCCGGTCATCCACGTCAACCATGCCGATGCGAGTGCCTATGTCGAATGGCTCGCCGAACGCACCGGCAAGCGCTACCGGCTGCCGTCCGAAGCCGAGTTCGAATATGCCTTGCGCACCGGCAAATCGACGCGCTATCCGTGGGGCGACGACGACCCGGTCGATGTCGTCGGCAACCTGACCGGCGCTGGCGACCGCTCGCCCTCGCACCGCACCTGGAGCCGCGCGTTTCCACGTTACGGCGATGGTTACTGGGGCCCTGCGCCGGTGATGAGCTTCCCGGCGAACGCCTTCGGGCTGTTCGACATGGAAGGCAATGTCTCGGAGTGGGTCGCCGATTGCTGGCACGACAACTACATCCGTGCGCCGCGCGACAGCCGCGCCTGGATCAACCCGGGCTGCGAGCGGCGGGTCGTGCGTGGCGGCTCCTGGGGCAGCGACCCGGATCAGGCCCGCTCCGCATTCCGCCTGTCCGCGCTCGGCATCACGCGCAGTGCGCGGGTCGGGTTCCGCGTCGCACGCGATCTCTGAGCCGTCAGCCGATACGCTGCCCGTGCCGAGCGATGCAGGCGCTGTTGCGCCTGCATCGCGTCGTGGCGACCGGCCCGGACGGCCGACCGGCGGTGATCACTGCAGGTACGTGGCCTTGTAGTCCCAACTCGCCGGTACACCGCAGCAGGCGTTCACGCCGACGTAGATCTGCTGACCGCTGGTGTTGTACAGGCGCAGGTAGGCGCGGCCGTCCCGCGTATCGGCCTGCGCGCTGTAGGAATCGAGCGCCGGCCAGCTGCCGTACTTCACGTAGATCGCCGGACGGCCGGCCGTATTGCTGACATCGATCTCGATCTGGTGAGCCGTGTACGGGCCATACCACTTCCACCCGCCGGAGGCGGCGTTTTGGGCATTCTTCTGGTCCACCGTCGGAGTCCCTGGCCAGCCGTAGTAGCTCGATGAGCTGTTGGCCATGTCCTTGGTGTAATCCTGCTGCACAGCGAAGCGTGTCATCAGGATCATGCGGTTTGGCCAGTAGTAGGGGCCGGTGCGTGTCTGAAGCACGTGTTGTTGATTGAATTCGATGACGATGGCGCCGTCCTGGTAGATGCCATTGGCATAGGCATGACCGCCCTCCGCTGGATCGCCCTGATTCTGGTGGATGTTGTGTACGCCATAGCCGGAGGTGAACGGCTCACCGAACACGTAGATGCGCTTCACGCCGAGATTGAAGTAGCCGTCCCAGAGCGGGACCTGATACTGATGCGGCGCCGCGTTGTTCGGGAAGTACTGAATCAGGTTTTCATCGTCGCTCGTGTTCTTCCACGGATTGTTCTCGAGCATCGTGAGGATGGCAGGGCTGCGCAGGAAATCCAGCGCACCGCCGGTCGCCGCACCGGCATCGTCGTTGTAGGGCAGCGCCTTCCAGCCGTCCGGCAGGCTGAAGATGTTGCTCGATGGGCACACGGAGCACGGAAAGCCGATGTTCGGCAGACTGATCTCGCGGTGCCGTATCTGGGATGTCGAGTTACTCGTGGACATGTCCACGGCCGCCTTGTAGACCGTGCCGTTCACGTCGAACGTGATGATGTAGTGCGGCCACTTGCCGTTGAGGCCGGGCTGGCCGGTCCAGGCTTCGAGGCCCCAGGTGAGTGGCTTGCCGACCGCCACGCCATAGCCATCGTTCAAATCGGCATGCGCCGCCGTACCGACGGCGAGCATTCCGAACAGCAGTGCGCCTCGCAACAGCGCCTTGATGAGAGTCATTGCGAATTCTCCACGGACAGTCGCGGGCCGGTGCCCGGGCAGCACGCCATCGCCCCCAGTTCCCCGTGCAAGGATGGCCCGCAGGAATCCTTGCGGCGCCCCATAACGGCATCCTAGAAGCGGACCGAACATGATTCTGGATTAAATTTTTTTGATGGAATCAAGTCACTTTGATTCCACGCGGCCGATGTCGTGCCGTGGGTCGGGATCGTGCAATGAAACGGCGATAGGAAGACCCGAATGGCCCGTCTTCCCGTGACGGCGGTCACATTGTTTCCGGTAATCGATATGAAGTGGATGTGACAGCGCGCGGATCGACTGGCGCGAGGCAGTGCAGCAGGCGCGGGACACGCGTGCGGCGTCCCGTCCTGGATGGTGGCGCCCCCGGCCGCCGCGCCTGCACCGCGGCGGCGTACGACTGGGCTTTCCGGTTGCGCGAATGTCGCGGATCAGACCTCCAGCGAGGCGAGGTCGCCCTTTTCCTCAAGCCAGCTCTTGCGGTCGGCGGCACGCTTCTTGGAGAGCAGCATGTCGATCACCGTGTTCGTGCCATCGTCGGCTTCGACGGTGAGCTGGACGAGACGGCGTGTGTCCGGATGGATGGTCGATTCGCGCAGCTGTCCGGGATTCATCTCGCCGAGACCCTTGAAGCGGGTCACGCTGACCGCACCGCGGATCTTCTCGCGCTCGATGCGCTCGAGCAGCGCATCGCGCTCGGATTCGTCCAGGCAGTAGAACACCTGCTTGCCCACGTCCACGCGGAACAGCGGCGGCATCGCGACGAACACGTGGCCCTCGCGCACCAGCGCCGGGAAGTGCCTGAGGAACAGCGCCGAGAGCAGGGTGGCGATGTGCAGGCCATCGGAATCAGCGTCGGCGAGGATGATGACCTTGCCGTAACGCAGGCCGTCGAGTCTGTCCACGCCCGGGTCGCAGCCGATCGCGACGGCGAGATCGTGCACTTCCTGCGAGGCGAGCACTGCGCCGGATTCGACCTCCCAGGTGTTCAGGATCTTGCCGCGCAGCGGCAGGATGGCCTGGAAGTCCTTGTCGCGCGCCTGCTTGGCCGAGCCGCCCGCCGAATCGCCCTCGACCAGGAACAGCTCGGTGCGCGAGAGATCGCTCGAGGCACAGTCGGCGAGCTTGCCGGGCAAGGCCGGGCCCTGCGTGATCTTCTTGCGCACGATCTGCTTCTCGGCCTTCAGCCGTGCCGCCGCGCGCTCGATCGCGAGCTGCGCGATGCGCTCGCCGAACTCGACGTGCTGATTCAGCCAGAGCGAGAAACCGTCGTGCGCGATGTTCTCGACGAAGGCCGCGGCATTGCGCGAGGACAGGCGTTCCTTGGTCTGCCCGGAGAACTGCGGGTCCTGCAGCTTCAGCGAGAGCACGAACGCGAGCCGGTCCCAGACGTCCTCGGGTGCGAGCTTCACGCCGCGCGGCAACAGATTGCGGAAATCGCAGAATTCGCGCAGCGCGTCGGTCAGGCCGGTGCGCAGGCCGTTGACGTGGGTGCCGCCCTGCGCGGTCGGGATCAGGTTGACGTAGCTTTCCTGGACCAGCTCGCCCTCGGGCAGCCAGGCCAGCGCAAACTCGACGCCTTCGGTCTCGCGCTGCACCGCGTGCACGAACAGCTCCGGCGGCAGGTAGTCGGCCTGGCCGAGCATCGAGCGCAGGTAATCGCGCAGGCCGTCCTCGTAGTACCACTCGTTGCTTTCGCCGCTCGCCTCGTCGGTCAGGCGCACGGTCAGGCCCGAGCACAGCACGGCCTTGGCCTGCAGGAGATGGCGCAGGCGTGGCAGCGAGATCTTCGGTGTGTCGAAGTATTTCGGATCCGGCCAGAAGCGCACGGTCGTGCCGGTCTGCTTCTTCGGCACCGTGCCGGCCACCTCGAGCGGACTCGTGCGGTCGCCGTGCGCAAAGTGCATGCGATGGATCTGGCCATCGCGCTTGATCGTGACCTCGACCTTGGACGACAGCGCGTTGACCACCGACACGCCGACGCCGTGCAGCCCGCCGGAGAACGCGTAATTGCGGTTCGAGAACTTGCCGCCGGCATGCAGCCGCGTGAGGATCAGTTCGACGCCCGGAATGCCTTCCTCCGGATGGATGTCGACCGGCATGCCGCGGCCGTCGTCGGTCACCGTCACCGAGCCGTCGGCATGCACGATCACGTCGATGGTCCTGGCGTGACCGGCGAGTGCCTCGTCGACCGAGTTGTCGATGACCTCCTGCGCGAGATGGTTCGGCCGCGAGGTGTCGGTGTACATGCCCGGCCGGCGCTTGACCGGTTCAAGACCGGACAGGACTTCGATGTCGGCGGCGTTGTAACGATTGTTCATGGGCGGCTGTCGGGAGACGGGCGGCGCGAAGGCCGCGCAGGATGGCGGTGCGTCCCGGCAGGGTCAAGCCCGGGTGGTCCGTTCCGGTGCCGTGCGCAGCGGGGCACCGGTGATGGAAATGGCTCGCACCGGGCGGACAGAACATGCCCTGCGGCGCTGGCCGGCGCAGCCGCCGCTCAGTCGATGGCCAGCACCAGGCTCGCGAACCTCGCACCGACGGCATCGCGGCGCGTGCCGTAGTCCCAATGCCATGAGCGCACGCCGAGACCGGCGGATCCGGCGAGCGCGGCGAGGTCGGCCGGCGTGTAGGGCCGGATCGTCTCGTCGGTGACGAACTCTTCGCACAGCAGGCCGTCGCCGGCATAGCGCCGGTAACGGCGTTCGATGCGGTTGCAGCCGTCCGCGCGCACCGCGATGCGCTTCTCGCGCTCGAGCAGTCCGTCTGCATGCGGACGGCGGTAATCGAGGCGGAAATCCGCGAAACCCTGCACCGGTTGCGGCACGAAGGCATCGAGCACGATGCGACCGCCGGACGCGAGACGGGTGCGCAGCTCACGCAACACCGCGCTGGCCTGCGCGGGCTCGGTCAGATAGGTCACGAGCGAATACGGCAGCAGGATCGTGCCGAAGTGGCCGCCGACGCCGAGCGCGCGCAGGTCCGACTGCGCCACGCGCGGCATGAGCCCTCGCGCCTGCGCGTCGCGGCACAGGCGCGCGAGCATTGGCAACGAGCGGTCGATGCCGAACGCCTCGACGCCGGCCGCCAGCAGCTCGATGAGGATGCGGCCCGTGCCGCAGCCGAGCTCGAGGACTGGGCCGGCGTGCGCTGCCGCGAGGTCACGATAGAAGGCGACGTCGTCGAACGGCATGCTGCGGCCCATGTCGGTCGCATAGACCTCGGCGATCGCGTCGTAGGACCACGCTCCACTCACGGCGTGCTCAGCCATCGTCACTGGTCCCGACAGGGTGGGGCGTTGCAGAACTGCCGTCGAGCAGGCGCCGGTACAGCGCGAGCTGGCGCGCGGCCATCGCGTCCCAGGTATGGACGTCGAGACGCTCGGGGTCGGCGCGCTCGAGCCGATGGCGGCGGGCGGTGTCGGCGAGCAGGGCGGCGACGGGTTCGGCCATGCCGGCGATGTCCGGTGCGAGGACCAGTCCCGGTAGGCCCGCCGCGGCGAAGCCGCGCGCACCGTCGGCCGTGCTCACGCAGGTGCGACCGGCGAGCAGCGACTCGATCAGCTTGATCGACGAGCCGCGGATGTCGTGTTGCGGATTGAGCGTGAGGCTCGCTGCGGCGAGGTGCGGCGCCGGATCGACGAAGGCCGAGATCACCTCGATGCCCGGCTGCTGCCAGCGTGGCTCGCGTGCGACGACCTCGGCCGATTCGGCACCGCCGAGGATGCGCAGCACGAGCGTCGGGAAGCGTGCGCGCAGCATCGGCCAGCAGGCGTCGATGAACTCGGCGATGCCCTCGCGGTTCTGCGCATAACGGAACGGGCCCATGAACAGCAGGCACGGCGGCGTAGACGGCGAGGGCGTGTAGACCGTGCGCCGGTCCACCGCGCCGTTGCCGATCTCGACGACACGCGGATGGCGCAGCAATCGCGCATCCTCGGCCGAACAGGCAACGATCGCGTCGTAGCGCGCGATCAGCGCGTGCTGGCGCTCGTCGCCGGCCGGATCCGCGCCAGCGCTCAGATACACGTCGTGCAGGCCGAGCAGCCAGCGCGCGCGGCCCGTGCGTTCCTCGGCGAGCCTGGCGAGCTCCATGAATTCGACCTGGATCAAGTCCGGGTCGTACAGCGCGACGAGGCGCTGCAGTTCGCGGCGCAGATGCGGCCACGCATGGCGCTCGATGCGCGCAGCGAGCGTCAGTGGCGCATCGCCGGGCCGGTCGCCGCGCCCTTCGACGAGGTGGGCGGCGCGCAGATGCCGGAACCACGGCTCGGCCGTGGCCGAATACAGCGAGCGCTCGTCGCCGAGCAGAATGAAATCGACGTGGGCGGCGAGCCGCGTGACGAGTTCCGCGATACGTCGCGCACCGCCGTGCGCCGGCGGAAACAGGGCGAACGGTGCGACCAGCAGCACGCGCGGCCGAGCCGCGGCGGGCGCCGGACGCGGTGCATACCAGCGGTCGCTCGCGAGGCGATCGAAACGCAGCCCGCGGCGCTGCGCGCGGCGCGTGGCGAGCCGCGCGACGAAGGTGCGCCAGGCGAGGCCCCATCCGCGCAATTCCTCACGCGTGGCCGGTGGCGCGGCGGCGATGCGATGCATGAGCTGGCCGGGTCGCAGGCCGGTCCAGCCGTGGCGCAGATCGAACAGCAACGCATTGCGGCGCACGATGCGCGCGACTTCTGTCGCGTCGCAATGACGGTTCACCGTGCCGCGATGGTGATGCCAGGCATGCGAGGTCGGACAGAACAGCACTTCCCAGCCTTCCGTCCAGGCGCGTACGCCCCAGTCGGCATCTTCCCAGTAGAACGGCGAATAGTCCGTCGAGCCGGCGACATAGCGACGCAGCAGGCCGGTGCGGCACAGCGACGAGCCGCCGCCGGGATAGAGATTGCCGCGCGCCAGCTCGCCGGGCTCCGGCTCGCGCTCGTAGACCTCGGGCGTCTGCGGGTTCCAGACGAAATCCGACCAGCCGGTTTCCTCGCGGCGCCGGGCGGAATCCGCAAAGAAGATCTGCGAGGTGACCGCGAACACCTGCGGCTGGCGGTAGGACAGCAACCGGGCCAGCGCGTCGGGGGCGAGGCGCATGTCGCTGTTGAGGAGATACGTCCACGGCTGCCGCACGGCGGCGAGTCCGGCCGCGACCGCGCCGTTGTAGCCGAGCGGCGCGGTGTGGAATTGCCAGGCGAAACGCGCATGGCGCGATTCGAGTGCGCGGTAATCTGCGCGTGGCGCGCCGTTGACCACGATCACGACCTGCCAGGGCTCGTCGATCCGCGCGAGTGCCGCCTCGAGCGCGGCGAGCGTCTCGGCGAGCAGATCCGGCGTGCCGCGCTCCGGCACGATCACCGCGAGGCCGGGCTCGTCACGATGGTCCTGCCGGCGCAGCGGCCAGCGACCCGGCGCGAAGCGCGCGATCAGCCCGGCGGCATTCAGGGCGACATAGAGCGGCGCGTAGGCCCACAGCCGCGGTGCGCTCCACCAGTGGCGCAGGCCGCTCGCCGGGTCGCTCATACCAGCCACTCGGCCTCGGGCAGCCTTTCGCCGCGACGCCAGCGTGCATGCCAACGCAGTGCCTGTTCGGCGAACATCGCGCACCACGCGTTCGGCTGCGGTGCGGATACGTCATTGCGGAACGCGAGCCGCCCCTGTGCATCGAGCCGCGCGATCAGTGCACCGGCGAGTCGGTCGAGCGCCAGATCCGTCGGTGCGCCGGGCACGCCGGCCGCGCGCAGCAGCAGACCCACGCGCAACGCCTGGGCAACGATGTCATTGCGCGGTACGTCCGAGCCGTGTTCGGCTTCCGGTAGGCTGCCGTCGGGCTTCTGCAGCGCGAGGCAGCGGTTGAGCAGGACGGCAATTTTCGCGGCGGCCTGCGGCTGTGCGACGAGCAGGCCCTCGGCGAAATACAGCGTCGGGTGCAGCATGTCTAGTTCGATCGCCCCGGCCGATGCCGCATGGTGCGCGGCGAGCGCGTCGCAGGCCTGCGCGAGCGCATCGGGCAGCGGGTGATGACGCGCGGCGAGCGCGACGCGCGAGCTCGCCTTGACCAGGAACGGCCCGCCGAGGGTCGACCAGCGGCCGGGCAATTCGACGCTGGAATCGAGGCGGCGCGCGGCACGCAGTTCGCCGTCGGCAGCGACGAACGCCGTCAGCTCTTCGACGAGCCGCGCGAACGGTGCATCGGCCGTTTCGATCAGGCCGGCCTCGCAGGCGGCGCCGAGACCGCGCACGAGCATCGCGAAGTCGAAGAAGAATGCGGCCGCGTTGCGCCAGTCCGGTTCGGCCTCGGCGAGATAGGCGCGCGTGGCCGGCAGGCCGCCATCGGCGAACTGGCGCAGGGTCCAGCACGCCGCACGCTGCGCGGCTTCGCCGGCGGGGCCGTCGCCGATGGCGGTCTTCGCCTCGGCGAGCCAGTGCAGGTAATAGCCGGTGATCTCCGGATAGACGTAGCGTGGCCGGCCTGCGGCATCGAGCGCGCCGATCACGCCGCCGGTATGCGGGCCATCGCGCAGCTGCACGGCAGCGGATAGCAGCCAGCCGCGCAGCCCGCGGGCCGCGGCATCGCTCTCGGCTGGCGTCGGATGGCGTGAGGCGTCGACGGGAATCGGGCCGGGTGTGCTCATCTGGTGATCCAGGCGGGTCGGTCAGGCATCGGCGGTCAGCGCCGCGCCGACGTCTTCGTTCGCGGCCTGCGGCAGGAGGAAGGTGGCGATCCGCCGTGCGATACGTTCGCCGCTGTGGCCATCGCCATACGGCGCGCTGCTGTCGAACGGCCGTCGCGGTGGCCGTGGCGCCTGCAGCAGGCGGTGGGCCTCGGCGAAGATGCGCTCGCGCTGCAGCGGCACCAGGGTCGCGCAGCCGAGCGCCACGCTCTCGGGGCGTTCGGTGTTCTCGCGCACTACCAGTACCGGCACGCCGAGGTGCGGCGCTTCCTCCTGGATGCCGCCGGAGTCGGTGACGATCAGCCGCGAACGGCCGAGCAGGGCGATGAATACGCGGTAATCGAGCGGCTCGACGAGGGCGATGCGCGGATGTCCGCTGAGGTGCCGGCGGATGCGCGCGCCGACACTCGGGTTCGGGTGCACGGGGCAGACCAGGCCGAGATCGGGTTCGGCGCGCAGCAGGTCGAGCACCGCCGCGCACGCGGTGTCGAGTCCGCGGCCGTAATTCTCGCGGCGATGCAGCGTCAATGTGACGAGCGCGCCGGCTTCCGGCAGGAACGGCAAGGTCGGCGCGGGCTCGTCGAGCGTGCGGCGCAAGAGGTCGATCGCCGTATTGCCGGTCCGCTCGATGTCTCCGGGTGCGATGCCCTCGTCGAGCAGGTGCTGCTCGGCGGTGGCGGTGGGGGCGAAATGCAGGGCCGCGAGCGGTGCGATCCGGCGGCGGAACATCTCTTCGGGAAACGGGCGATACGGATGCGCGGTGCGCAGGCCGGCCTCGACATGCGCGAGCGGCAGGCCGAGATCGCGCGCGGCGAGCGCGGTCGCGTAGGCCGTCGAGGTATCGCCCTGGGCGACGAGCAGGTTCGCGGCGTCGGCGCGGGCGATGTCGCGGATCCGCGCGCGCAGGCCACCGACGCCGTGCGAGAGCGAGCCGGCCACGAGCTGGCCCGGGGCGAGATCGCAGGCGATGCCGAGGTGCGCGAACGTGCGCTCGACCATCGCGTGGTGCTGACCGCTGTTCAGCAGGCGTGGCACGACCGTCGGCTCGGCACGCAGGGCGTGCATTACGCTCGCGAGCTTCAGACACTCCGGACGGGTGCCGGCAACGACGAGCACGCGCGGCGCACGGGAAAGCGGGGGCATGGGCTGAATTCGACTCGGGTGACGGCGGTCGCGGGGCGACCGCCGAGCGGCGGCGAAGCTTAACGGTGGCCCATGCAAAGCTCAAACCATGAGGAACGGGCGCGTGGGAACCCGAATGCCGGCCAGCGCGGACCGGCCGGAATGACGGGCTTCCCAGGCTGGGCCGGCCGCCCGGTGTCGTTCAAAGCGGTGCGCAGCGGGCACCGAGCCAGGCCCGTTCGGCACTGTCGAGCAGCGGCGCGAGGCGGGCGAAGACTTCGTCGTGATAGGCATCCAGCCAGGCGATCTCGCCGGCATCGAGCCGCGCGGGATCGATCGCGTCGCGATCGATCGGGCAGAGGGTCAGCGTCTCGAAGGCGAGAAACTCGCCGAACTCGGTCTCTCCGGCCGGGACGGTCGCGATCAGGTTCTCGATGCGCACGCCGTGCTTGCCCGGCCGGTAGATGCCCGGTTCGTTCGAGGTGACCATGCCGGCCTCCAGCGGCACCGCGGTCTCGCCCGGCGTGGGCGGGCGGATCGCCTGGGGGCCCTCGTGGACGCCGAGGAAGTAGCCGACGCCATGGCCGGTGCCGTGGCCGTAGTTGATGCCGTCGGCCCAGATCGGTGCGCGGGCCAGGGCATCGAGCGCCGCGCCGCTGGTGCCGCGCGGGAAGCGCGCCCGCGAGAGCGCGATCATGCCCTTCAGCACGCGGGTGAAATCGGCACGCTGCTCGGCCGTGGTCTCGCCGAGTGCCAGCGTGCGCGTGATGTCGGTCGTGCCGCCTTCGTACTGCCCGCCCGAGTCGAATACCAGGAAGCCGTACGGTTCGATCCGCGCGTGGTGTTCCGGGGTGGCGCGGTAGTGCGGCAAGGCGCCATTCGCCTGATAACCGGCGATGGTGGCGAAACTCTCGCAGACGAAGCCGGGCTGGGCGCTGCGGAACGCCAGCGCCGCCTGGGCGAGTTCGAGCTCGGTTGGCCGCCGGCCCTCGGCGAGCGCGTTCCCGATCCAGCGCAGGCAGCGCACCATCGCCACACCGTCGCGCTCCATCGTGCGGCGTAGATGGTCCAGCTCGGTCGCGTTCTTGAGCGCCTTGAACCGCTGACTCGGATTCGTGGCCTGCACCCGACTCACGCTGCCCGGCACGGCTCCTGCCAGCGCGCAGGTCACCCGGCGCGGATCGACCAGCAGCACCGCCTCCGCCGGCAGTGCGGCCAGCGCGGCGCCGGCCTGCGCATACGGCGCGAGATCGATGCCGTCCGCGGCGAGTCGCGCAGCGAGATCAGCGGCGATCTTGCCCGGACCGACGAACAGGGTCGCGCGCTGCGGACCGATCAGGAGGTGCGCGACGAACAGCGGGTTGTACGGCACGTCACTGCCGCGCAGCGCGGTGATCCAGGCCACGTCGTCCAGCGCGGATACCAGATGGTGCGTGGTACCCGCCTCTGCCATCGCCTCGCGGATGCGCTGCAGGCGCTCGGGGCGGCCGTCGGCGCGGTAGCGCGGGTCGTGCTCTCGCACCGCTGCGGCCGGAACCGGCGGGCGGTCAGTCCAGAGCACGGCCAGCGCGTCGAAATCCGTGCGCAATACCAGCCCCGCCGTGGCGAAGCGCTCGTTCATCTGCGCACAGGAGGCGAGCGAGACTGTGTCGCCGGCCACGGCCACCACGGCGCCGCGCGTCAGATGTTCGGCCAGCCAGGCGAGATGTTCCGGCGCATGCGGGACGCGCTGGCGGACGAGCTGCACCGGGCTGCCGGCGAGTGCGCATTCGGCCTGCACGAAATAGCGCGAATCGGTCCATAGGCCGGCGAAGTCGGCGGTGACGACCAGGGTGCCGGCCGAGCCGGTGAAGCCCGACAGCCAGCGGCGGCCCTGCCAGCGTTCCGGCAGGTATTCCGAGAGGTGCGGATCGGCCGAGGGCACGATC
>CAYYHP010000075.1:0-12227 GCA_964471815.1 uncultured Rhodanobacteraceae bacterium
GGAAGACATCCGGATCGAGACTGTCGAGGCTGACCGTCAGGCGTTTGAGCCCGGCCTCGCGCAGGGCCGCGGCATGACGCGGCAGCAATACGCCGTTAGTCGTCAGCGCGAGATCCTCGATGCCCGGCACGCGCGCGAGCCAGCCGACGAGCAGCGGCAGGTCGCGGCGCAGCAGCGGTTCGCCGCCGGTCAACCGTAGTCGCCGCACACCGAGCGTGACGAAGACGCGTACCAGGCGCTCGATTTCCTCGAACGACAGGCGCTCGCGCTTCTCGAGGAAACGATGCCGTTCCGGATAGTCTTCTTCCGGCATGCAGTACGGGCAGCGGAAGTTGCAGCGGTCCACGACCGAGAGGCGCAGGTCGGTCAGCGGCCGACCGAGCGCGTCGCCCGGCGCGACGACGGTGCGCGACGCGATGCGCGCGTCCATCACACGCTCCCGGCGAGCGGCTCGCCCAGGGCCAGACGTTCGCCACGCCGCGCCACGCGATAGCCACGCGCCGCGAGCGCCTCGCCATCCGCCTGGCTGCCGTAGTGGTAGAGCACGAGCCGTGCGCGCAGCCCGGCCGGATATTCGTGCTCGAGATCGTCGATGCCACTGTGCGAAGGGTTGCCGCGCAGGCCGCAATCGTGCGCGACGAGTTCGCCGCGTCCGGCATGCCGGCCGAGCACTTCCGGGATCGGGCGCGTGTCGCCGGTCCAGACGAAGCTGCCGGGCAAGGCCAGGCCGAAGGCCGTGTCGGGCGCGTGATGGCGGACCGGGAAAACCTCGAACCACTGACCCGCATGCCAGAAACCGCGCGAGACCGGCACGAGGCGGAAGGCATCCCAGAAATTCGCGCCGCCCTCGGCGATCACGTTCGGGTAGTCGGCGAGACGCGTCTGCATCAGCGGCACGAGAGCAGCGTGCAGGAACACGACGACACGCCCGCGCCGCTCGGCATCGAAGTAGAGGCGTGTGAACAGGCGCTCGAAACCGCCGACGTGATCGAGGTGCGTGTGCGTGACATAGATCGCGCGCGGCACGTCGGCATAGGCTTCGAGATAGGCGCTGAGCGTTTCCGGGCCGCAATCGATCAGGAGCAGCGGCTGGTCGTCGCGTTCATAGACCGCTCCCGACGAGCCGAGCTCCACGGCCTGGGACGAACCCACGCCGAGGAAGCGCAGCGCATGCGTCACGCGCCCTGCTCCCGGATCGCCGTCAGCACGGGCGCGACCGGCGCGCGGCGCCGCTGGCTTTCGTAACTGGCCGTGAGCGCCTGCCAGAGCGTGGCATCGAAGTGTTCCTCGCCGACGTCGCGCGCTGCGCCGAGCTTCAGCAGCGAGCGCCGCAGCCGGGCGAGATTGGCGAGCTGCCATTCGATACCCTGCCGACGCAACGTGCCGCGGTCGAAGTCGATCAGATACACGTTATCGCCGGCGAGCAGGACATTGTGGGCGTTCAGGTCGGCATGATAGACGCCACGCTCGTGGAACGCGGCCAGTACGCCGCCGATGCGCGCCATCAGCGCAGGATCGCAACGCCCCTCGCGCAACAGCTCGGCGAGCGTGCGGCTCGACTCGATGCGGCGCACGATCAGGTCGGCCCGGTAGTGCGCGCCGCGCCGCTGATAGCGCGCAGCGACCGGCAGCGGCACCGGCAAACCGGAGCGGGCCAGTTCCTGGAGCAGGCGGAATTCGGCGAAACAACGCGTGCGCTCGGCGCCCGTCCAGAGGTAGCTGTCACCGAGCAACCGTGCCACGGCACCACCGCGCCGGTAGTGGCGCAGCACGCTCGGCCCCCAGGGCGCATCGATGAACACCGCACCACCACGGCCACCATTCACGCCCTGCGCGGTTCCACGCGCATGCCAGGCGGCCGGGTCGAACCAGGCCTCCTCGGCTTGTGCGGCGCAGCGCGGGTCGAACAGAATCGCGCCATCGGCGGTGGACTGGATGCGGGCTGTGCTCATCGGAAGGGCCAGCGGCCTGAACCGGAGATCGCGGATCGATCCTTTCGGCAACACGGCCTACAGTCTAGCAAGCCTTGCACATGCCGGCGCCAATTCTTGCACCACGAACCGTCTGTCTTCTGCGGACTTCGGCCCTCGGCGACGTCACCCACGTCGTGCCCGTGGTGCGTACCCTGCAGCGCCACTGGCCGGATACCCGGCTGACCTGGATCGTCGGCAAGCTCGAAAACCGGTTGGTCGGCGACATCCCGGGCGTCGAATTCCTGGTGTTCGACAAAGCCGCCGGTCTGGCCGGATACCGTGCGCTACGTCGCGCCCTCGACGGTCGCCGTTTCGACGTGCTGCTGCACATGCAGGTCGCCCTGCGCGCGAACCTGCTGAGCACCCTGGTGCGCGCGCCGCTGCGCATCGGCTACGACCGCGAGCGCTCACGCGATCTGCACGGCCTGTTCGTGAACCGGCGCATCGCGGCACGGCGCGGCGAACACGTTCTGGACGCGCTGGCGAGCTTCCTCGAGCCGCTCGGCCTCCACCAGGATGCCGTCCACTGGGACGTCCCGATCCCGGATGCCGCACACGAATTCGCCGAACACCACCTGCCGGGCGTGGAATCGACCCTGCTGGTCAGCCCGTGTTCGAGCCACGCGCGGCGCAACTGGCGACCCGAGCGCTACGCCGCGGTCATGGACCATGCCGCCGCCCGCCTCGGCCTGCGGATCGTGCTATGCGGCGGGCCGAGCCGCTTCGAACGCGAGTTCGCCGATGCAGTCCTCGCGGGCATGCGCACGCGGCCGATCGATCTCGTCGGCAAGGACACGCTCAAGCAATTCCTCGCCCTCTGCCGGCGCGCCAGTCTCGTGCTGACGCCCGATTCCGGGCCGATGCACATGGCCAATGCAGTCGGCACGCCGGTGCTCGGCCTGCACGCGGCGAGCAACCCGCACCGCTCGGGCCCGTACAGCGACCGGCGCTGGTGCGTGGATCGCTACGATGCCGCCGCACGCCGTTTCCGCGGCCGTCCCGCGGAGGCGCTGCGCTGGGGTACGAAACTCGAATACCCCGGCGTGATGGACCTGATCGAGGTGGACGACGTGATCGAGCGGCTCGAGGCCTTTCTCGCAGCCCGACGCAGCGCCACCGCCTGATCCCGGGTGGACCCGCGATAGCGCACATCATCCGTCTGCCGGTATTCCGCGCTCTGCGGACGGCCGACGTGCCGCCGTCCCGCCATCAATGCAGGGGCGATCAAACTGCCGCGCGGTAATCCTGGTAGGACTTTTCCTCGACCAGGGTGGAGCCGAGTTTCTCGTTGATCTCGCGCTTGACCGCCGCGCGCTCGTCGTTGCGGAAGTACACCGCGCGTGCCAGTTCGACGAATTCCGCGTCGAAGGCCTGCGCACGTTCCTTGAGACGGATGCGGTCCTCGATGTCCCAGAGCGCCTCGTTGACGGCCTTGAGCCGTGCGCGCGGAGCGGCGATGTCGATGCGCGAGACCGGTGCTTCGGCCCAGGTGCGGCCGAGCAGGTCGAGCTCCGTGCGTACGTTGGTGAGCTTGGCCGGATCGGCGATGCGCTCGGCCTTGATCTCGAGGATCGTGATCTTGTCGAGCAGCTCGCCGTAGGACACCGGCACGGCAATCAGGCTCATCGCATAGCTCCAGAATTCGGGGCGCGCAGTGTAGCCGCCATCGGACTGGAGGCGAATCCCGTCGCGGCTGGCCGGAGCCGAGGCTGATCGAGATCGCAGCTCATCGAAGTCGCCGCTGGTCCGATTATTTCTGCCGTCATCACCTGCGGGTGGCACTGCCATCGTTTGGCTAGGCAAGAGCTGAGACGACCGTGAAGCCGGAAGACGCCCCTTCCCCGGCGAGGCCGGGAAAGGGTGTCGATGTCGCTGACTGTCTGGCGGAGAGGGTGGGATTCGAACCCACGGTACGGACAAGCCGTACACCGGATTTCGAGTCCGGCCCATTCGACCGCTCTGGCACCTCTCCAGAACTGGATCGGCCGGATCGATAATCCGGGCCGTGCGCGGCAGATACGCTGCCTGCGGCGAAGGGCGCGCATCATACGGGCAGGCGCGGCCGGACACAACCCGGCGCATGGCATGCGCGAGCCGGGGTCGGGGCTGCGCCGCGTGCCGATCACGGAAATCCTTCGACCAGCTGCGACTTCATTGCCGTCGGTCTGCACTGGCTCGATCGCGCACATCGCCACGGGCCTGCTGCGCAGACAGTCGAGCCAGGCCGACAGCTGATCGTCGTTGAGCCCTTTTAGAAGCACCACATTGAGCTTGATCGACGGGAAGCCGAGCATCAGCGCGTGATCGACACCGGCGAGGATGACCGGCTAGCGATCGTGGCCGGTTATCGCCGCGAACCACTTCCGGTCCAGCGCGTCGGCGCTGACGTTGAGACGGGTCAGACCGGCCTCGCGCCACGTATCGACCCGCTGCTGCAGCAGGCAGCCGCTGGTCGTCATCGCCACCCTCTCCACGCCGGATTGCGCGATGGCCGCACTGACGTCCGGCAGGTCGCGGCGCAGCGCGGGTCTGCCGCCCACCAGGCGAGTCTTGCGCATGCCGACAGATACAAAACCGCGCAGCAGCCCGCGGATTTCACCCAGATCGAGGGCGGACCGACGCCCCGGCGCCGCCGAATAACCGCAGGGCAGACAGTAGCTGCACCGGAAGTTGCACGTCTCGATGACCGACAGGCGTAGATAGGGAAAGGTCTGACCGAAACGGCCGGCCAGAATTGCCGCGTCGCACTTCCTTCAATGCCTGGAGGTAGCGCCATTTCCAGCGGTACCCCGTGTGGCCGGATGGCCACAGCCGAACGCCATGCCCATGAGCGAGCACGTTCCGACTCGAAGGCCGCCGGCGGTGCTGACGCCAACGGTGACGTCATATTACGTATCGCTCGTCCGATTCCGCACTGCCCGGGATCAAGCGGGATGCAAAACCGGGTAAGGCCGGCGTACAGCAAGCTGACTGTCACCGAGCCCCGCCGTGATGCAGGCTCTCCTTCCGCATGCTTCGCGAACACCGCCAATCCCGCACGCTCGGCTTGCGGCCGCCCATGCAGACCGTCGACAACCGGCGCCGCGAATGCGGTCGGGACCTGTGGAGGGCCTGAACAAGTCCATTCTGAACTTGTCAGCACGCGCTGAGTCCGGCACTGGTCCGGACTCGGCTGCGCCACATCAAACGCGCAGGCGATTGATGTGCGGCGAGCCATCCGTAGCTCATGGAATCTCTGGACTCGTTCAGTAGTTCCAAGCCATGCCGTCCCAACTTTCATTGCGATGGATGGTCCTCGCCGGCTGAAGCAAAACTGCCGGGCTCGCTTGCGTAGATCGGCAACACATTCATCCGCTGATCCAGGTTAACTTACGTCCCGGTAAATAAGTTCACAATCAAAATGGAATTTTCACAAAAGCAAATGTAATTGACATCATAAGACCAGGAATCGTTTTCGCGACCTTCGTCCTCACTATCGCCATCACGGTGATGCTGTCATACGCCCTCGTAAGCCACACGCAGGCAGTGGCCGAGGCGGCAGACGTGATGCCCGGGGAAATGGCGCTGCCCTATTGCGCCAAGAAGATCAAGGCAGGGACGAGAACAACATCCGGGCAGAGAAACTCACTGAACGTCTTATCGCAACAACCTGTAATTGGCCACTCACAGCAATTGATACGAGCCACAACCAACGCAACCTACTATTGAAAGGAATCTCCATGATCAAGCACAGATGCTTCTTTTTACACATATTAAGTTCCTTGGCAGGACCGACCCAAGCCGATACTGATACTGGAGAGGTGATCAGTATCACAGCCAACTGTTACGACACACAAGGCTGTGGCTTTGGGGGAAAACCAAATGCGGTGGCCGCCTTGGTGATGCGCGACGCACTCAGTCAGTGGGCTGCCGCTCACAATAAAACGCCATTGCCGGGCAGCACGGTGACGGTTTGCAAGAAACATGTATGTAGAAAATATAAATTACAGAATACCACATCGACAATACAGCCGGAAGACATGTTTACTCCAGAATCTGACATATTCAGGAGAGAAGATGACAGTCAGGATGGGCCTGCGCGCGAAAATGAAGGATGTCATTCTAACAGTCCCTCACCACCCATGCACGAGATTCAGATAATAGGTGGAGGGGGCGGTGTCAGTTACAACCAAAACGTCACTGGCACAGTGACCGTCGGCAACCCACGCACGCTGTAAGCACAGAATATTTCTTGACAGCCATCCATAAGCCTTCAGCATGAGAGTTGCAAATCTACATGCCATCGTTGGAAATGCCATAAATATTCCACGCAAGTCATTCAGTCAGAACAGACCAGGAATTTTGTGTATCTAACATGACGGGAAGCTAACAATGAAACAAAAACGTATTTTGATAGCAGGCTTACTCGGCATCACTCTAATCGCTGCAGTTTCCGGCGCCGTCGTAGGGCGTGCTGAAACCAGCACAATCGTGGTGAAATCCGCTGGCACGGTTGATTGGAATGCCGTATCCCAAAACGCCGTCACCACATCCCCACCCTCCCGCACGGCCGCTGCACCCCCTGACAACATCACTGTTGCCGCCTCTGCGGGCGAGCGCGCGCTGCCCTATGCACAATGGCGAGAACCTGTTCCGGGCTTCGCGAGAGCCTGGGAAGCAGTCGATGGGCCATCGGCGGAGCGCCGCGACCCCCGCCCGCTCGCAACAAGACTCGCGGAACATAAAGCCGGGCTGGATGCCAAGGATCCCGATGCCACGCTGCAGTTGGCGTCGGAACTGGGTGATTGCGCTCCACTGCTAGGAAAGTATGGCGGCATCCCAATAAACGAGTACGGGCCGCAGGGAGAGCCGGTGAGATATGCCCAGATGTACAACCAGTATCTCGTAGCTCGACTGGAATTTTGCAAAGGGGTCAGCGAGGGCGAGGCCAAGGATTACCGCAAGTGGTTCGAAAAAGCCGCCGACCTGGGCCAACCAATGGCAAAGACGACCTTCTTCAGGGAGTTGTACTCAGCCATCGGCAGCAAGGATGACGTCGTGCGTGATCCCGAACGGGTCATCCGTATGAAGCGCAAGGCGATCGATTACATCAACGAGCTCGCTCTCACCTGCAATGCCGATGCCATCTGGCTACTGGGGTCAGCTTACAAGCGCGGCTGGCCCACCGAAAAGGACGAGCTCAAGGCAGCGACCTACAGCCTCGTCGCCAATCGTCTCACTCCGGCGCTTAGCCCCTACCCCGAGGATCAGATCCACGGCGAGATCGGCGTTCAGGCTCAGGAACTCGCCGAGCGTTTCCTGTCGGCGTATTGCAAATAAAAGACGCCCTGGCTTGAGCAGCGGACGGCTGACGCATGGGCCCGAGAACGCAAAGTAGCCTGAAGCAGTGGCATTTCGATTCCTGGCGCAAATCTCGAGAAACGCATGGCGAGGCCAGGACTGGTGCCAGATTCGGACCGGCACACACGGGTAGTTAGGCCCGTGTGTGCCGATCGGATGGCGTGTCCGGCGCTCCGGGCGCAATGCTCAGGGACAGCCCGAGTCCTCGAAGCCACCGCGGAACAGGACGTCGGAGGGACTGTATCCGGCAAACGCACCGAGGTCGGGCGTGGCGCGCGCTGCGCTCGTAGTCAGACTGGTCCGTCAGCACCACAGGCGCTACCCGCATTGATGGCCGGACTGCCCGGCTGCAGGGGTGTCGTGTGAATTTGCCACCGTCGTCGGCAAGCGCATCGAGCGGCGGGCCGTCGATCAGCGGAAAGGCCGGCAAAGCCAGCGCATCGTTGAGTGCGTCTGCGCTGCGCACGAGACTGCTGCCCGTGGCCATGGGGCTGGCGGTAGCCTGATTGGTGAGACCACGGGAGAGACTCGCTGGCTGGCCCACGACCAGATCGGCACCGCCCCCTGACCCAGGGTGCCATTAGCGTTCTGTCCCATATCGACCGAAACCTGTGGCACCGCACCGCCCATGCCGCCGGCACAGCTACCGCTTGGGCTTGCGCCCATGCCTCCCTCTTCCACTGTACTGGCAATGCCAACCAGGCTGTCGCCACCCGTGGCCATGTTGCCGACCAGCATGATGCCTTCGAGCATCAGCACGCCTTGGTTGCAGATCGCACTTCTCATGCCCGCGCCGCCGCGTGCATGGACCATGAAGCAGCAAGCCGCGCTTCATTCCCTTTCTGCATCAGCAAATTTTCACATACTTTATTGATGGCGCGCGTGGCGACTAGAAGCCGATGTCCGCGTACCCGTACCGGCACAGCGGATCATGGGAGCTGAGCACGGACGCCACCCTGTGCGCACCCGATCATGCCGGTGCCTGGCTCCGTGGCGTGGCCCCGACACCGAGCAGGGTCAGAGCGGCAGCCGCCGCAAGGTAGTGCCCTACCGCAGCGAGGCCGTACCGCTGTGCGAGCCAGGTCGCGACGTATGGCGCGAGCGAGGCGCCGAGGATGCCGGCCAGGTTGAAGGCCAGTGAAGCACCGGTATAGCGCACGGCCGCCGGGAACAGACCGCTGAGCACGGTACCCAGCGGGCCATAGGTCAGCCCCATCGCACCGAGCCCCAGCGCGAGAAACGTGACCATGCCGACAGAGCCGGCTGTCTCGAACAGTGCGCCGAAGGCTATGCCGAACGCGAAGATTAGCGCTGTCGCGGCAGCAATGACCTCGCGACCGCCGCGGCGGTCGGCCCACCAGGCCGACAACGGGATGGTCAGCGCGAAGGCCAGCACGCCGGCGAGCTGGAGCCGCAGGAAATCCTCCCGCGAATAACCCATGTGCGCGGTGGCCCAACCCAGCGTGAATACGGTCATGAGATAGAACAAGACGAACGTGGCGAGTGCCACGAACGTACCAGCCAGCAGCACGCGCCCGTGGTTTGCGAGCACATCCAGCATCGGCACGCGCACACGCTCATGGCGCGCGATGGCACGCTCGAAGTCCGGTGTCTCCTGCAGGGTCAGGCGCATCCAGAGTCCGAGGCCGACCAGAATGCCGCTGGCGAGGAACGGCACGCGCCAGCCCCAGGCGAAGAATGCCGCGTCATCCAGGCCATGGCTCAGCCACAGGAACACGCCGGTCGAGCAGAAGAAACCGATCGGTGCGCCGAGCTGCGGAAACATGCCATACCATGCGCGCCGGCCCGGCGGCGCGTTCTCCACCGCGAGTAGGACCGCGCCACCCCACTCGCCACCGAGACCGAGCCCCTGACCGAACCGGCACAGTGCGAGCAGCAGCGGTGCGCCGATGCCCAGGCTCGCATGTGTTGGCAGCAAGCCGATCGCCACGGTGGAGAGCCCCATCGCGAGCAGCGAGGCAACGAGCGTGGCCTTGCGCCCGACCCGGTCGCCGAAATGCCCGAACAGCGCCGAGCCCAGCGGGCGCGCGAAGAACGCGAGTGCGAAGGTGGCGAGCGACTGCAACGTGGCCGACGCCGGATCGCCCGCCGGAAAGAAGAGGTGCGGGAACACCAGCACGGCAGCCGTGGCATAGATGTAGAAATCGAAAAATTCGATCGTAGTGCCGATCAGGCTCGAAAACAGGATCTGGCGTGGCGAACGGCGCGCCGCGGGCGCGGTATCGTGCATGTCGGCGATGTCTCGGGGCGTGGCGGGCGATTCTGCCAGACGATCGCATGCCGTCGGCGCCCCCGATTCACCGCACCGCCGTCGCGGCAGACCGGTTGGCGACGACGGTTCACCGCGCTGCCGCACGCATGTCCGCGGCAGCGGCTCGATCTACGCGACTCACATGCTGCGCCGGTATTCCCCGCCGACGTCGTAGAGCGCATGGCTGAGCTGACCGAGACTATGGGTCTTCACCGCCTCGATTAGGTGCGCGAAGACATTGCGTCGATCGCGCGCCGTCTGCTGCAGCTTGCGCAGGGCATCGGGCGCGAAGCCGTTGCGCAGTTGCTGGAAGGCCTGCGCGTTGTCGATCTGCTGGCGCTTCTCTTCCGGCGTGGAGCGGATCAGCTCGATGGCCGTCGCGATCTCGCCGGCGTGTTCCTTCGGCAGGAAGGTGTTCACGCCGATCAGCGGCAGGCTGCCGTCGTGCTTCTTCTGCTCGTAGTAGAGACTCTCTTCCTGGATCTTCGAGCGCTGGTACATCGTGTCCATCGCGCCGAGCACGCCGCCACGCTCGCTGATCGCCTCGAACTCGCGGTAGACGGCCTCCTCGACGAGGTCAGTCAACTTCTCGATGATGAAGCTGCCTTGCCACGGGTTCTCGTTGAAGTTGAGGCCGAGTTCGCGGTTGATGATGAGCTGGATCGCCACGGCACGCCGCACCGATTCCTCGGTCGGCGTGGTGATCGCCTCGTCGTAGGCATTGGTGTGCAGGCTGTTGCAGTTGTCGAACAGCGCGTACAGCGCCTGCAGCGTGGTGCGGATGTCGTTGAACTGGATCTCCTGCGCGTGCAGCGAGCGACCCGACGTCTGGATGTGGTACTTCAGCATCTGGCTGCGCGGGCTCGCGCCGTAACGCTCGCGCATCGCGCGCGCCCAGATACGTCGTGCGACCCGCCCGATCACCGGGTATTCCGGATCCATGCCGTTCGAAAAGAAGAATGACAAGTTCGGCGCGAAGTCGTCTATCTGCATGCCGCGCGCCAGGTAGTACTCGACGATCGTGAAGCCATTGGCCAACGTGAAGGCGAGCTGGCTTATCGGGTTCGCGCCGGCCTCGGCGATGTGATAGCCGGAGATCGACACGGAATAGAAGTTACGTACGCCGTGATCGACGAAGAACTGCTGGATGTCGCCCATCATGCGCAGGGCGAATTCCGTCGAGAAGATGCAGGTGTTCTGCGCCTGGTCCTCCTTTAGGATGTCGGCCTGTACGGTGCCGCGTACGGTGCATAGCGTCTCGGCACGGATCTTCGCGTACACCTCGGGTTCGACGATCTGATCGCCGCTGACGCCGAGCAGACCGAGGCCGAGCCCGTCGTTGCCATCCGGAAGCAGGCCGGCATAGCGCGGGCGCGCCCGCCCGGCAAACAGGCGCTCGATCTTCGCGTGGGCGGCATCCCAGCGCGCGCCATCGGCGCGCAGGTACTTCTCGACCTGCTGATCGATCGCGGTGTTCATGAACATAGCAAGGACGATCGGTGCCGGACCATTGATCGTCATCGATACCGAGGTGCTCGGCGCACACAGATCGAAGCCGGAATAGAGCTTCTTCATGTCGTCGAGCGTGGCGATCGACACGCCGGAATTGCCGATCTTGCCGTAGATGTCCGGCCGCTCGGCCGGATCCTCGCCATACAGCGTGACCGAATCGAATGCGGTCGAAAGGCGCGCGGCCTTCTGGCCCTGCGAGAGGTAATGGAAGCGCCGGTTCGTGCGCTCGGGCGTGCCCTCGCCCGCGAACATGCGCGTCGGGTCTTCGCCGGTGCGGCGATACGGATAGACGGCACCGGTGTACGGGTAATGACCCGGCAGGTTCTCGCGCATCAGGAAACGCAGCAGGTCACCCCAGTCGCGATATTCGGGCGGCGCGACCTTCGGGATCTTCTGGTGGCTCAGCGACTCGACGTAGTTTTCGACACGGATCGGCTTGCCGCGCACCTGGTATTCGTTGACCGCCTCGGCGACCGAGCGGTAACGCGCGGGCCATTCGCGCAGCAGATCCAATGCTTCGCCGGAGAGGGACTTGATCGCCTCGTTGTAACGCTGGCGCAGGACGAGCAGGCTGCGATCGACGTGATTGCCGCCATTCGGTATCCAGTAGGCCGCATCACCCTCGCTGTCGGTCGCCGTGTGGCCGGCGCCCGGCAGGAAGTCGGCGGTGTCATACAACTCGAATGGAGCGGGCCGTTTCGGATCGCCGATCTCCTCGAGCGCCTCGAGACAACTCTGTGCCTTCGAGGCCGCCTCGGCTTGCCGGATGATCTCCTGGTCGATGCGCCGGCCCTGCTCGGCGATCTCGGCGAGATAACGTGTGCGCTGGCCAGGAATCAGCACCGTGGCGCGCGGTTCCCTGATGGAAACATCGAGCTTCGGATCGAAATCGCAACGCGGCTCTCCGGCTTCCGGCCTCCGGCTCCCGGCCCCCGTCTTTTCCCTCAGCAACCGGCACAGGTTCGCGAACATCCAGGTCACGCCCGGATCGTTGAACTGGCTGGCGATGGTCGGATAGACCGGCACCGCGTCGTCGGCGAGCTGGAACGCCACGCGGTTGCGCTTCCACTGTTTTCGCACGTCGCGCAGCGCGTCCTCGGCGCCGCGCTTGTCGAACTTGTTGAGCACGA
>CAYYHP010000076.1:0-12134 GCA_964471815.1 uncultured Rhodanobacteraceae bacterium
CGGCGATACCTTTGACGTCCGCGCAGTTCAGCCTGCGGGCAATGCCGTGCAGCGTGTCGCCGGTACGCACGACGTAGGTGCGCGGCACGGCCGGACCGCGCGCGGGCTCGGCCGGACGGTTCGGCACCACCGGCACCACTGCCGAATGCAGGTCCTGTGCGAGGGCGAACCAGGCGCCGCCGGCACAGAGCTTCGGATAGGCGGCTTCGAGTACGGCGGGCACCTCGAGACGCGTGCCGGCGGCCTGCTTCTCCTGCGGATCCAGCGCCGGATTGAGATTGCGCAGGGTACGGAACCAGCCCTCGCCGTTGCCGCCTTCCTGGCCGAAGCAGACGCTCAGCTCGGTCAGCGAGGCCGGCTCGCCGAGCACGATGCTGCCCGGACGGCCATCGACCTTCGGGAAACTCAGGTTGTATTTCTCCGGATGCAGGAACAGCCACGCGGCAGCCAGCACCATCGGTACGTAGTCGCGTGTCTCCGGCGGCAGCGCAGCATAGACGCGCGCATCCCAGAAGCTCGCCTCCACGCCGGCAAGGCGCTGCATGCGGCCCTCGCCGCCGTTGTAGGCGCCGAGCACCAGCTCGAGATTGTTGTTGAAGATCCGCAGCTGCTCGTTGAGATAGGCCGCGTTCGCGCGTGCGGCGAGCGCCGGATCGAAGCGCTGGTCGAAGCCGTTGACCGTGCCGAGGCCGAAGCGCAGGCCGGTCGTGTACATGAACTGCAGCGGGCCGGATGCGCCCGAGCGCGACACCGCATGCACGCGGCCGCCGGATTCCTTGGCGAGGATGCCGAACAGCAGGGCTTCGGGCAGCTCGGCCTTCCGGTACTCCGGCCACATGCGGTAACGCATGTACTGGTAGTTGACCCAGGCCTGGACCAGGTTCGGCCGGTATTGCGAGAGCCATTCCTCGAGCGCGGCCTTGACCGGGCCGTTCAGCGCGAGGATGTCCGACAGCTCGCGGCCCTTGAGCAGGGTCACCGAGCGTCCGGCCTCGGGCAGATGCGCGACCACCGGCGAGGTCTCGCCAGCGGTCGCAGCGTTCTCGCCGGCATCGCTACCGGGTCCCGTGCCGGCCGATGTGCCCTCAGCGAGATCGCGCCGGCGCAACAGGCCGTCGAACGCCGACAGGAAGCGGTTCTCCTCGCAGCCGGGCACGGCATGGCACTGCAGGGCGGCCGCACGCAGATCGTCGAGCGCGGCGGCGATCTCACGCCGGCCACGGCCCTCGTTGCCGTCGTCGCCAAGCTCGACACCGGCCTCGTAGCGCTTCACATCGGCATCGAGCCGCGCGTACAGCGCGTTCACGGCCGTTTCGTCGACCTTGCCGGCAGACGACTTGCCCGCGGCGATACGGTGCGGGGTGCCCGCGCAGCCGGCCAGCATCGACAGGGTGGTCAAGGCCACGACACGGATGGTTCGGGACATGGCGGCCTCCTGCGATCGTCGAGCTGGCGCGAAAGGTACACAGCCTGCGCACAGGCCACAACCACAATGACTGACTGCGCGCGTAGCGAACCTATCCGCCATGCCAAGCGCCGCTCCGTGAGGGAATCCCTGCAGCGCGCCGACCGGTTTCAGCGAACCTGCGCCCCACGACGGCGACGTCTGCGATGCAAAGCCGGTCGCCAGCGGGCGCCTCGGCCCGATGCCTGCGATTACCGCAGGCTTGCGACGATCGGCCACATGGACACCCGGGTCTCCCACAGGCTGCCTGGCGTATCGTCGCGCGCGATTCGACCGCGCTGCGCGTCACTCGGGAACATCGGTCCTGCTAAAGTTCCGGCCGCCCTGCGCGGGCACTCCAGGGGAAATCATGAATGAACTGTCCACGCGAGCCATCGTGCCGTTCTGGCACCGGCTGCGCGAAATCACCCTTTATCCGGCGAAGCCGGCCGCGCTGATGACTGTGCTGCTGCTCGCCGCCCTGCGCCTGCTCGCCTTCCTGCCGGGCGTCGGCTGGCTGGTCAACGTTGCGATCTGGGTCGCGCTGTACAAGTACGCGTTCGAAGTGCTGCGCGCCTCCGCGGATGGCCGGCTCGAGCCGCCCGAAGGCAGCCTCAACGTCGATGAATCACTCGGCTGGGGCGCGATCCGCCTGCAGATCATGTTCATTGTGATGAACGTCATCGCGCTGATCGTGCTGCCGCTGCCGCTCGCGCTCATGGCGATGGTGCTGCTCGCGGCCGGCCTGCCCGGCGCGATGATGTCATACGCGATCGACGAGAACTTTTGGCATGCGCTGAACCCGGTCACTTGGCTGTCGATCATGACGCGCATCGGTGGCGCCTACCTGCTCGCCGTGGTGCTGATCGCGCTGATCAACATCAGTGCGGCGAACGCCCAAGCCCTGATCGGCAAGGCGCTGCCGCTGTTCATCGGCCTGCCGGTGTTCTACGCAATCACGCACTACACGGTGATCGCCGCCTTCCATCTGATGGGCTATCTGGTCTACCAGTATCACGACGTGCTCGGCTATGTGCCGAACGGCCCGGTGGCGCTCGCGCGGCCGGCCGATCCGGACCAGGCCCTGCTCGACCAGACCGCCGCGATGGTGCGCGAGGGCAATACCGAGGCCGCCGCGGCCCTGCTGCGCGAGCATCTGCGCGAACGCGGCGGCACGGTCGCGCTGCACCAGCACTACCGCAAGCTGCTGCGCGTACGCGACGACCGCACGGAGCTGCTGCGCCACGGGCGCGAGTGGCTGAACATCCTGCTCGCCCAGGATCGTGACCGCGAGGCGCTCGACCTGCTGCGCGAATGCCAGGAACTCGATCCGGCCTTCGCGCCGACCGAGGCCGAACAGATCACGCGGCTCGCGGCCAAGGCAGCGCAGCTGGGCCAGGTGCCGCTCGCGCTCAAGCTCGTCAACGGCTTCCACAAGCGCTTCCCGAAGAGCAAGGACATCCCGGCGAACTACCTGCTGGCGGCCAAGCTGCTCGCCGAGCGGCTCGGCCGCGATGCCGAGGCCAGGACCCTGCTCGCGCAGGTGAAGGCGGCGTATCCGGAGCACCCGCTTGCGCCGGAGATCACGAACTACCTCGCGGTGCTCGAGAAGCTCGCACCGGCCGCCGGCAAGACGTAAGGGAGCCCCAACAAGTCCAGCGCGGATCCGTCAGCTCGCACCGGACCCAGCAAGGGCCCGGACCCTGTTATGCAGGCACCGAGTATCCATGCACGCGATGCGCGGCAAATCAGCCCCGGCTCGTGGAATTCATGAGTCCGCCTGAAGATTCCCAGGCAGCGCACTCAGTCGCCATTGGCGAGCAGGAAGCGCGCCTTGCCGGCCTGTGCGCTTGCGGGGAAGTGCTGCACGATCTCGGTGAGCCGCTCGCGACGTGCGGCCGAGCCCTCGCCAGCACGCAACGCGGCCGTGAACCAGGCCTCGACCAGCCCCGGCGCGGCCGGATCGGCCGCGGTGAGACTACGCAGCAGACCGAGGGCATCCTCGTCGAGGCCGAGACGCAGCCAGTCGCGCACGAAGCGCAGGCTCAATGCGGCTTCGAGCGACGACGCGCCCGGCGCGCGAACGTAGTCGTCGTAGACCGACTTGATCGCACGCACGTCGGCGGCGTCCGCCGAGGCGCATGCGAAGACGCGCGATGCCGCCGCACGCCATGCGCCGGCATCGCCGGAGAGCCGTGCGCATCGGTACAGCGCGATGCGCACCGGCAGGCTGTCCGGTTGCTGCCGCGCGAGGACGTCGAGCAGGCGGCGCGCCTCGCCGATTTGGAGCCGGCCGAGATGTTCGAGCGCACGATCGAGCGCCGTGTGCGCTTCCTCGCGTGCCTCCTCGCGTGCATCGGCATCGAGGAAATCGCGGCGTTCGAGTCCGGCGGCACGCACCGCGAAGGCGAGCAGTGCGCCGGCCATGATGCCGCCGGCATGCGCATCGAAGCCGACGCGTGCCTCGGTGTTCGTCACGAGGTTGAACAGCTCCCAGCCGAGCCACAGCGGCAGAAGGATCAGCGCCGGTGCCTTCACGTAGTCGAAGGCGACGAAGAACCACCAGAAGAAGCGCACCTTGCGGCGCCCCCAGAGCACGGCATAGGCGCCCATCAGTGCCGCGATCGCGCCGGAGGCACCCAGCGCGGTGCCGCTCTCGCCCCAGCGCCAGGCCAGCGACACGAGCTGACCGCCGAGACCACCGAGCAGATACACGCCGAGGAACAGCCATGGCCCGAGCGCGCCTTCGACGAGCAAGCCGAGGAACGCGAGGAACAGCATGTTGCCGAGCAGGTGACCCACGCCACCGTGCAGGAACATCGCGCCGAACATGCGGGCCGGCGCGAATTCGGAGAACCGCAGCACCCAGCGATCGGCGACGCGCCGGTTCCAGATCGCCTCGAACGCCTCGCGTTGTGCATGCCAGCCCGCATGCCGCGGCTCGGCTTCGTCGATCAGACGTCCGGTGTGCAGCGCGTCGACGAAGCCGGTATCGGCCTGCAGTGCCTGCACGACGAGGTCGGGACGCAATGTGGCGAGCTGCCGGATCTGCGCCGCACGCTCACGCTGGCCATGCGCCGCGAGCCAGTCGCTCCACACCGGCAGCTCGATGCGGTCGAGGCCGGCTTCGCGGTAATACGCCGCGGCCCGTTCGGCGATCCGCGCGTCGGAGGTCTGCACGATGGCGTACACGAGCACGTTGGCGAGGATCAGCACCGCGGTGACGAACGGAAAGTTCGCGCGCGTCAGGCGACGATGCAGCGGCAGGATCAGCACGCAGGAGCTCCAGCAGGCAGGCTCGACGATTGTAATGGCTGGCTGCCGCCTGCCGGCAGGTTGCCGAGAAGTGGCTTCCCGCCCTTCTTCCCATCGCACGCCCCAGGCCGGGCCTGCCAAGGCTCGCAGGCCGTTGCTCGATGGTCTGCCGGCCGATGCAGCGGGCCGACGCTTGAGCCCGGACCCAGGCCTCTGGCATAACGCCGCGCCGTGACCGGAACCGTTCCCGCATGAGCCGCTGGCGTCCACCACAGGCCGCATCGACCGCGATCATCACCCGCGAGGGCCACGCGCGGCTCAAGGCCGAGCTCGACGAGCTCTGGCGGCGTCGGCGCCCCGAAGTGGTCAAGGCACTCACCGCAGCGGCGGCCGAGGGCGACCGCTCCGAGAACGCCGAATACACCTATCGCAAGAAGCAGCTCGGCGAGATCGACCGGCGCGTGCGTTACCTGACCAAGCGCATCGAGGTGCTGAAGGTCGTGGAAGGCGTGCCCGGCGATGCCGGCGCGATCTTCTTCGGCGCCTGGTTCCTGCTCGAAGCGGACGATGGCCGTGAGCACCGTTACCGCATCGTCGGACCGGACGAAGCCGATCCCGCACGCGGCTGGATCAGCATCGATTCGCCGCTCGCCCGCGCGGCGCTGAAGAAGCGCATGGACGACGAGTTCGAGACGGAACTGCCAGAACGCCGGCAGCGCTTCACGGTCATCGAGATCAGTTACTCCGGACCGCCAGGCAAGCCGGGCGACGGCGCGAGCGGCGGCGGATAACGCCGCCCCGGACGCAGCGGCCGGAAGCATTCGGCCTCGACGTAAAACGCCTCCCCGGCATTCGTGGCGTGCCAGCCGGGAATGCCCGAAAGCGGTAGCGGACGGAGCTCCTGCGGATCGCCGAGCACGTCGCCTGCCGCGATTCGCACCGCACAGGCCGCGATCGCGACCTCCCGATCCACCGCAACGTCGCCGCACACCGCGAGCGCCTTGCCGACCACGAGCCGGTGCGGCTCAAGCGCATGTTCGAGCAGCGCATGACCAAACACCGAGACCGCGATGCGGCCGTCCTGCCAGGCCGCACGCTCGCGCCAGAACAGGCCATGCCAGTCGTGTGCGTCCCAGAGTGCCAGCAGTCCGGCATCGCGCACGAGCACCACGAGGCCGGCCTCGTCGAAGTGCGTCAGCGCGCATTGCGCGCGGCTGCGCCGCTTCGGGCCTATGTCGGCGATCTCGGCGACCTGGCGTGCGTTGAGCGCCTGCTTGATCGTCGGCCAGCGTAGCCAGATCAAGGCGTTGAACAGGTCATGCCAGTTGTCGGGGCGGGTCGCGAGGCACCCGGCGGCGATGCGCGTCTCGTAGTGCTCGCCGTCGGCGAGCAGCGCCGGCGTCTGCGCGACGAAGCGCGGCCGGGCGATGCCGTCGCGCGCCTCGACAGCGTGACGCAGGGTTTCGAGCGTGTCGATGTCCGGCCAGCGCGGCCCGCATAGCAGATCGCGATGTGCATGCCAGTCGTCGAGCGGCGGCCGCTCGAACACGGCCGGGTCGAGCGCATCGCGCGCGGGCGCCACGAATCGCCGGCGCGGCGCCACGTGCGGGGCTCAGACGAGACGGCCGAGCAGATCGTGCTCGTCAGCGTGCACGATCTCGACCTCGATGAACTGCCCGGGCTTCAAGGCCTGGCCGTCGTCGATGCGTACCACGCCATCGATTTCCGGGGCATCGGCCTTCGAACGTGCGATGGCGCCGTCGGCATCGACGTGATCGACGAGCACGGTCTGGCGCGTGCCGACCTTGCGATCGAGGCGCGCCGCGGAGATCTCCGCCTGCACCTCCATGAAGCGTTCGAGGCGTTCTTCCTTGACCGCCTCGGGCACCGGGTCGGGCAAGGCGTTCGCGGCCGCGCCGTCCACCGGCGAATACGCGAACGCGCCGACGCGATCGAGCTGTGCCTCGCGCAGGAAATCGAGGAGTTCCTCGAACTCGGCTTCGGTCTCGCCAGGAAAGCCGACGATGAAGGTGCTGCGGATCGTCAGGTCCGGACAGGCCGCACGCCAGGCCTGCACGCGATCGAGAACCTTCTCGACCGCACCGGGCCGCTTCATGAGCCTCAGGATCCGCGGACTGCCGTGCTGGAACGGGATGTCAAGGTACGGCAGTACCTTGCCTTCGGCCATCAACGGAATCACGTCGTCGACGTGCGGATACGGATAGACGTAATGCAGCCGCGTCCACACGCCGAGTTCGCCGAGACCGCGGCAAAGATCCGACATCCGCGTCGCGTAAGACGTACCGCGCCATTTGCGTCCGGCGTATTTCAGATCCACGCCGTAGGCGCTGGTGTCCTGCGAGACGACCAGGAGTTCCTTCACGCCGCTCCTGACGAGCTTCTCGGCCTCGATCAGCACTTCGTCGACCGGCCGTGAGACTAGGTCACCGCGCAGCGACGGGATGATGCAGAAGCTGCAGCGGTGATTGCAGCCTTCGGAAATCTTGAGGTACGCATAGTGCTTCGGCGTGAGCTTGACGCCCACGTCGCCGCCCGCGCGGCGCGTGGCGGGCACGAGATCAACGAACGGATCATGCTGCGGCGGCAGCACGGCATGCACGGCGTTCATCACGCTCGCGTAATCCTGCGGCCCGCTGATCGCGAGCACGTCGGGATGTGTCTCGCGGATCAGCTCCGAGCGCTTGCCGAGACAGCCGGTGACGATGACCTTGCCGTTCTCCTCGAGCGCCTCGCCGATCGCCTCCAGCGACTCGTCGACCGCGGCGTCGATGAAGCCACAGGTGTTGACGACCACCACATCGGCATCCTGGTAGGTCGGCACGATCGCATAGCCTTCGGCGCGCAGCTGGGTCAGGATGCGCTCGGAATCGACCAGCGCCTTTGGGCAACCGAGACTGACGAAACCGACCTTGACCTGACGTTGCGAAGCGCCCTGCTGGCGCGATCCCGGGATGGATTGCCCGCGACCCGAGCGCGCCCGTGCCGAAGCCGGTGGGAGCGAGTCCAGACCTGCACCGGATTCGCGGCTCGAGGGCAGCGCGGGAGATGTGTTTCTCGTCGGCCTGCTGGGGGAACGCCGGGACATTGGCGAGGCTCGCGGTGGCGGGGCGCGGATTCTACGGGCCATGCCGCGCAGCGTCGAATATTCACATTCCCTGCGCTGCCACGGCTTTATGATCGGTGTGGCGGCTGCCGCATGGCGGACCGTCCGGTACAGCGGAAGCGGTGGACGGGTCCGCGTCTTGCAGTAGTCCCGGTACCGGACAGCAGACACTGCGCGGGGGAGATTGGCATCGATGACGCGTCTGGCGTGCGTTCTCCATTCCGGTGCGCGATGCCTTTCCCGGTGCGCCATGCTCGCCCTCCCGTTCCCGTGCCTTTCTCGCCCCGCATCCCGGCCGGCCGTCCAGCGCCTGCGGCGGCTTCTGGCGGGCCTGTTGCTGTGTCTGCTGTCCACGCTGATTGCCACGGCGGCCGATGAAACCGCTGGCGGCGATCGCGGCGCCGCCACGCTGACCGCGGCGCGCGAGCTGGCCAGCCTGGTCGACCGCACCGGCCACCGCAGTGTGCCGCTGGTCACCGAACTGTACGGAGCGCGGCTGGAACTCGCGCTGGAGGAGACCCAGGCCTGGCTACTCGCAATGCTGAATGCTCAGGCCGCGGCCCTGCCTCACTGGGAGCGCAGCGCACGTCTCGCCGAGCGGCAGGGCCTGCCGCACCTCGCGATGGCCGCACTGACTTCAGCGATCGACAGCGCTCAATACCTCGGCGACTACACCCGCGACCTCGTGCTGATCGAGCGCCTGCGGGCCCTCGCCGAGCGCGAGGCGGCGAATGATTACCGCGCCATCGCCGCGATGTACCACGGCGTGCTCGCGCGCCGCCAGGGTCAGCACGAGATGGCCGTGGCCGAGTTCGAACGCGCCCTGGCCCTGGCCGAATCGACCCGCGACGACTGCCTGTTGTCGCTGGTGCTCGGCAGCAGCGGCACGGTCTATCGGGATCATGGCGACTACGCCAAAGCGCTGGAACAGTTCCAGCGCGGCCTCGACCTGCGCCGCGAGGGATGCGGCGGCGACCGCCTCGATCCTTACTATCGCGGCTTGGCCCTGCTCTACCGTGAGCTCGAGAACGCCAAGCAGGCCAGACGCTATTTCGAGCTGGCTGCAGGCGCGGCCGAGCAGCGCAGTGATCTGGCCTCGCTGGCCACCGTGCTCGGCATGTATGCGAGTCTGCGCAACGATCTCGGCGAGCACGAGCCGGCGCTGGCAATGGCGCGCCGCGCGCGCAGCCTCGACGAGAACCTCGGCAATCCGGTCGGTACGGCCTTCGAGCGTCTCGAGGCAGGCCGCGCCCTGCTCGCATTGGGACGCAGCGAGGAAGCGGCGACCGAACTCGGCGTGGCCCTCGACATGGGCCGCCGGCTCGGTCAGCAGGAGGTCATCGCACGTGCCCAACTACACCAGGGCGAGCTGCTGCACGCACGCGGCGATCGCAAGGGTGCCGCGGAGCTCCTCGATTCGGCGATCGGCCTTTTGAAGAACCAGCGCCTGCGCCGGCCGCTGCTGGCAGCACTCGACGCGCGCATCGCCGTCGCCGAGGCGGGCAGCGAATTCGCGCTTGCCCTTGCGCTGACCCGCGAGCGCGCTGCGCTGCGCGAGGAACTGCTCGGCACCGAGGCGAGCCGGCGTCTGGCGACGCTCGAGGCGAGCATCCAGCGTGCCGAGTCGGAGAATCAAAATCGCCTGCTGCGCAAGGACAACGAGATCCAGAGCCTGCGGCTCGATCAGGTACGCGTGACCCGCAACGCGCTGCTGGCGGCCGCGCTCGGCCTCGGCACCGCCCTGATCGGCCTGTTCGCGCGTTACCGCGCCTCGCGCCGCCACAGCCGCGATCTCGAACAGAAGAACACCGAGATCGAGCATCAGCGCGCTGCGCTCGCCCAAGCCAACGAGAAGCTCGCACGCCAGTCCGTGGATCTCTACCAGGCGGCGATCACCGACCCGCTGACCGGCGTGTACAACCGCGGCTACATGCTGCGCCAGCTCGATGAGCGCATCCGTGCCCAGCGGACCAGCGGCAACCTCGCGGTGATGCTGATCGACTTCGATCATTTCAAGCAAATCAACGACCGGCATGGCCATCAGTTCGGCGACCGCGTGCTCGCCCAGGGCGTGCAGACCATCCGCCAATGGCTCGATCCGGGCGATCTGCTCGGCCGATACGGCGGCGAGGAATTTATCGCAGTGGTCGGCGAGCACGATCTCGACGCGGCCTTCGCGATCGCCGACCGGCTGCGCGAGAAGGTCGCCGTCGCGCATGCCGATCCGGCGACCGGCGGTTTCACGGTGAGCATCGGGGTTGCCGCGTTGACCCAGCTGCGCGAGCCGAGCGTCGAGGCCATGCTCGCCGCAGCCGACAAAGCGGTGTATGCGGCCAAGGCGCGCGGCCGCAACTGCACGGTACGCTACACCGGACCGGGCTGAAGCCCGGTCCGGGCATCGCTGGTTGCGTTTCGCCGCAGCCCGCGGGGTGCGGACATTGACAAGCCCGGGCGCGCTTGTAGGCTGACCCGGTCCCCTCCGCGGTTTCGGCATGGGCCAGACGATCTACATCCCGACCGAGGGCGTGCGCTGGATTTCCGCCTATCGCGCCGATCCGCCTGGCCTACCGCTCGGCGGCATCGTGGTCGTGCAGGAGATCTTCGGCGTCAATCCGCACATCCGCCGCGTGGTCGATGGCTTCGCCGCACGTGGCTATGCGGCGATCGCCCCGGCCGTGTTTGATCATGTCGAGACCGGCGTGGAACTCGGCTACGACGCGGCCGGAATCGAGCACGGGCGTGCGCTCGCCGCCGAAGTAGGCTTCGCGAGTGCGGTCACCGACGTCGCGAGCGCGGCGGTCGCGATCGCCGCGGCCGGGCCGGTGGGCGTGGCCGGTTACTGCTGGGGCGGCTCGGTCGCCTATCTGTGCGCCGCGCGGCTCGGCCTGCCGGCGGTAAGCTACTACGGCGCCCGCACCGTGCCCCTGCTCGGCGTGAAGCCGCGCGCACCGCTGATGCTGCATTTCGGCGAGAAGGATCCGTTGATTTCGCCGGAGGACGTGCAGAAACACCGTGAGGCGCTGCCGGGTGCGGAGATCCACGTCTACCCGGCCGGCCACGGCTTCAACTGCGATGCACGCGCCGACCACGAACCGCAATCGGCCGCATTGGCCCTCGAACGCACGCTGGACTTTTTCACTCGCCATTTCGGCACGCTGGAGCCGTTCCGGGCATGACGCCGGCCGACACACTCTCGTTCGAACTCGATCCGCGTCTCGCCGGCGACACGCATCCGGTCGCCGAGCTGCCGCTGTGCCGCCTGCTGCTGATGGACGACGCGCGCTACCCGTGGCTGATCCTCGTCCCGCGCCGGCCCGGCCTGCGCGAGCTGGGCGATCTCGAACGCGCCGCACGCTACAACCTGCTCGACGAAGTCGATCTCGCGGCGCAGCTCCTCGAGCACATCACGAGACCCGACAAGCTCAACATCGCCGCGCTCGGCAACGTCGTCGACCAGTTGCACGTGCACATCGTCGCGCGGCGCACGGATGATGCGGCCTGGCCGCGCCCGGTGTGGGGCGTCGGCGAGCGCGAGCCGTATCCGCAGGCCGCCGCGGCGCAGTTTTGCGCACGGCTGCGGGCCGCACTGGAGGCGGTCGCCGGGTCATGACCGCCGCGCCGCGGGCGCCGCGTATCGAATTCTGCGGCGAGGTCTGCCTGCTCGTGCGCCTCGGCGATACGATCGACACCACGCTGAACGCTACCGTGCATGCCGCTGCCGCGCGTCTGCGCGGCCTGCACGGTGTCACTGCCTGCATTCCGGCCTACGCGAGCGTGCTGGTGCTGCTCGACCCGCCGCGTGCCGATGACACTGATCCGGCTGCGACGCGGCGGGCTCTGTGTGAGCGGCTCGCCGCCGTGCTCGACCGGCCGCTTGCCGGGCCGACCGCGCGCATCGCCAGGCTCGTCGAGATTCCGGTCCGTTACGGCGGCGAAGCGGGCCCCGATCTCGCGGCGCTGGCCGCGCAGGCCGGCCTCACGATCGACGCGGCGATCGCACGGCATGCGGCGGCCGAATACCGGGTCGCGATGCTCGGCTTTGCACCGGGCTTCCCGTACCTGCTCGGCCTCGATCCCGCACTGCATGCGCCGCGCCGGGCCACGCCGCGCACCCGCGTGCCGGCCGGCAGCGTGGCGATCGGCGGGGCCCAGACGGGCATCTACCCAGGCGAGCTGCCTGGCGGCTGGCAGCTGATCGGGCGCACGCCGCTGCGCCTGTTCGATGCGCAGCGCGACCCGCCGAGCCTCCTCGCTCCCGGCGACCGCGTGCGATTCCGGGCGATCCACCGCGACGTGCCCGATGACGAAGCG
>CAYYHP010000077.1:0-12003 GCA_964471815.1 uncultured Rhodanobacteraceae bacterium
CCCGGCTTCGCTGCGCACCAGGCCGACATGCCGCCACATGAGATCCGCGAGCCGCGCGGCCAGCGCCGCATCCGGCGGCTCCCACGGCGTGGTGACCGGGCCGGACGTGACCGGCGACGGCACCGGCAGCGCATCGCCGGCGAGCCGTTCGCCGAGCGATCGCCCGAACACCACGCCCTCGAGCAGCGAATTGCTGGCCAGCCGGTTGGCGCCGTGCACGCCGCTCGCGGCGACCTCGCCGACCGCGAAGAGGCCAGGGACACGGCTCCAGCCCATCGCGTCCACGCGCACGCCGCCCATGTGGTAATGCTCGGCCGGTACGACCGGTACCGGCTCGCGACGCGGATCGAAGCCATGCTCGCGGCAGACTGCAAACACCGTCGGGAAACGCTCGGCCAGATCGGGCAGCGCGCGCATGTCCAGGCACACACGCTGACCGCGTTCGAGTTCGCTCCACACGGCACGGGCGACCACGTCGCGCGGGGCCAGCTCCGCCTCGGCCGACCAGGCCGGCATGAAACGCCGGCCGTTGCCATCGACGAGCAGCGCACCCGCGCCGCGCAGCGCCTCGGTCAGCAACGGCAGCTGGCCGCGCTCGCCGGGCCGCGGTGCGAATGCGGTCGGGTGAAACTGGACGAATTCGAGATCGGCGAGCTCGGCCCCGGCTGCCGCGGCGAGCGCGAGGCCGGCACCGTCGGCGCCCGGTGGATTCGTGCTGTAGCGATACAGCGCACCGATGCCGCCGGTCGCGAGCACCACGGCACCGGCACGGATGTCGCACACGCCGGCCGGGCCGGACAGGCGCGCTCCATCCACTCGCCCGTCACCATGCAGCGCGATCGCGCGGTGGCGTGCGAGCACCGTGACATGCCCGGCCGCGGCGATCTGCGCGCCGAGTGCATGCATGACTTCGGCGCCGGTCGCGTCGCCACGCGCATGCACAATGCGCGCAGACGAATGCGCGGCCTCGCGGCCGAGCGCGTAGCGGCCATCCGCCATGCGGTCGAAGTGCACGCCGAGCTGCGTGAGCCAGGCCACGGCCCGTGCCGCGCCTTCGGTCAGGCGGCGTACCGCTTTGGGATCGTTGTGATGCTGGCCGGCGGCGAGCGTGTCGCGCGCATGCAGGACGGCGCTGTCGTCCGCACCGAGGGCCGCGGCGAGGCCGCCCTGCGCCCAGCGGCTCGCGCCATCACAGGCCGGCTCGCCCGGCGTGGCCACGATCACGCGCCGCGGCGCGGCCGCGAGCGCGACGCTGAGCCCGGCGATGCCCGAGCCGAGCACGAGGACGTCACAGGTCGCCGTCACGGAGCTTGCTCTGCGATTCGCGGCGCGGCGTTCAGGCCGCCTCGCGGCGGCCTACGGCCAGCATGCGCTCCAGCGCCTGCCGTGCACGGACGGCGACGGTCGCGTCCACCTCGACCGCGTGACGGAGGTGCACGAGCGCGGCATGGATCTTCGGCAGCGTGATGCGCTTCATGTGCGGGCACAGGTTGCACGGACGAGTGAACTCGATGTCCGGGAACTCGACGGCGACGTTGTCGCTCATCGAGCACTCGGTGATCATCACCACGCGGCGCGGCCGCTTCGCGGCGAGATGCGTGACCATCGCTGCAGTCGAGCCGACGAAATCCGCTGCCTCGAGCACGTCCGGAGGGCACTCCGGATGGGCGAGCACGTCCACATCGCCCTGCGCGACGCGCCACTGGCGCACGTCGGCGGCGGTGAAACGCTCGTGCACCTCGCAGGCACCGTCCCAGAGGATCAGCTCGACCTTCGTGCGCGAGGCGACGTAATGGCCGAGATAGCGGTCCGGAATGAAGATCACGCGGCGCACGCCGAGCGATTCGACCACGTGCATGGCATTCGCCGAGGTGCAGCAGACGTCCGATTCGGCCTTCACCTCGGCGCTGGTGTTGACGTAGGTGACCACCGGCACGCCCGGATGCCTCGCCTTCAGCGCACGCACGTCGGCAGCGGTGATCGACGTGGCGAGCGAGCAGCCGGCATCGGCATCGGGAATCAGCACGGTCTTGGCCGGATTCAGGAGCTTCGCGGTCTCGGCCATGAAGTGCACGCCGCACAGCACGATCACCTCGGCGCGCGTGTCTGCGGCCTGCTGGGCGAGCGCGAGTGAGTCGCCGGTGATGTTCGCGACCGTGTGGAAGATCTCCGGCGTCTGGTAGTTGTGCGCGAGTACGACGGCCTGGCGCTGTCGCTTGAGGCGCTGGATCGCATCGATCCACGGCAGGTGAGCCTGCCATTCGAGTTCGGGAATCACGCCGCGGACGCGTTCGTAGAGGGCGGCGTGGCGGGCGAGCAGCTCCGGTGTGCAGGCGGGTACGGCGCCATCCACCGGCGTGACGGAAGACATGCGGGTCTCCTTATGCTCAGGGTGAGCATTTTGCCTACTTATGCTACGTATGAGCATAAAAGGGGTCAAGCCGCCGCCCGCTGCTGTGCGCCGCATCGCACCGGTGCAAAGGCGACCGGGCCGGATCGGATACACCGCGGCGCGACGGGCGGCTGGCCACACAGCTACCGATGGTCGAAAGTCCAGACCCGACTCGCGTACGGCGGCGCTATCATCGTTGCCATGCACGGCATGCGCGCCAGGACTGCACACTTCATCGATCACGATCGGCTGGTCCTGCTCATGCAGGCCCGGGTGCTCGATCTGCTTTACCAGCGCGGTCGCGGCGGAAGCATCTGTCCGAGTGAAGCGGCGCGCTCCCTGGCCGGCGAGATCGGCGTCAATTGGCACGCATTGATGCGCCTGGTGCGCTCGGTGGCCTCCGGGCTCAGCCACGTCGGGCGGATCGAGGTCTGCCAGCACGGCCGGTCCGTCGACATCAACGAGGCACGCGGACCGGTCCGCCTGCGTCTCAAGCGCTGAAGTCCGGTGGTTCCGGCCAGCGGGGATGACGCCCCGCGCCACACCCTGTACCTTTTGCGCCGACCGGCGCGCTATGCCGGCTCGCCACGGCCTCGCCACGCGACGCCGCCAGGGAACTCCAATGCTGCATGATCAGAAAATCGCCGTCGTGATGCCGGCGTATCGCGCCGCCAGGACGCTGGAAGCGTGCTTCGCGGCGATTCCGCACGACATCGTCGATCTGGTACTGCTGGTCGACGACGCGAGCGACGACGGCACGCTTGCGCTTGCCGAACGGCTCGGCATCCGCTGCCATCGCCATGCGACCAACAGCGGCTACGGCGCAAACCAGAAGACCTGCTACCGCCTCGCCCTCGATGCGGGGGCCGACATCGTCGTGATGCTGCATCCGGATTATCAGTACGAGCCGCGCCTGGTGACCGCGATGGCGGCGATGATCGCCTCGGGCATCTACGACGTCGTGATCGGCTCGCGAATCCTCGGCGGCACCGCGCTCGCCGGCGGCATGCCGCGCTACAAGTACGTCGCCAACCGGCTGCTGACCGCGGTGCAGAACCTCCTGATGGGCAGCAAGCTGTCCGAATTCCATAGTGGCTATCGCGCGTTTTCGCGGCGCGCGCTGCTCGCCCTGCCGCTGCGCGCGAACTCCGACGATTTCGTGTTCGACAACCAGATGCTCGCCCAGGCGCTCGGCTTCGGCCTGCGCATCGGCGAGATCTCCTGTCCGACGAAGTATTTCCCGGAGGCGAGCCAGATCAACTTCCGCCGCTCGGTCGTCTATGGATTCGGCGTGCTGCGCACCAGTCTCGTCTACCGGCTCTGGAAGTGGGGACTCGTGCAGCCGGACTACCTGTCGGATGCGCCGGATCTGCGCCTGCGCGATGCCATCGCATCGGACCCGACGGCGCTCCCGTCGGCATGAGTGCATCGACCGGCGCCGCGCGGCGCCCTTGGTGGGTGCTGCTCGGCCTCGCCATCATCGCCGGTTCCGGCCTGCGCGCCTGGCAGCTCGAAGATCAGCTCCTGCTCGACGACGAATGGCATGCGGTGCGCCTGCTGCTCGAGGCCGATGCGTGGACGATCTTCACGCATTTCGGCTATGCCGATCACAGCATCCCGCTGACGCTCTTCTATCGTGCCCTCTACCTCGCCGGGCGTCTCGACGAGTGGAGCATGCACCTGCCGCTGCTGCTGGCCGGCATCGCCACGCTGGCCCTCATCACGCGGCTGTTCCGCGCGGAACTCGATCTGCCGACCCGCGCGCTGTGGACCGGCCTGCTCGCGATCGCGCCGATGCACGTGTTCCTGACCCGCACCGCACGGCCGTATGCGCTGACCGGCCTGCTCGTCCTGCTCGCCCTAGCGGCGTTCCGTGCCTGGTGGCGCGAGCGGCGCCTCGTCGCCGCGGCGTTGTACGTCTTCGCGACAGTGCTCGCCGGTTATCTGCACCTGATCGCGCTGGCCTATGCCCTGCTTCCGTTCGCCTGGTATGGGCTCGATGCGCTGCGCGGCGTGCTGACGCCAACCACGCGCCATGCGGGGCTCCAGGACATCGGCCGCCTCGTCCTGTTCGGTTCGGTGACCATCCTGCCGCTCGTCGCCCTGCTGCTGCCACCGTGGTTCGCGGATGGCGCTTCGCTGACGGCCAAGGCCGGTGCAGACCGGCTCGATGCGCTGACGGCATGGCGCGTGTGGCGCCTGGTCGCCGGCACGGGTTCCGACCTGCTCGCCGCCGTCTTCGCGGCAGTATTCCTGCTCGGCGCCGTGCGTCTCTGGCGACGCGACCGCGAGCTGTGCGGATATCTCGCGAGCGTGCTGCTGATCGGCACGGCGGCGATCGTGCTCGCCCGTCCGGCCTGGATCAGCCATGCCGGCGTGCTCGCGCGCTATGCGTTGCCGGCCCTGCCGATCGTGCTGCTCGGCATCGCCGCGGGTCTGAATGCGCTGCTCGAAGCGATCCCGCTGCCCGCCCTGCGCCCGGCCCTCGCGGCGGGCATACTCGTCGCACTGTTTGTCGCGGGGCCGCTGCGCGCAGTGCTCGCGGCCCCGAACCAGTTCGCCGGCCATGCACGCTACTCGTTCGATTACGACCCGGCCGCCAATCCCTACGACCGCGATGCGCCGGTCGAACCGGTGCCGGCGTTCTACCGCGATCTCGCGCGGCGTCCCACGGCGAGCGTGCTGCTGATCGAGGCGCCGCGCGTGCTGGTCTCGACCCACGTCCCGGATGCCTGGTACCAGCCGATTCACCGCCAGCGCGTCATGGTCGGCCTAGTTGGCACGCGCTGCGGCACGCCGGACTGGACCGATCAGCTCGCCCCGCAGCTCGTCTGGCGTCAGATGATTTCGCTCGACGCCCTGCTCGATGGCGCCGTGCCGGCCGGCGAGACCTATCTCGTACTGCGCCCCGGCAAGTGGGAGATCCCGCCCGGCCTGCCGGTGCGCTGGCCGGACATCCATGCCTGCCTGCCGCTGTTCGAGGCACGGTTCGGGCCGCCGGTGTACCGCGATGCGCAGATCATCGTCTTTGATTTGCACCGCTCCGCAGCGGCATCGGCAGCCGGTCCCTGAATCCCCGGGAAGGCCTGAACACATCCACCCTGGGTTCGTCAGTCCGCATCGAGTCCGCACGATCCGGGCTCGGTTGGGTCGCATCGGGCACCGGCGCACTTGCCGCGCGGCATTCGATTCGCGAGCCCACGGCGGTACACTTCCAGTTCTGCCCTAGCTGCCCGGCCCGAGCCGCGCCCGTCCGCCGATGAACAACGCCGTACCGGTCACCCACCATTTCATCCGCCAGATCATTCTCGACGACAACGCCTCGGACAAGCACAGCGGCCGGGTCGCCACACGCTTTCCGCCCGAGCCGAACGGCTATCTGCACATCGGTCACGCCAAGTCGATCTGCCTGAATTTCGGCATGGCGCGCGAGTTCGGCGGCTCCTGCAACCTGCGCTTCGACGATACCAATCCGACCAAGGAAGATGTCGAATACGTCGAGTCGATCCAGGAGGACGTGCGCTGGCTTGGCTTCGAATGGCACGAGCTGCGCCACGCCTCGGATTATTTCGAGGTGTTCTACCGCTGCGCCGAGAAGCTGATCCGCGACGGCAAGGCCTACGTCTGCGACCTCAGCGCGGACGAGGTGCGCGCCCATCGCGGTACGCTGACCGAGCCCGGCCGCAATTCCCCGTATCGCGAACGCAGCATCGACGAGAATATCGATCTGTTCCACCGCATGCGTGCGGGTGAGTTCGCCGATGGCACGCGCACGCTGCGCGCGAAGATCGACATGGCCAGCGGCAACATCAACCTGCGCGATCCGGCGATCTACCGCATCCGCCACGTGCCGCACCAGAACACCGGCGATGCCTGGTGCATCTATCCGATGTACGACTACGCGCACTGCATCTCCGACGCGGTCGAGGGCATCACGCACTCGCTGTGCACGCTGGAGTTCGAGGATCACCGCCCACTGTACGACTGGTGCCTCGATCAGCTCGATCTGCCGAACCATCCGGAGCTGTGGCAGCCGCTCGTCGAGGCCGGATTCGAAACGCCGGTCAGCCGCCCGCAGCAGATCGAGTTCTCGCGCCTGAACCTCGATTACACCGTGATGAGCAAGCGCAAGCTGATGGCGCTCGTGCAGGACGGTCTCGTCGATGGCTGGGACGACCCGCGCATGCCCACGCTCTCCGGCGTGCGCCGGCGCGGCTTCACGCCGGCCGGCATCCGCACGTTCTGCGAGCGCATTGGCGTGACCAAGCAGAACAGCGTCATCGAGTTCTCGGTGCTCGAGAACTGCGTGCGCGAGGATCTCGACGCCAGCGCACCGCGCCGGCTCGCCGTGCTCGATCCGCTGCGCGTGGTCATCGACAATCTGCCGGCCGATCACGCTGAACGCCTGCCGATGGCCAATCATCCGAAGAACGAGGCGTTCGGCAGCCGCGAGGTGCCGTTCTCGCGCGAACTCCTGATTGAACGCGAGGACTTCATGGAAGTGCCGCCGAAGGGCTTCCACCGCCTCGTGCCGGGCGGCGAGGTGCGCCTGCGCGGCGTCGGCATCATCCGCTGCGAATCCGTCGAGCACGACGCGGATGGCAACGTCGTCATGCTCCATTGCCGGCTCGATCCCGACACGCGCCCCGGCCAGCCCGGTGCCGAACGCAAGGTGAAGGGCACGATCCACTGGGTCAGTGCGCGCCATGCGCTCGCCGCGGAGGTCCGTCTCTACGACCGCCTGTTCAACGTCGCCAATCCGGACGACGACAGCGACGGCAAGACCTATCGCGATCACCTGAACCCGGACTCCAAGCGCGTTGTCCGAGGCTATGTCGAGCCCTCGCTGGCCGACGCGCCAGCCGAACAGGCCTTCCAGTTCGAGCGACTCGGCTATTTCGTCGCCGATCGCCGCGAGCACGGTGCCGGCCGGCTGGTCTTCAACCGTACCGTCACGCTGCGCGATTCGTGGGCGAAGG
Organism: uncultured Rhodanobacteraceae bacterium; assembly: GCA_964471815.1. Taxonomy (GTDB): domain Bacteria; phylum Pseudomonadota; class Gammaproteobacteria; order Xanthomonadales; family Rhodanobacteraceae; genus Tahibacter. Next base: position 7,372 of record CAYYHP010000077.1, read on the forward strand.
CCGCAGGGAAATAGCGGCGCGTGTGGCGGCAGTGTGACGGCCGCCACGCACGAGCCAATCCAATTGCTCGGCGGATCCCTGCCGCCGGGATTGACCTTCTGCAGATCGGCCATGGAACCGCCATGCTCGGGCACCCCATCACCCTTTCGCTGCCGGCCTGGATCGATGACGAAATCGACGCGGCCGCCGTTTACAGCGACGACGAAACACGGGTCGCGCTCGCCATTCACCTCGCCGAACGCAACGTGACGCTCGGTACCGGCGGGCCGTTCGGTGCGGCGGTGTTCACCGCCGAAGGCCGGCTCGTCGCCGTCGGCGTGAATCGCGTGATCCCGCAGAACTGCTCGGTCGCGCATGCCGAGATGATGGCCTTCATCGGTGCGCAGGCGCGTCTCGGCCGCCATCGCCTCAACGAGGGTGGCGAGCGCTTCGTGCTCGCCACGAGTGCGCAACCGTGCTGCCAGTGCTACGGCGCGACGTTCTGGGCCGGCATCGACGAGCTGCTGATCGGCGCGCGCGCCGAGGATGTGATGTCGCTCACCGCTTTCGACGAAGGCCCACTGCCGACCGACTGGATCGGCGAACTCGCACGGCGCGGCATTACCGTGCGGCGCGACATTCACCGCGAGGAAGCCCGGGCGGCGTTGCGTCGTTACGGCGAAGCCGAGGGCCAGACCTACTGACGTGCCAGCGCATACACGGCCCGTACTAGCAGATCAATCCCGCATGCCTCTTCGATCTCGACTGGCTGGCTCATACGCGGTCCGTACTCTTCATGCGTTCTTCACCTCCCTGACCGGTTCGACCGATCACGCGATGCAGCATTGACATCGCCCGGCATGCGTCGTACCTAATGTGGCGGGGCTGCCAGGGGGACAGCCTTGCCACATCCGTCTCGGGGAGTAATCAATGAACGTCACGCTCAGGCGCTCTGCCATCACGGCAGCGCTATCTCTGGCCATCGCCGCCGGCATGGCCCCGGTCAGCAACAGTTGGGCCCTGTCGAAAAGCCTGCCGCAAGTCGCGGCGACCGGTGCGGTCGCCAATCCGTTCGTGGGAGCCGATGGCAAGGCCGACGTAATCATCGTGCTCGATGGTGAACCCGCCGTGTTCGCCTATTCACGCGCGCTCGCGAGTGGCGGCAGCGGCATGATGTCGATGAAGGCCGCCGGCACGGCCTCGCGCGCTGCCCGCGACCAGCTCGCCGCCAAGCAGGAAACCTTCATGGCGCAGCTGAGCGCGAAGGGCATCGCGGTCACCGAGCTGTACCGTGTCCAGCGCGCCCTGAACGGCGTCGCCGTACGCATGGCGGCGGCGGACATGGCCAAGGTGCGCAAGATGGCCGGCGTCTCGCGTGTCGAGTTTCTGCCGATTCAGGAGCCCGCCACCAGCACGAGCGTGCCGTTCATCGGCGCACCCTCGGTCTGGGAAGGCACCCCGCTTGGCACGCTCGCGGCCAAGGGTGAGGGCATCCGCATCGGCATCATCGATACCGGCCTGGACTACCAGCATCCGGACTTCGGTGGCAGCGGCCTGCTCGCCGACTACCAGGCCAACGACCGCACGACGATCGGCGACACGATCAGCGGCAACCCGATCTTCCCGACCGCCAAGGTCGTCGGCGGCTGGGACTTCGCCGGTGATGCCTATACCGCGGGCAATGCACCGACACCTGACCCCGATCCCATGGACTGCAACGGCCACGGCTCGCACGTCGCCGGCATCACGGCAGGTTATGGCGTCAAGGCCGATGGCACGACCTACACCGGCGCCTGGGATACGGCGGCCGATTACAGCGGCCTGAAGATCGGCCCGGGTGTCGCCCCGCAGGCCCAGCTCTATGCGCTGCGCGTGTTCGGCTGCGGCGGCAGCACCAGCCTGACTACCGACGCGATCGATTGGGCAACCGACCCGAACAATGACGGCGACCTCAGCGACCGTCTCGACGTCATCAACATGTCGCTCGGCTCTAACTTCGGCGCGTCCTACGATTCGTCCGCGGTCGCCGCCGACAACGCCACGCTGTCCGGCATGATTGTCGTCGCCTCGGCCGGCAACTCGGGCGATACGTTCTTCATCTCCGGCAGTCCCGGCTCCGGCACCAAGGTCATCTCGACGGCCAGCAGCCTCGATTCCGGTCTGCCGGGCCCGCTCGGCGTGAACGCCCCCGCCTCCGTGACCGGCATCAAGTCCACCGGCTCCGCCTCGTTCGGCACGGTCCCGCCGGTCGCGGGCCTGACCGAAGACATCGTGCGCGTCGATGACGGCGATACGACGGGTACCGGCGGCACCATCAACGACGGCTGCCAGACGCCATACGTCAACGCCGCGGCGGTCAGCGGCAAGATCGCCTTCGTCGATCGAGGCTCCTGTGGCTTCAAGCTCAAGGCCTACAACGCCCAGCTCAATGGCGCGATCGGGGTGATCATCGGCAACGTGGCGACCAGCAGCAATCCATCCGTGGCGCCTGGCATGGCCGATGACATCACCGTCCCGGCCGTGACCATCCCGGTCGTCTCGCTGAACCTCGCCGACGCCAACGCGCTGCGCACCGCCTACGCGAGTGCGACGGTCAATGTGACGATGTTCACCGGTGCCGATACGGCGAGCAGCTTCACCTCACGCGGCCCGCGCGGCGGCGATGGCGGCATCCTGCTCAAGCCGGACCTTTCCGCGCCGGGTTCGAGCATCACTTCGGTGCAGACCGGTGTCACCTGCACCGCGGCTGCGAGCGGCTGTCTGACACCCAATGCGTCAGGCTACGTGGCGGCCGGCGCCTCGCTGGTCCTAAGCGGCACGTCGATGGCCTCGCCGCATGCCGCCGGTGCGATGGCCCTGCTGCGCCAGCTCAATCCGGGTGGTAGCGTCGAGCAACTGAAGGCATTGGCCATCAATACCGCGTCGCATGACGTCGGCGTCGGACCGAACCACACCGGCCCGTTCTACGGCGCCGCGCGTGTCGGCTCCGGGCGCATCGATCCAGCCGATGCCGCCACGACCAAGGTCATCGCCTACAACGACGACGCGCCGGGTGCCGTGTCGGTCACCTTCGATTCGGAACTCGTCGCCGGGGCGACGGCCACGCACAACGTGCGCATCGCCAATGGCACGGCCATCATCCAGAACGTGACCCTGTCGCTCGACACCGTCGTCGACGCCCCGGGCGTGGCGTTCTCGATCGTCGGCCCGACCTCGATCAGCGTGCCGGCCAGCGGTTCGACCGTGGTACAGATCCAGCTCACGGCCGACACCGACCTGATGACGCGCTCGCGCGACTCGACCATCGCGGCGACCCAATCGGTTCCGTCGCCGTTTAACTCCCTTGGCGCCCAGCCGCGTCACTATCTCGCCGAGGAATCCGCCCTGCTCAAGGTCAGCAAGAACTCGAGCGAGCTCGCGCGGCTGCCGGTGTACGTCGCGCATCGTCCGCACGCGACCCTGCAGGCCCCGGCGACCAATCCGCCCGGCAGTCCTGCCACCGGTACGATCACCCTGCCACTCACCGGCCAGGGGGTATGCACGGGCACCGTCAGCGGTGGCACCTGCACCGCCACGCTGGCAACCGATGAGTCCTCGCTGGTCTCACCGTTCGAGCTCCAGGTCGTGGGTACGCAGGTTCCCGGCAACCCGGGGTTCGCGGATATCCGCTATGCCGGCGTGAACTACGACGCGACGATTGACGAGTACTACTTCGGCATCGCGACATTCGGCAAGTGGTCGAGCCCGAGCTCCGCCTCGGTGAACATCTGCATCGACAACAACAATGACGGCACCTACGACAAGGTGCTGTTCAACTCCGACGGCGGCAGTATCACCCGGATCCTCGGTGGTACATCGTCGAGCCAGGATACGTTCTTCAGTTTCATCTACAACCAGTCGGCAGGTACCGTCGGCGTCGTCGATTATCTGAATGCCGCCAGCGCAAGCACGGTGGACTCCGCCCTGCTCGACAACAACGTCATGGTGATCGGCGGGGATTCGGCTTCGCTCGGCCTGGCCAGTGGCGGTGCCACCTTCCATTACGCCATCGCGGTGTGTCCGTGGTTCAGTGCGCTGTGCGCGGATATCGATACCTATCCGACCCAGTGCACCGGCGCTTCCTACTCGGAGATCCCCGGCCCGTTCGTCTACAACGGTGCGGCCAAGGGCATCAGCTCGTCGGGAGGCGTCGGCAGCCAGCCGGTGCTGATCGGCGAAGCCACCGGCGGCACGATCAGCGTGGACTACAACGAAGCGAACATGGCCGCCAACGGCTCATCCGGCCTGCTGCTGCTGCACCACCACAACCGCAGCACCAACTCGGCCCAGGTCGTGGTGATGGACGACCTGTTCAACGACCGGTTCGAAGGCAACTGATCCATCCCGGCTCGCCGGGTTCGATTGAAGGGTGCGGACGCGAGTCCGCACCCTTTTTCTTGTCTGCGACCTTCCGCACGGACGGCGTTGATCTACCACAGAGAGGCCGACTTCCACTCTCGGAAGTCGGCAGGATGTGTTGGTCGCCAAGAACCGCGCGTTTGCGACCAGGCCCGGTCACACTGGCCGGATGATGGCTTCCGTGTGCACAAGCGCGCCTCGGCCACTACCGCCTCAACGATGTCACAGCGCGTATCCAGATACTCTGCCCAGCGC
>CAYYHP010000078.1:0-11866 GCA_964471815.1 uncultured Rhodanobacteraceae bacterium
GCAGCGGCCGCTCGAGTTCACCGTTTTCCCGACCGTGCTGCTGATGGTCACGCTGCTGCGCCTCGCGCTGAACGTGGCTTCGACGCGCGTGGTGCTGCTGCACGGCCACGGCGGACCCGGCGCGGCCGGCAAGGTGATCGAGGCCTTCGGCGAGTTCGTGATCGGCGGCAACTACGCGGTCGGCTTCGTGGTGTTCGCGATCCTGACGATCATCAACTTCGTGGTCGTCACCAAGGGCGCCGGACGCATTTCGGAAGTGTCGGCGCGTTTCATCCTCGATGCGATGCCCGGCAAGCAGATGGCGATCGACGCCGATCTCAATGCTGGACTGCTCACGCGTGAGGACGCGCGCGCGCGGCGCGAGGAGGTCCGCGAGGAAGCGGACTTCTACGGCGCGATGGACGGCGCGTCGAAGTTCATCCGTGGCGACGCGATCGCCGGCATCCTGATCCTGTTCATCAACATCATCGGCGGCCTCGCGATCGGCATGACCCAGCATGGCCTGCCGTTCGCCGAAGCCGCGCGCCACTACACCCTGCTGACCATCGGCGACGGTCTGGTCGCGCAGCTTCCGGGCCTTCTGACCTCGACCGCGGTCGCGATCCTCGTCACCCGTGTCTCGCGCGCCCAGGACATGAGCGGTGCGGTCATGGGCCAGGTGTTCGGCCAGCATCGCGCCCTGGCGATCGCGGCGGGCCTGCTTGGCGCGGTCGGACTGGTACCGGGCATGCCGAACATCGCCTTCCTGTCGCTCGCCGCAGTGATCGGATACGTGGCCTACCGTATCTGGCAGCGTCAGGCGGTCGCGCTGGCCGCGGCACCGGCCGCCGCCACGCCGACGGCGGCGATGCCCGCCGAGCTGTCTTGGGACGACGTCGCACCGGTCGATCCGCTCGGTCTCGAGGTCGGCTATCGGCTGGTGCCGCTCGTCGATCGCGGCCAGGGCGGCGAGCTGATGGCACGCATCAAGGGCGTGCGCAAGAAGCTGACCCAGGACCTCGGCTTCCTGGTGCCACCGGTGCACATCCGCGACAACCTCGAGATCGCGCCGGGCGCCTACCGCATCCTGCTGCACGGCGTGCCGGTGGCGACCGGCGAGATCCATCCGGACCGCGATCTCGCGCTGAACCCCGCACGCATGGCGACCTCCGTGCAGGGCATTCCGACCAAGGATCCGGCGTTCGGCCTCGATGCGCTGTGGATCGCGCCGGGTTCGCGGGCGGGCGCCGAGGCACAGGGCATGACCGTGGTCGATCCGGCCACCGTGGTCGCTACGCATCTCTCGCACGTGGTGCGCGAACATGCGCCCGACCTGCTCGGTCACGAGGAGGTCCAGCAGCTGCTCGCCACGCTCGGACGCACGGCACCGAAGCTCGTCGAGGATTTGACGCCGAAGAGCCTGCCGCTTTCCATCGTCGTGCGCGTCCTGCAAAACCTCCTGAACGAACGCGTGCCGATCCGTCAGCTCCGGCGGATCGTCGAGACGCTCGTCGAACATGCGACGCAGAGTCAAGATCCCGGCGCACTGACGGCGGCGGTCCGTACCACACTCGGTCGATTCATCGTGCAGGAAATCAACGGTCTGGCGGCCGAGCTGCCCGTCTACACGCTGGCGCCGGCGCTGGAACGGGTGTTGCAGGATTCGGTCGGCGGCGGTGGCGCCGCGCTGGAGCCGGGCCTTGCGGAACGTCTGCACCAATCGCTCAACGACTGCGTCAAGCGTCAGGAAGCGCTCGGCGAGCCGGCAGTCCTGCTCGTCCCCGGCGCGGTGCGCTCGCTCATCGCCAGGATCACTCGCCACGGCATTCCCGGCCTGCACGTCCTCGCCTATCACGAAGTGCCCGACGACAAGCGCCTCAAGCTCGTCGGCAACGTGGGGTGAGGGCGCCGCCCGGGCCGGGTCACTGCGAGAGCACGCATGAAGATCAAACGATTCGTCGCCCCCGACATGCGCACCGCGTTCCGTCAGGTGCGCGAGGAACAGGGCCCCAACGCGGTGATCCTCTCCAACCGCCGTGTCGACGGCGGCGTGGAGGTCGTCGCGGCCACGGATTACGATGAGGCCCTGGTACAGCAGGCGCTGAAATCCGTCGCACGCGCGGCGGCTGAACCGCGACCGGCACCGGAAGCGATCGTCGAGCCGGTCGAACCGGCTGAGCCGCCTGCCCCATCGCCGGAAATCCGTGCGCTGTGGGCGCAGGACCCAAATCTCGCCGAGGTGCGCCGCGAGCTGGCCGAGATGCGCCGCGTGCTCGAACGCGAAGTCGGGCGATTCACCGAGGAACGCCTCAAGGGCACGCCGGTACGTGCCGCGGCACTCGAGGAACTCGACGGCTACGGATGCGATCCTGGCCTCGCGCACTCCATCGTCAGCTGCATTCCGGCCGATGCCGACCTGCGCCGCGCACGCGGTCTGCTGCTCGGCATTCTCGCCAAGTCACTGCCGGTACTGCCGCAGGAACCAATCGAAGACGGTGGCGTGGTTGCCCTGATCGGCCCGACCGGCGTCGGCAAGACCACGACGCTCGCCAAGCTCGCCGCACGCTACGCGCGCCGGCACAGCGCGCGCGACGTTGCCCTCGTCACCACCGATGCCTACCGCATCGGCGCGCGTGAACAGCTCTACACCTATGGCCGCCTGCTCGGCATGCCGGTCATCGAAGCGACTGACGAACCAAGCTTCAACGAAGCCATCGAGCGGCTCGCGGACTACCGCCTGGTGCTCGTCGATACGGCTGGCCTCGGCCAGCGTGACCGTGCGCTCGGCCAGCAGCTCTCATGGCTGCGCGCCTCGCGCAAGACGCAGAGCTATCTCGTCATGCCGGCCAACGCGCAGCCGCAGGATCTCGACGAGGTCGTGCGCCGCTTCGGCATGGCCGAACCGCGCGGCACGATCCTCACGAAGCTCGACGAAACCGGCCGGCTGGGCTCTGCATTGTCGGTCGTGGTACGCCACAACCTGCCGATCGCCTACATCGCCGACGGCCAGCGCGTGCCTGAGGACATCCACAAGGCCGAGCCGCAGCGCCTGGTGCTGCGCCTGACCGAACTGCGGCGCGCCGCCACCATGGAGGATTCCCATGTCGCGGCTTGAGTCCGTGCGCACCGATCAGGCACAGGGCCTGCGCCATGCCGCGCCCGTTCCGAAGCCGGTGCGCGTGATCGCAGTGACCAGCGGCAAGGGCGGCGTCGGCAAGACCAGCGTTTCCGTGAACCTCTCGGTCGCGCTTGCCGACACGGGCCGGCGCACCCTGTTGCTCGACGCCGACCTCGGTCTCGCCAACGTGGACGTGCTGCTCGGCCTGTCGCCGCGCTTCACGCTCGCCGATGTGATCGAAGGCCGTTGCGCGCTCGAGGACACCCTGCTCGAAGGGCCGCACGGCTTGGTCGTGGTTCCGGCGGCGTCCGGCAAGCGGCGTATGGCCGAGCTCGATCCGCAGGAGCACGTCGGCCTGATCCGCGCGTTCTCCGAACTGCGCCAGGACCTCGACGTGATGGTGGTCGATACCGCCGCCGGCATCTCCGACAGCGTGCTGACCTTCGCCCAGGCCGCGCAGGACGTGATCGTGGTGGTCTGCAACGAGCCGGCTTCGATCACCGACGCCTACGCGCTGATCAAGGTGCTCTCGCGCGAACGTGGCGTGAGCCGCGTGCACGTGCTGGCGAGCATGGTACGCAATGCGGCCGAGGGCCGTGAGCTGTTCGACAAGCTTGCCCGTGTCACCGAGCGTTTCCTCGACATCACCGTGAGCTTCCTTGGCACGATCCCGTACGACGAATGGCTGCGCCGTGCGATCCAGCGCCAGCAGGCGGTGGTCGAAGCGTTCCCGTCGAGCGCCTCGGCCCAGGCCCTGCGTTCGATCGCGCGCAACATCGACCGCTGGCGCGCACCGACCGGACCGCGCGGTCCGGTGGAATTCTTCGTCGAGCGCCTCGTCGCCGGCGCCGGAGTCTCCGCATGATCGTCCAGGCCCAGGCCGAATATCGCGCCGTGCAGCGCCAGGCCGCGGCGGAGGTGGTTGCGCGTAATACCGATCTGGTCGCGCGCATCGCCCATCATCTCGCCGCACGCCTACCGGCCAGCGTGGACGTCAACGATCTCGTCCAGGCCGGCATGATCGGCCTGATCGAAGCCTCGCGCAGCTATGACGCGAGCCAGGGCGCCTCGTTCGAGACCTATGCCTCGATCCGCATCCGCGGCGCGATGCTCGACGAGATTCGTCGCGGCGACTGGGTGCCGCGCTCGGTACATCGCCGGGTGCGCGAAGCCGCCGAAGCGACTCGCGAGATCGAGCAGCGTACCGGTCGCGCGGCGAGCGCCACAGAAGTCGCTGCGGCACTGCAGATGCCGCTCGACGATTACGGGCGTCTGCTCGAGGACGCCGCGCGCGGCCAGGTGCTGAGCCTCGACGCACATGCAGACGATTCGGGCGAATCGCGTCTGAACATCGCCGGGCATGGAACCTCACCAGCCCGCTATCTCGAGAACGAGGAATTCCAGCAGGCGCTCATCGCCGCAATCGAGACGCTGCCAGAGCGCGAGAAGCTCGTGCTCTCGCTGTACTACGAACAGGAATTGAACCTGCGCGAGATCGGCGCCGTGCTCGGCGTCAGTGAATCGCGCGTCTGCCAGATCCACGGCCAGGCCCTGTTGCGCCTCCGCGCGCGACTGGCGCTCTGGATCGGCGATCCGACTTCTCCCTGACCACCGCCATACCGCAACCCGACGGGCATACGCATGGACAAGAACATCAAGATCCTGGTCGTAGACGACATCTCCACCATGCGGCGGATCGTGAAGAACCTGCTCACCGACGTCGGCTTCGTCAACATCGCAGAGGCCGAGGACGGCGGCAGCGCCCTGGCCTTCCTGCGCAACAATGCCTGCGACCTGGTCGTGACCGACTGGAACATGCCCGGCATGACCGGCATCGATCTGCTGCGCGGCATCCGCGCCGACCCGAAGCTTGCGCGCCTGCCAGTACTCATGGTCACGGCCGAAGCCAAGCGTGACCAGATCATCGAAGCGGCGCAGGCCGGCGTGAATGGTTACATCATCAAGCCTTTCACGGCGCAGACCCTGCACGAAAAAATGGCCAAGATCTTCGAGCGGATCGGGGTTGCCGCATGAACACGCCGGCGCTTGACCACGAGGCGCTCGGCGACCTACTGCGCGCCGCACTGGCGGCGTTCGATGGCGGTGACGAAACGCGCTGTCGCGAATGCATCGAGACACTGGCTGAGTGGCGCTCAAGGCCACTGTATACGACCTGCAGCCGCATGGTCCGCGTATTCAACGCGGATATCGCCGCATTGCCGCTCGATGGCCGACTTGGCGCGCTCGCCGGCCATGACCTGCCTGACGCACGGGCCCGACTCGATTACGTGATCCGCATGACCGAGGAGGCAACCCATCGCACTCTCGATCTTATCGAGGATAGTCGTAGCCTGCTCGACGGACTTCGCGATGCCGCGCAACAGGCGCAGGCCGATGCCGCGTGGACAGCATTACGACGCAATCTTTCACAAGTTACTTTAGCTCAAGAATATCAGGATCTGACCGGGCAGATCATCCGCCGCGTGGTCGATATCGTGCATCACGTCGAGGCGGGCATCGCCGAGATCGGCGTGGTCATCGACGACAAACCACAGCCCCAAGACCCGGAGCGTTCGCGGTTGTCCGGACCGGCCGTGCCGGGTCTCGACATGCATGCCGTGTCGCAGAACGACGCCGACGACCTGCTCTCCGGTCTCGGCCTCTGAACCTACCGGTATCGGAGTTCCGTATGACCGCCGTCACCGCCGACATTGCTGCCGACTTCCTCGTGGAAGCCGGGGAAATCGTCGAACGGCTCGGTGAGCAGCTTGTCCAGCTCGAGCGCTCGCCGCGCGACGAGGAAATGCTCAACACCGTCTTCCGTGGCTTCCACACGATCAAGGGCGGGGCGGGCTTCCTGCACCTGACGGCGCTGGTCGATCTCTGCCATGCCGTCGAGGAGCTGTTCGACCATCTGCGTCATGGCCGGCTGCTCGGCGATGCGGCAATGTTCGATCTTGTGCAGCGCGCGCTCGACGAGGTCAGCACGATGCTCGCCGAAGTCGGCCGTGGCGGGAATGCCGCGCCGGCACCGGCCGATCTGTTGGCGTCATTGCGCCAAGCCGCACAACTCAAAGCGACGCCGCCACCACCTCCGGTGCTGGTCGGCAATCCCGACGAGCCAATCAGCGACGCCGAATTCGAAGCCTTGCTCGACCACTTCCACGGCGCCGGCGCTGCACCGTCGGGACTTGCACCGGCGATGACGCCTGCGCCGGCCGCTGCACCACTGCCCTCGCCTGCCCATGCGCCGGTGGCCGAAGAGCATGCGGCCCCACCGCACCATTCCCATACGCCGGCAGCGGCCGAGAGCAGCGTACGTGTGGATACGCGTCGGCTCGACGGCATCATGAACCTGGTCGGCGAACTGGTGCTCGCACGCAATCGCCTGAAAACCCTGCAGCGCCGCCAGCGCAACGAGGAGTTCGAGCGTGCGGTCGGCGCACTCGATTTCGTGACCACGCGCCTACAGGCCGCGGTGATGCGCGTACGCATGCAACCCGTCGGACGCGCCTTCGCGCGCTTTCCGAAACTCGCCCGCGACGTCGCCCGCCAACTTTCTAAGGAGGTCGAGATCGAGCTGCTCGGCGAGGACACGGAACTCGACAAGAACCTCGTCGAAGCGCTCGTCGACCCGCTTGTGCATCTGGTGCGCAATGCGATCGACCATGGCATCGAGACGCCTGATCTGCGCCAGCGGATCGGCAAGCCGCGCGCAGGCCAGCTGCGCCTCGCCGCGCAACAGGAAGGCGACCATATTCTAATCACGGTCAGCGACGACGGCGCCGGCATCGACCCGGAACGCCTGCGCGACAAGGCACGCGAAAAAGGACTGATCGATGTCGATAGCGCGGCTCGCTTGTCCTCTGAGGAATGCCTGCAACTGATTTTCCTACCGGGCTTCTCGACCAAGGAGAACGTCACCGACATTTCCGGCCGCGGCGTCGGCATGGACGTCGTCAAATCGCGGCTGTCCGAACTCAACGGACGCGTGACGATCACGTCGGAACGCGGTCGCGGCACACGCTTCATGATCCACGTGCCACTGACTCTCGCGATCCTGCCGACCCTGTTGGTATCGGCGGCAGCGCGGCAATACGCGCTGCCGCTGGCCTGCGTGCAAGAAGTGTTCGATTACCGCCCGGGCGAACTGCGCCACCTCGATGGTCACGGGATACTCGATCTGCGCGGCCAGACCCTGCCGCTGGTGTTCCTGCGCGACTGGCTCGGCGCGGACGAGAGCGCGCCACCTGGCAGTTGCGTTGTCCTCGTGCAGTACGGTCCGGTGCGTTACGGCCTGGTGGTCGATCAGGTGCGCGGTCGCGAGGAAGTGGTGGTCAAGCCTCTGCCGAACTCGGTGCGCGGCTTGCCCGGCCTTGCCGCCGCAACGTTGATCGGCGATGGCAGCCTCGCGCTGATCCTCGATGTCGGTGGGCTCGCGTACTAAATCTACCTGGCCGGTGCGATTTGCTGCCCGCGTGCCGGCGCCGGTCACCTCCAGGCGCTGACTGCCACGCCCGGACGATCGGAAAAACACGCAAGAACCCGCTTGCCCGACTCAATTCCAGGGCGGCCCGGCCGATAAGGATTGCATGGATACTCTCTCACTCGTCGGGGTCATCCTCGCTCTGGTCTCACTGCTCATCGGCAGCGTCCTCAAGGGTGCTGGACTCGGCGCGCTGTGGTCGCCGGCTGCCTTCGTCATCGTCATCATGGGCACGATCGCAGCCATCCTCGTGCAGACGCCGATGGCGACGTTCAAGCGCGCGATGGCGATCGCCGGCTGGGCATTCAAACCACCGCCGACTGGCGACCAGGAGCTGATCAGCAAGATCATCGAATGGAGCAACATCGCGCGCAAACAGGGCTTGCTCGGCTTGGAGAGCGAGGTCGAGGCGCAGGGCGATCCGTTCCTCAAGAAAGGCTTGCAGATGCTCGTCGACGGCTCCGAGCCGGACGTGATCCGCGCGGTGCTCGAGATCGACCTCTCCTCACAGGAACACAATGATCTTGCCGCAGCGAAATTCTTCGAGGGCATGGGCATTTACGCACCCACGCTCGGCATCATCGGCGCAGTGCTCGGCCTGATCGCGGTGATGAAGAACCTCGCCGACCCGAGCAAGCTCGGCCATGGCATCGCTGCGGCATTCACCGCGACGATCTACGGCATCGGCACCGCTAACCTCTTCTTCCTGCCGATCGCCAGCAAGCTGAAGAGCATCATCCACGACCGCACCCGTGCGCGCGAGATGACTATCGAAGGCCTGATCGCGATTGCCGGTGGAGAGAATCCGCGTAACATCGAATCGCGTCTCTCGGGCTACCTGCACTGAGTCCGCCATGGCGCGTAAGAAAGCACACGAGGACCACATCAATCACGAGGCCTGGGCGATCCCCTACGGCGACCTGGTCACGCTGCTGCTCGCGTTCTTCGTGGTGATGTATGCCGTTTCGTCGATCAACGAAGGCAAGTATCGCGTGCTCGCCGATTCACTCGCCGAGGCATTTGGCGGGGCGCCGAAATCGATCCAGCCACTGCAGCTCGGCAAGGTACAACAGCGCGGCGCGATGGCGGATCGCAACACCATGGTCTCGAACAAAATGCCACGCGGCATGCTGGCCACCAACCTGCTGCGGGACATGCCCAATACGTCGCAGCTGCCACAGCCGGCGACTTCGCCACGCCAGTCGCCAGCTCACCAGGCGGCCGTCAATCGCGCCAAGAAGGAACTCGGGCGCATCGCAACCGAGATCGAAAAGGCGTTCGCCGAGTTGATTCAGGAAGGCCTGGTCACGGTCTACCGCAACGAGCTCTGGCTCGAGGTCGAGATCAAGGCCGACGTGCTGTTCGACTCGGGCAGCGCCGAACCGCGTACCCGGGCGATCCAGACCATGAGCCGGCTCTCCGAGGTGCTGCGTACGGTGCCCAACAGCGTGCGCGTGGAAGGCTATACCGACAACGTGCCGATCAAGACGCTGCGCTTCCCATCAAACTGGGAACTGGCGGCGGCGCGCGCGGCCAGTGCGGTGCACGTGCTGATCGACGGCGGTGTCAGCGCGGACCGACTCGCCGTGGTCGGCTACGGCGAGCAGCGGCCGCGCGCTGACAACACCACGTCCGAAGGGCGCAACGCGAACCGGCGCGTGGTGTTCGTCATCCTCGCACCGCCGCTGCCCGAGGCGAACGGAGCCCCCTGAGCCATGCGTGTCTGGTGCATCGCCAACCAGAAGGGCGGCGTCGGCAAGACCACCACGGCGGTCGGCCTGGCGGGTGCGCTCGCCGCATCCGGGCGGCGCATCCTGCTCGTCGATCTCGATCCACAGACCTCGCTCACGCGCTGGTTCGGCATACCGCCCGAACCACCGCCGCATGGCAGCCACGAGCTGTTCGGCGACTCGCCACCACCACTCGCCGACCTAGTACGCACGACTGGCGAGGAAAATGTTGCGCTGCTCGCAGCGCAACCCGAGATGGCCATGCTCGAGCGGCTCGGCGCCGCGCGGCCCGGACTCGGCAGCACGCTCGTGCGCGCCTTCTCGGCCACCCCGGACGCCTTCGACATCGCCGTGCTCGACTGCCCACCGGCACTCGGCCTGCTGCTCGTCGCCGCGCTCGCCGCGGCCGATCGCGTAATCGTGCCGATGCAGACCGAACCGCTCGCGCTGCATGCGATCGCCGCGATGCAGCGTACAGTGGCGATGGTCGCGCGCTCCCGCGCGCGCGCGCTGCCGATGCTGATCGTGCCGACGCTCTACGATCGACGCACGCGCGCGGCCCAGGAGACGCTCACACAGCTGCGCGCCCTGCATGGCGAAGCGGTCTGGGGCGAGGAAGTTCCGGTCGATACGCGACTGCGCGACGCCAGTGGCCGCGGTGCCACTCCCGCGCGACATGATCCGAACTCACGCGGCGCCGTCGCCTACGCGCGCCTGGCCGACTGGCTGGTGCGCGACGTCCCGGCTGCCGCTCCCGTCCACGGACCCGAGGGCCGACCGTCATGACGACCACCGTCACGCTGCAGAGTTACGTGGAGGACCTGCTCACGATATCCGCCGCACCGGCCGTGCAGGATCACCCTGTGCCGGCAGCGGAAGCCGCGCACGCCGCACTGCCGGCGCCGATTGTGGCGCAAGGCGTGCCGGCCGCCAGCGTCGGGGTTTCCGTCGCCCCGCCCGTCGCTGCCGCATCGGTTGCTTCGCCGTCCGCACCAATACCGAGGCCGTTGCCGCAGGCGCCAGCGCCGGAGGTGCCGCCCACGAGCGCAGGACCACAGCCGGCAACGGCGCCTGCCATACCGCGTGCCGCATCGGTGCTTGCGCCGGCTGAGCCGTCCGAGGCGCCGCGCGCACTCGCGAGCGTATCGCGCTGGCTGCGCTTCCTGCTCGTCGACCAGTACTTCGCCGTCGAACTGCTCAAGGTACAGGAAGTCCTGCGTGTGCCCGACATCGTGCCGGTGCGCGGCGCGGCCCAGGATATCCTCGGCGTCATCAACCTACGTGGCCAGATCGTACCGGTCCGCGATGCCGGACATGGCCTGGGCCTGCCGCGCGAACCGATCACGCCCGAATCGCGACTGGTCGTGCTCGAGTCGCATGGCGAATCGGTGGCCCTGCTGGTGACCTCGGTCGCCAACGTGATCGCTCTTTCCGAAGCAGCGATCGAACGCCCAGCCGAGGTTGTGAGCGCGATGCCACGCGACGTGCTGGCGGGTGTCGCCCGACAGGAAAGCACCCTGACCTTGCTGCTCGATGCAGAACGCTTCCTCGTCTAGTCATCAGGTTGGGAACGTGCATCCTGGATTCCTTGAAGTCGCAAGCACGGGATAGGCACTGACCTTCTCTGCCGACCAAAACCTGGCCTGCGTGGCGGCCAGCTCGATTCGCGCGACCTTCACTTTCAAATATTCCTGGACGGGCTTCGCCAGCCGGATCGTGTCCCGGCATCACGAGCCACAGTCCCTGGGACGCGCTGGCGGATCGTTCCTCGACACACTGTCGGACAAATGCTCTTGGCACCGCTCATGTTCCACGACATACGCGGAAGGCTGTCCACGCCATGACGCGCATGGCATTCACATCGTGCGGTGGACGCTCGCACGATCCATGCCGCCGGCCCACCACCGTGCCGGCGCCGGCAATCCGGCGGCACGCGCCTTGCCTCGTTGCCGGTGTGACCCGCCTGCGCGCAGGCCAGACAGGCCAGCTGCCCGGCGCTACCCGCAACCACGAGGAGACCATGAGCACCATCACCCTCGGGCCGGATCTCGGCATCGAAAATGCCGCTGCCGTACACCAGCAACTCACACCGCTGCTGACCAGCCGACGCGTGGTCAAGCTCGAGATACCGCGCGTCGACCGGCTGCATACCGCCACGCTACAGGTGCTGTGTGCCTTCATCCGCGATCGTGCCGCTGCGCGCCGACGTACCCGGTTGGACGATCCGCCCGTCGAACTCAGGGAAGCGGCTCGACTGCTCGGCCTTACCGCGGCCCTCGGCCTGACCGTCGACGCCCCATCCGGAGACACCCCATGAGCAGCCAGCGAGTTCTCGCCGTGGACGATTCCCCATCGATGCGGCAAATGGTCAGTTTCGCCCTGAAATCGGCTGGATTCGACGTCGCCGAAGCCGAAGATGGCGTGGTCGCGCTCGGCAAGGCCAAGACGGAAAAGTTTGCTTGCGTGGTGGCCGACGTGAACATGCCGAACATGGACGGCATCGCGTTGATCCGTGCGTTGCGCCAGCTCCCCGATTACCGCTTCACGCCGCTC
>CAYYHP010000079.1:0-11810 GCA_964471815.1 uncultured Rhodanobacteraceae bacterium
GCATCGCGGTCGGCGTGACCGCACTGATCGCCGTCATCTCGGTGATGAACGGCTTCGACAAGGAGCTGCGCACGCGCATCCTCGGCATGGTCGCCCACGCGACGATCGAGGGCGCTGGCGACAGCGTCGCAGACTGGCCCGCGGTCGTGAGGAAGGCACGCACGAATCCGCATGTGCTGGGTGCGGCACCGTACATCGAGCGCGAGGCGATGCTGCAGGGCCAGCGCGTCGCCGGCGCGCTGGTGCGCGGCATCGTGCCGGTCGAGGAGGCCACGGTTTCCGAAGTCGGCCATAAGCTCATCGCCGGACGCATGGAGGATCTCAAGCCCGGCTCGTTCGGCCTCGTGCTCGGCAAGGAGCTCGCTCAACGCATCGGTGCCGACGTCGGCTCGACCGTCGTGGTCTACGCCCCGGAATTCCGTGCCACGCCGGTTGGCGCCGTGCCGCGGCTCAAGCGCTGCACGGTGGTCGGTATCTTCGAGGCCGGCATGGAAGAATACGATTCCGGCCTCGTCGTCATGCATCTCGACGATGCCGCGCGGCTCTACCAGATGGACGGTCCGAGCGGCATACGCCTGCGCCTGGACGATCTGTTCCGCGCATTCGGCGTGGCCCGCGAACTCGCAGCCGACCTCGGCGGGATGTATCGGGTCAGCGACTGGATGCAGGGTCACGCGAATTACTTTCGCGCCGTGGCGATGGAGAAGCGCGTGATGTTCATCATCCTCTCGCTGATCGTCGCGGTGGCCGCGTTCAACCTGGTCTCGACGCTGGTGATGCTGGTCACCGACAAGCAGGCCGACATCGCGATCCTGCGTACGCTCGGCGCCACGCCGCGCAGCATCATGGGCGTATTCATGGTACAGGGTCTCATCGTCGGCGCGATCGGCATCCTGATCGGCGTGGTGCTCGGCGTACTGCTCGCGCTGAACCTCGAAGCGCTGGTCAAGTGGATCGAGCACACCTTCGACGTGGTATTCCTGTCGCCGGACGTGTACTACATCAGCGACCTGCCGTCGGACATGCACTGGAGCGACGTCGGCTGGATCGCCTCGCTCGCGTTCCTGTTCGCGCTGCTCGCGACGCTGTATCCGGCCTGGCGCGCGGCCAGGACCGAGCCTGCCGCCGCGCTGCGCTACGAATGAGGACCGTGCCGATGCGATCGCTCCGTTTCGTGGCTCCGGTACTTCAGGCGGTGGAGCATGGCTGACGACATCGTCCTGCGCGCGCGCGGCGTGGCCAAGACCTATCAGGAGGGCAAACTGCGCACGGCCGTGCTCGAACACGCGGATTTCGCCTTGCGGCGTGGCGAGACGCTCGCGATCGTCGGTGCCTCGGGGGTCGGCAAGAGCACGCTGCTGCACATTCTCGGTGGCCTCGACACGCCCACCGAAGGCGAGGTCGAGGTCGATGGCCAGGGCATGTCCGCGCTCTCGGATGCCGCGCGCAGCCGGTTGCGCAACCGGGCACTCGGTTTCGTCTATCAGTTCCACCATCTGCTGCCGGAATTCACCGCGCTCGAGAACGTCTGCATGCCGCTGCTGATCCGCGGCGTGGCGATCGCGCAGGCGCGCGAGCAGGCCGCGCGGCTGCTCGAGCGCGTCGGTCTCGGCGCGCGTCTCGAACACAAGCCCAGCGAGCTGTCCGGTGGCGAGCGTCAGCGCTGTGCGGTCGCGCGCGCGCTGGTCGCGCGCCCGGCCTGCGTGCTCGGCGACGAGCCGACCGGTAACCTCGACGAGAAGAACGCCGCACAGGTGTACGCACTGATGCTGGAGCTGAACCGCGAGATCGGCACGAGCTTCGTGCTGGTCACGCACGACCACCATCTCGCGCAGCGCATGGACCGCGTACTCGAATTGCACGGCGGCCGGCTGCACGAGGTCGCGAAGCCAGTCTAGCCGCGCGCCGGGACCGGGATGCCTGACGCCGCGCCACGCCCCGAACGGCCTCCGCTGCGCTTCGATCCGGCCGCCGCGCTCGCGCTGCTCGCCGGTGCGGTACTCGTGCAGTGCCTGCCGGTCCTGCCAGCGCGCCCGCTCGACCTGCTGCTTGGAGTGGTGGCCCTGTCTGCGCTGTGGCGCTGGCCGCGCCTGCGCCTCGTGGCATTCGCTCTGGCGGGTTTCGCCTGGACGGCCTGGCGTGCCGACCTCGCGCTTGCCGAGCGCCTGCCACGCGAACTCGAAGGACGCGACCTGGACGTCAGTGGCCAGGTGCGCGATCTGCCCGATGCGCAGGACGATGCGGTGCGCTTCGATCTCGCCGTGGAATCCGCGACGCTGGACGGGCAGGCCATTCCGCTGAACGGCACGCTGCGGCTGTCCTGGTATCGCACCACGCCGCCCGCGGCCTGCTCGCGCTGGCAATTGCGCGTGCGACTGAAGCGTCCGCGCGCACTGCTCAATCCGGGTGGCTTCGACTTCGAGCGACACGCATTGCAGCAGGGCATCGTCGCGACCGGCTATGTGCGCGAAGAAGGACCGAACCGCCTGCTCGACACGTCCGGGGTCTGTATCGACGGCTTGCGCCAGCGCATCGCCACGGCCATCGGCGCACGTCTCGGCGATTCGCCGGAAAGTCATCTGCTGCGTGCACTCGCGGTGGGCGATCAGGGTGGCATCGGTGAGCACGAATGGCAGGTGCTGCGTGCGACCGGCGTCGGCCATCTGATCGCGATATCGGGCCTGCACGTCGGCCTGCTCGCCGGACTCGGCGTGCTGCTCGTACGGCGAGTCTGGAAGTCGTTCCCGCGCCTTGTCCTGCGCTGGCCCGCGCCGGTGATCGAGGGGCTCGGCGGTCTCGTCACGGCGACGGCCTATTCGGCGCTCGCCGGCTTCGGCGTGCCCACCACGCGCACGCTGCTGATGATCGGCACGGTCGCGCTCGCGACGCTCGCCCGGCGCGCACCGTCGCCGGCGCAGGGACTTGCGCTTGCCGGGGGCGTCATCATCGTGGCCGATCCGCTCGCCGTGCTCGCGCCGGGCTTCTGGCTGTCCTTCATCGGCGTAGCCTGGTTGATGCTCTGCCTCGGTGCGGAATCCGGGCGCTGGTGGCGCGACCTCGTCATCGCCCAGGGCGCGATGAGCCTCGGCCTGCTGCCGCTCGGTGTCTGGTTCTTCGGCCAGAGTTCACTCGTAGGACCGCTCGCGAACCTCGTCGCCGTGCCGTTCGTGAGCTTCGTCGTGGTACCGCTGACCCTGCTCGGCAGCCTGCTGCTCGTCACGCTGCCGGTCGCCGGTGGCGCGATCCTGCAGCTCGCCGCGTGGGCGATGCAGACGCAGTGGGCACTGCTCGAATGGTTCGCGGGATGGCCGGGTGCACAGTGGTTCCTGCCCGAGCCATCGCTCACCGCCTTCGTGCTGGCGATGCTGGGGGCCTTCTGGCTGCTGCTGCCGCGTGGCGTTCCAGGCCGTGCGCTGGCGGCATTGCTGTTCCTGCCGCTGCTCTGGCCGGCGCGACCGCCGCTCGCCGAGGGCGCTTTCGATCTGCTTGTCGTCGACGTCGGGCAGGGCCTTTCGGTTCTGGCGCATACCGCCGACCATGCCCTGTTGTTCGATGCCGGCGCGCGCTATCCATCGGGTTTCGATCTCGGCGAGGCGGCGGTCGTGCCGAGCCTGCACGCGCTCGGCGTCACGCGTCTCGACCGCCTGGTTGTCAGTCATGGCGACAACGACCATGCCGGTGGCGCGCGCGCGGTAGCGGCGGCGTTCATGCCGGAGGTCACCGAAAGCAGCGTGCCGGAACGTCTGCCGATTGCGGCGGCGACGTGCCGGGCCGGAGAGAGCTGGGTCTGGAACGAAGTCCGTTTCCGGGTCGTATCGCCGCCGGCCGATGCGGTGCGGCGCGACAACGACGGCTCCTGCGTGGTGCTGATCGAAGGCCGGCATGCGCGCGCCCTGTTTCCGGGCGACGTATCGGCACGCATCGAACCCGAGATCGCGGCGGCGGTCGGTGACTCGACCCTGCCGCTGGTCCTGGTCGTGCCGCATCACGGCAGTCGCACTTCATCGAGCGAGGGCCTGCTCGAGGCATTGCACCCGGCAATCGCGCTGGTTTCCGCCGGCTACCGTTCGCGCTTCGGTCACCCGCATCCCGACGTGCTGCGACGATATGCGGCACAGGGCATTCCAGTGTTGAACACGGCCGAGACGGGCTGCATCGAGCTGCATCTGCAATCGTCGGAGCCTATCGTGCCCGAGCGACTGTGCCGCCGCGATCGCCGCGCCTACTGGCGCGAGCCGTGAGCCATCCGCCACGCCGGTGCTTGCCGCGTGGCAGGGCCGCGTTCGCTGCTATCATCGCGGCCACGGCGGCCGACGTGCCGCATCCGGCAACAACGGAGTTCCCGCGTGCTCGAAATCCTCATGGCGGGCAGCTATGGCATGCTGCCGCTCCTGGCCTGTTCGGCCCTGGCGCTCGCGATCATCCTGGAACGCTTCTGGACGCTGCGCCGCAAGGCAGTCGTGCCGCCCGAACTCGGCGAGCAGGTGCGCGCCTGGGCCCGCACGCACAAGCTCGATGCCGAGCATCTCGCCCAGCTGCGCGCGAATTCGCCGCTCGGCGAGGTCCTCGCCGCCGCACTCGCGGTGCGCAACCGGCCGCGCGAGCTCATCAAGGAGCGCATCGAAGACACCGGCCGGCACGTCCTGCATCGCCTCGAACGCTTCCTCAGTACGCTCGGTACGATCGCCTTGATCTCGCCGCTGCTCGGCCTGCTCGGCACGGTGATCGGCCTGATCCGCATGTTCCTCGCAGTGATGGTGCATGGCATTGGCGATGCACAGCAGATGGCCGGCGGCATCGGCGAGGCGCTGGTCTGCACGGCGACGGGTCTCGTGGTGGCCGTTCCTGCGTACGCCTTCCACCGCTTCTTCCGTTCACGTATCGCCGGTTTCGTCGTGGTCATGGAACAGGAGGCCGGCAGTCTGCTCGACGAGCTGACCGCGCCGACCGAAGGCGCCACGCCGGCCGGCGTGCGTGCGGTGCGCTGAGGCCCGCGCATGCGCCTGTCCGCCGCACGCCGCGACGACGACTTCGAGATCAACGTCATCCCGTTGATCGACGTGATGCTCACGCTGCTGATGTTCTTCGTCCTGACCGCAACCTTCGAACAGCGCTCGCGCCTCAAGGTCGCGTTGCCGCAGGCTAGCGAGACCGCCGAGCACAGCCTGGATCACGCGCTGGTCCTGATGGTCGATCGCGAAGGGCACTACTTCGTGGACGGCAGCGAAGTCCTGCAGCCCGGCGCCGATGCGCTGAAGGACGCGCTGCAGCGTCTTGCCGGGGATGACCACGAGCGGCCCGTGCTGTTGCGTGCGGACGCGCAGACGCCACACCAGGCCGTGGTCACGGCGATGGATGCCCTCGGCCAGCTCGGTTTCACGCATCTCTCGATCGCGACCACGCCGGCCAGGGATTCGCAGCGCAAGTGAGCGCGCCGACCGCTTCCGCCGCGGCGAGCTACCGACGGCTGCTCGGCTATGCGGCGCGGCACTGGCCGCTCGCGGCGCTCGCCCTCGTCGGCATGACGTTCGATGCCGGCGTCGGCGCCGCGTTCACGTACCTGATCAAGCCGATGCTCGACAACCTGTTCGTCGCACGCGATGCGGCGACGATCTTCTGGATGCCGATCGTCATCGTCGGTCTGTTCGTGGTGCGCGGCACCGCCACGTTCTGCACCGACTATGGCGTGGCGTACATCGGCCGTGGCGTGGTGCTCGCCCTGCGCCGCGAGGTGTTCGCGCGCTATCTGCGCCTGCCGTCGGCATTCTTCGACCACGAGTCCTCGGGCCAGCTGATCTCGCGCCTGGCCTACACCGTGGAGCAGGTCGCCCATGCCAGCACGGAATCCGTCAAGGTGATGGTGCTCGACAGCCTCATGGTGATCGGCATGTTGTGCGTGATGCTCTATCACAGCGCGCGCCTGACCCTGATGCTGTTTGTGATGGCACCGCTGGTCGCAGCGGTGGTCTGGATCGTCGGCCGGCGCTACCGGCGCATCAGTCGCCGCATCCAGCAATCGGTCGGTGCGGTGACCGGCATCGTCGAGGAAGTCGTCGGTGGCCAGCGCGAGGTGAAGATCTACGGCGGACGCGAGTACGAGGAACACCGCTTCGCCGAGGTCAGTCAGCAGAACCGGCGCCTGAACCTGAAGGTCGCCGCGACCAATGCGATATCGACTTCGCTCGTGCAGCTCGTCGCCGCGACGGCGCTCGCCGCGATCATCTTCTTCGCCACGCGTCCATCGATCCTCGCAGCGATGTCCTCGGGCGCCTTCATGTCGTTGATCACGGCGATGATGTTCATGCTGCCGTCGCTGAAGCGGCTGACGACCGTACAGGCCATGATGCAGCGGGGCGTGGCCGCGGCGCAGGACCTGTTCGCGATCGTCGACACGCCCGTCGAGACCGACCAGGGCACGCGCCAGCTTACCGACTGTCTTGGCGAGATCCGCTTCACGGGCATCGAACTGGTATATCCCGGTGCCGCCCAGCCCGCGCTGCACGGGATCGATCTGGTCTGCGCACCCGGCACGGTCACCGCACTCGTCGGCCGTTCTGGCAGCGGCAAGACCAGCCTCGCCAGCCTGATTCCGCGCTTCTACGAGCCGACCGCCGGCGAGGTCCTGCTCGATGGCCGACCGCTGACCGAGTACACGCTGGCCAGCCTGCGTGCGCAGATCGCACTGGTCGGCCAGCAGGTCGTGCTGTTCAACGACACGATCGCGCGCAACATCGCCTACGGTGCACTCGGCGAGGCGAGCGAGGCGGAGATCCACGCCGCGGCCGAAGCGGCCAATGCGATGGAATTCATCCGCCGTCTGCCGGAAGGGCTCGACAGCCGGGTCGGTGAAGGCGGTGCCTTGCTGTCCGGCGGCCAGCGCCAGCGCATCGCCATCGCGCGGGCCCTGCTCAAGAACGCGCCGATCCTGATCCTCGACGAGGCGACCAGCGCGCTCGACACCGAATCCGAGCGACTGATCCAGGACGCCCTGCAGCGCCTGATGAGGCAGCGGACCACGCTGGTCATCGCGCACCGGCTCTCGACCATCGAGCATGCCGACCAGATCGTCGTGATGGATCATGGCCGCATCGTCGAGACCGGCCGGCATGCCGAGCTGCTCGCACGCGGCGGCCATTACACCGCGCTGCACAGGATGCAGTTCCACGACGCGGTAACTGGCTGAGGCGCCTGGGGTGGACGCAGGCCGCCTCGAACGCTACTGGTACGGCGATGCCGTCCCGCCGCTCTGGACCCGCCTTCTGGCGCAGGTTTACGCCACGCTCGTGGCGTTGCGCAGTGCGTCGTACCGGCGCGGCTGGCTCTCCAGCCTGCGGCTGCCGGTACCGGTCGTCGTGATCGGCAATCTCACCGTCGGCGGTACCGGCAAGACGCCGCTCACGATCGCGCTCGTCGAAGCGCTGCGCGCACGCGGCTTCCGTCCCGGCGTCGTCAGCCGCGGCTACGGCGGACATGGGCGGGGCCTGGGCGAGGTCATGCCGGAATCCGTGCCCGGGGAGGTCGGCGACGAGCCGTGCCTGATCCGGCGCCAGACCGGCGCCCCGGTGATCGTCGGGCGCGATCGGGTCGAGGCCGCGCGCCGGCTCGTCGAGCGTCATGCGGTCGACGTGGTCCTTGCCGATGACGGGCTCCAGCATTATCGCCTCGCACGTGACGTCGAGATCTGCGTGATCGACGGCGCACGCCGCTTCGGCAACCGGCGCCTGCTGCCGGCCGGCCCGCTGCGCGAACCACTCGATCGGCTCGAAGCCATAGACCTGCGCGTCTGCAATGGCGCGACTGCAGCATCCGGCGAGTTCACGATGCGTCTGGTCCCGGACGAGGCGCGGTGCATCGCCCGCCCGGGCGAGCATCGCCCGCTCGCCACCTTCATTGGCCAGTGTGTGCATGCCGTCGCCGGCATCGGCAACCCGCAGCGCTTCTTCGACAGCCTTGCCGCGCTCGGTCTCGCTTTCGATCCGCATGCGTTTCCGGACCATCACGCCTTTCATGCTGGCGATCTGGACTTCGGCGATACCCGGCCTGTGCTGATGACCGAGAAGGATGCGGTCAAGGTCGCGGGATTTGCACGGGAGCGCTGGTGGTTCGTGCCAGTGCGTGCGGAGCTGCCGGAGGGGTTTTTCGACGAAGTCGCGCGGCGGCTGCGGAATCGTGTCCGAACTTGATGCAACCCTTGCCGGCCTGCCGCGCCATCGCTTTGCCAGTCGGGGTCCGGTCTGCATCGATCCACCGCATTCCGGTTTCCGTCGATCGATGCAGGCCGTCGATTCACACTCTGCCGACGCGGCCTGCGGCTAACCTCGACGGCAGTCCGTTTTCTGCCCGCGTGACCCGCGAATGAGCACCGCGATCGTCTGGTTCCGGCGCGACCTGCGCCTTGCGGACAACCCTGCGCTCGATGCCGCACGGCGCGCGCACGAGCGCATCCTGCCGGTCTACATCCACGCGCCGGACGAGGAACGAGCCTGGGCGCCCGGGGCCGCGAGCCGCTGGTGGCTGCATCATTCGCTGACCGCGCTGGATGCCGATCTGCGCCAGCGCGGCAATGCGCTGCACGTGTGCGTCGGGTCGAGCGAAGTCGCTTTGCTTGATCTGGTGCGCGTGATCGGTGCCGAGGCCGTGTACTGGAATCGGCTCTACGAGCCCGCGGCGATCGCGCGCGACAGGCGCGTCAAGCAGGTGCTGCGTGAGCACGGCATCGAGGCGCAGAGTTTCAATGCGAGCCTTCTCGTCGAGCCCTGGACGATCGCCACCGGCCGCAGCGAGCCGTACAAGGTGTTCACGCCATTCTGGCGCAATGCCCGTCAACGGCTTGCACCGCATCCGCCACTCGAAGCACCGAGGCATCTTCCCGGGCCCCCTGTGGCTGGCAGCTTGACGGTCGAGGTGCTCAGGCTTCTGCCGCGGATCCGCTGGGATGAAGGCTTGCAGGCCAGCTGGCGCCCCGGTGAGCGCGACGCCGCGACGCAGCTCGCGCGGTTCTGCGACGAGGCCCTGGCCGATTACCCGGAGCGGCGTGATTTCCCGGCCGAATCCAGCACGTCGCGTCTGTCGGCACCGTTGCATTTCGGCGAGCTTTCGCCGATGCAGGTTCTCTGGGCGATCGAGTCACGTGCCCTCGCGGCTGCAGGGCAGGGCGCGCGCCTGCGTGCCGGGGCGGAGTCTTTCATCCGCGAGCTCGGCTGGCGTGAATTCTCGTATCACCTGCTGTTCCATTTCCCGCAGACGCCCGAGCGCAGTCTCGATCCGCAGTTCGACCGTTTCCCGTGGCGCGACGACGATGGCGCGTTGCTCGCGCGCTGGCGGCATGGCCGCACCGGCGTGCCGATCATCGATGCCGGCCTGCGCGAGCTGTGGACGACCGGCTGGATGCACAACCGCGTGCGCATGATCGTTGCAAGTTTCCTGACCAAGAACCTGCGCCTGCCGTGGCAGCATGGCGCCCGCTGGTTCTGGGACACGCTGGTCGACGCCGACCTCGCGAACAACACACAAGGTTGGCAATGGACTGCCGGCTGTGGTGCGGATGCGGCGCCGTTCTTCCGCATCTTCAATCCAGTCACGCAAGGCGAGCGTTTCGATCCGGACGGTACGTACGTAAGGCGCTGGATACCCGAGATCTCTGGTTTCGAGAAGAACGTCATCCACGCGCCGTGGACGCAGCCGGCGCGACTCGCACGCAGCGGTTATCCCGCACCGATGGTCGATCTCAGATCCTCGCGCGAGGCAGCGCTCGCTGCCTACCGGCAGATGCGTGCGGCGTAGTGCCCGCCGTCGTCACTAGCGCGGTAGCGGCTTCTCGATGTCGATGATGTCGCCTACCCAGACGTCACGGATCCATCCGGGCACTTCGGGATCCTCGAGCCGGAGGACTGCATTGACGCCCTCGATGCCATTCGCATCGAAGAACAGCTCCGGGTTCGGTCGGTCGACGACGAGACCCGTATAGGACTTGCGGCCCTCGTCGAACGTGACCTTGACCCAGGCACCGGCGGCGAGCTCATCGATCCAGTGGCGGATCCGCGCGATGTCCGCTCCGTCGATGTAGACGCGTTCGGCCAGCCGCCCCATGTGTCTGGTTCCCGGAAGGGAGATGAGTCGATGCTAGGGCAGGGAGCCTGAGTTCCGTCGGTAGATGGCGTGATTCGGCGGCGACTGCAACGCAGGCCATGACCACGCCACGGCGACCGGCGCCCGCTCGATCACCTGCATCGCGTGGGCGGCGCGCTCAGCTACCCGCCGCAGGCATTAGGCGGTCGATACCGCGGAGTGGTGCCTACGCTGCAACCAGGCCGCGGCGCCCGCGCCGGCGCGGCGTCCGCTCGCGAAGCAGGCCGTGAGCAGGTAACCGCCGGTCGGCGCTTCCCAATCGAGCATCTCGCCAGCGAAGAACACGCCAGGCCGATCACGCCACATCAGGTGCTCGTCGAGAGCCTCGAGACGCACGCCACCCGCGGTGCTGATCGCCTCGTCGACCGGTCGCGGACGCAAGAGGCGCAATGGCAGCGCCTTGATCCGCGCGGCGAGGGCCGCCGGATCGTCGAAGTCGGTCTTTTCGAGGCATTCGCGCAAGAGGCCGGCCTTCACGCCTTCGATACCCGCCGTACGCCGCAGATGTTCCGTGATCGAGCGTCCACCGCGAGGTTTGCCGAGATCGCGCGCCAACCGCTCGGGATCACGGCCCGGTGCGAGATCGACATGGATCGTCGTCCCGCCCTCCCGCGCGATGCGCTCGCGCAACCCGGCGGAAAGGGCATAGACGAGGCTGCCCTCGATGCCCGTCGCGGTGACGACGAACTCGCCCTGGCGTGCTTGCGCTTGGCCTGCGTCGTCGACCCAGGCGATGCAGGCCGGCTTGACCGGCTGGCCGGCGAAACGCGTTGCGAAGTGCTCACTCCAGCCGATGTCGAAGCCGCAGTTGGCCGGCTGCAGCGGGGCGATCGGCAGGCCCGCTTCCGCGAATGGATCGATCCAGGCGCCATCCGAGCCGAGCCGCGGCCAGCTCGCCCCGCCGAGGGCGAACACGACGGCATCGGCCTGCACGTGGCGTTCGCCGTCGTGGCTGGCGAAGCGCAGTTCGCCATTCCCGTTCCAGCCGCACCAGCGCCGGTGCATGTGAAAACGCACGCCCCTGCCGCGCAGTCGCCGTATCCAGGCACGCAACAACGGCGCCGCCTTCAGATCGGTCGGGAAGACGCGCCCCGAACTGCCGACGAAGGTCTCCACGCCGAGCCCGCGCGTCCAGGCGCGCAAGGAGTCCGCGTCGAAGTCCGCCAGCCAGCGCGCCACCGTGTCGCGGCGCAGCCCGTAACGCGCGACGAACCGCCCGAACGGTTCGGAGTGCGTAAGGTTCAGGCCGCCCTTGCCGGCGAGCAGAAACTTGCGGCCGACCGAACCCATGGCGTCGTAGAGATCGACCGGCACGCCGGCTTCGATGGCTACCTCGGCCGCCATCAGGCCGGCCGGGCCACCACCGATGATGGCGAGCGAGGAATGGGGTGCGTGCTGCATTGCCATAGGGTCGCACGTGACGGATGTGCCGTGCGCGGCCAAATCGTCGTCCGGTGGCCTGTCCGGCAGGCGTCTGCCAGCGCGCTCGGTAAGAGCCAGCATACGTCGGTGACGAGCATCGTTTCGTCCGGCCGTCCGACTACCGGGAAGCGTCTGTTCGGTTTGCGTGCGAACGGTGCTTATTCGCAATCGGAACCCGAGCGGCGCAAAAGGAGCCGTGCGCGGATTTCGTGAGTCGGCCAGACAGCCCTGGCCGGCTCGGAACGTCGCGGGGGCGAACG
>CAYYHP010000080.1:0-8362 GCA_964471815.1 uncultured Rhodanobacteraceae bacterium
GCGCTGGCCCTGCTGCACGAGCTGCTGGCGATGATCGACTGGTGGCTGCTGATCTGGCTCACCGTGCTGTTCACGGTGGTCGGTGGCCTGATCGGCTGGTGGCGTGGCGCGTTCTGGAAGGGGGTCGTGCTCGGCGCGACGCTCGGGCCGATCGGCTGGTTGATCTCGCTGCTCGCGCCGTCGCCACGCCGCTGCCCGGCCTGCGGCATGGCGAACGCGACGGGTGCGGCTCGCTGCGGGCGCTGCGGTGCGGCCTTGCCCGATCGCGGCGGCGCGCCGGCCGGGCGCTGAGCCTGCCCCGCTGGCGGTGCTAACATTCGCGCAGTTTTCCGCAGGCGACCGGTATGGCTACCGCCTCACCGCACAAACACGGCAGCCATGAGCACCACCACGACGCGCGCGGCTTCGTGCGTGCAGTGGCGGCGACCTGCGAGGCGCGCGGCCTGCGCCTGACGCCGCTGCGCCGTGCCGTGCTCGAGCTGGTCGCCGCGAGTGACAAGCCGGTCAAGGCCTACGACCTGCTCGACCGCCTGAAGGGCGAACGCGAGGGCGCCGCACCGCCGACGGTCTACCGGGCGCTCGATTTCCTGCTCGGCCACCGCTTTATCCACAAGCTCGAATCGATCAATGCCTACGTCTCCTGCCATCATCCGGCCGAGACGCATCAGGTGCCATTCCTGATCTGTGACGTCTGTTCGAGTGCGATCGAAGTCTGCGATGCCGGCGTGGCCCGGTTGCTCAGCGAGCAGGCGCGTGAGTACGGCTTCCAGCCGAGCGCGCAGACGCTCGAGGTGCATGGCGTCTGCGCGCGCTGCGCCGGGCGCTAAATCTGTCGATCAGAAGAACGCGCGCACGCCGAATGCGACGCCGCGGCC
Organism: uncultured Rhodanobacteraceae bacterium; assembly: GCA_964471815.1. Taxonomy (GTDB): domain Bacteria; phylum Pseudomonadota; class Gammaproteobacteria; order Xanthomonadales; family Rhodanobacteraceae; genus Tahibacter. Next base: position 876 of record CAYYHP010000080.1, read on the forward strand.
CGGCAGTGGCGCCGCGTCCTTGATGAACGAGGTGTGCAGCCGCGCGGTGGCACTGGTCAGATTGTTGCCGTCGAGGAAGAACTCCCAGCTCGTCGCCTCGCCACCGTCGAGCGTATAGCTCAGGTGCGCGTCGACCAGGGTGTAGCCCGCGGTCGGCGTCTCGTGCTCGGCGACCCGGTCCTGGCGGAAGTAGTGCGCGACGCCGATGCTGGCGCGCCAGGCATCGAGGCTCCAGTTGAGGTCGGCGCCGAAGCGCCCCGGCGCGATGCGCGGCAGGTTGCCGCCGTGATCGAGCCGCGCGCGGACGCTGTCGCCCCAGACGCGCAGATCGTAGTGGCCGCTCGCGGTCTCGCCGAGATGCAGCTTCGCCTCGGCCTCGAAACCATGGAAGCGCGCATCGCCCTGCGTCCACTGACGCACCGGCAGGTCGTCCTCGGTCTCCCCGGTATCGGCGAGGTAGAGATAGTCGTTGAAGCGGTTCAGGTAGGCGGCGACCTTCGCCTCCACGAAGTCACCGTGATAGTGCAGGCCCAGCTCGGCCTGGTTGGCGGTTTCCTTGCGCGCATCCGGCAGGCCGATCTCGAAGGCATTGGTCGCGGCATGCGGCCCGTTGGCGAAGAGCTCTTCCTCGGCCGGCGCGCGCTGTGCACGATCCAGATTGAGGCTCAGGTGCCAGGCATCGTCGAGTTTCCAGGCGAAACCGGCCGACAGGCTCAGCGGGCGGAAGTCGCGCCTGCTGCCGTCCGCGGGATCGCTTGATTGCCGGTCGATGCGTGCGCCGAACTCGGTCTTGAGTCGGCCCCAGTCGCGTTGTTCCATGCCGAACAGGCCGATGCCGTGCGTCAGTGTCTGCGGTACGAAGGACTCCTCGCCGACCGCGCGGAAATCGCGGCGCAGGAACTGCAGACCGTAGGCGCCGCGCCAGCCGGCGAGTTCGCCCTGCACGAGTTCCAGACGACCTTCGTTGGAGTCGCTGTAGAACACCGTGCCGGGCTCGTCGCCCTCGAATTCGGTATGCGTGTAATCGGTATGGCCGAAGCTCAGGCGCACGCTGTCGAAGCCTGGCAGCGGCTCATTCCAGCCGCCTTTCACGTCGTAGCGCGTTTGCGCCATCGCGAGGTGCACGGCGGGCTCACCGGTCGCCGCATCGCCGGGTTCGGCCGGATTGCCGTACTCGTCGAGATAGCGCGAGATGGCGAGGCCGAGGAAGCCATCCGCACCGATCCACGAACCGCTGACCGCGCCGGTCCTGGTATCGACATAGCTGTTCGCGATCCTACCGTGCGGGCCCTGGACGTCGTTCGCGTCGCGGCGCACGCCGTCGGCGTGCAGCGCAAAGTCGCCGAGTGCGGTATCGACGCGCGCCATGCCGGTGGCTTCGTCCGAAAACGTGTTGCCGCGCAGCTCGGCGCGGCCGCTGGTGCCTTCCGGCAGTTTCTCGGGAATGCGGCCATCGACCACGTTGACCACACCGCCGATCGCGCCCGAGCCGTAGAGCAGGGTGGCCGGCCCCTTGAGGATCTCGATCTGGTCGGCGAGGAACGGTTCGATCGACACGGCGTGATCTTGGCTGACGGTCGAGACGTCGCCCGAACTCTCGCCGTTCGCGAGCACGCCGACGCGCGGGCCATCGAGACCGCGGATCACCGGACGGCCGACGCCAGGACCGAAGTAGCTGGTCTGCACGCCGATTTCGTGCGCGACCGTCTGGCCGAGCGTGGCGCCCTTGGCATCGTCGAGCGCCGCGCCCGCGAGCACGCCGACCGGTGCGATGACCGCGTCGCCGCTTTGCCGGATCGGCAGGGCGGTCACGTTGACCTCGTCGAGCTTCTGCGGCTCGCTGTCATGACGCTTGCGGTCCTTGCCGCCGGCGTCGGGCGTGACCGGTGTGGTGGCTTCATCCGGCATTGTCGCAGCGGCGGACGATTCGGCGCGCAGGACCTGGGCGGCGAGCAGGCTGGCGACGGCAGCGGCGAGCAGGGTCTTGGTCATCGGCGGAGGGGCCGGTCGGTGGTTGATTACGTTATGTTATACTGTAACACGATCCATCCCGCCAGTTGCCGGAAGTCACGGCGGGCGCCTGCCGCTACCATTTGCCCTCCGATCCACGATGCCTGCCGTGAACGCCAGCCCCGACAACGAGTTCCGTACCGGCACCGCGGCGCCGTTCAGGCGCTTCGTCGATCGCTTCGGCGCGCTCGCCTCGTTCCTCTGCGCGGTGCACTGCGCCCTGCTGCCGCTGCTGATCGCCGCGTTGCCGGCGATCGGGCTGGGCTTCCTCGCCGAGCACGGCTGGGAGCGCGGCTTCATCGCATTCGCCTGCCTGCTCGCGACCACGACCCTCGGTTTCGGCTTCCGTCATCACCAGCGGCGGCTGGCCTTCGGTTTCCTCGTGCCGGGCATCGCGTTGCTGCTCGCGGGCGTGACGGTCGATGTCGCTGTACACGAGGGGCTGCACGCCACGCTGGTCAGCCTCGGCGGCACGCTCGTCGCTCTCGCGCACGTCGCGAACCTGCGCCTGTCGCATGTGCACACGGCGCAGTGCCGGCATTGAACCGTCTCGGTCGCAGGCCGCGGCGTGATTGTGTAACTCCCGTTCCGCCGCCTAGCATCCGCGCCCATGTCCGCATCGCCGCACAGCACGCCTAGAAGTCCCTACGAGGACGAGCACGACCACGACCACGCCGCGGGCTACATGCACGACGATCGCCGCTCGCGACGTCTGCTGTTCGCGCTGCTGCTCACCAGCGTCACGCTCGTCGCGGAAGCCATTGGTGGCCTGCTATCGGGTTCGCTCGCGCTGCTTGCCGACGCCGGACACATGCTGGTCGATGCGCTTGCGCTGCTGTTCGCCTGGCTCGGCGCGCATCTCGCACGGCGGCCGGCGGACGTGCGACGCAGCTTCGGTTATGCACGACTCGAAGTACTGGTCGGCTACAGCAATGCGCTCGCCCAGTTCGCGCTGGTCGCGTGGATTGCCATCGAGGCGTTACAGCGGCTGTTCCAGCCCGCGCCGATCCTGTCCGGGATGATGCTTGGCGTCGCGGTCGTCGGGCTGGTGGTCAACCTGCTCGTGCTCGGCGTGCTCGGCGGTCACGATCACGACGACGTCAACACCGCCGGCGCCTACCTGCACGTGCTCGGCGACCTGCTCGGCTCGATCGGCGCGATCGCGGCGGCGATGCTGGTGCGTTATGCCGGCTGGCTGTGGGCCGATCCGGCCGTGTCGGTACTGGTGTCCGTACTCATCCTGCGCAGCGCCTGGCATCTGTTGCGGCGCTCCGCGCACATCCTCCTCGAAGGTTCTCCGGAAGGCCTGCATCCGGAGGCGCTCGTGGCGACCGTCGAGCGCGAGGCGCCCGGCGTGCGCGACGTGCATCACGTGCACGTCTGGCAGCTCGCCAGCGGTAGCCGGGTCGCGACGCTGCATGCGCGCATCGACGTCGGGTTCCCGCCGGACGCGGCGATCCTCGCCGTGCGCCGTGTGCTGCACGAACACTTCAACATCAATCACGTCACCGTGCAGCTCGATGGCATCAGCTGCACCGAGCCACGATGCCGGCGCGAGTCTAGCCAGGGATCCGCTGTGCCGCATGTCCACCGGCACTGAGCGCCGGGCTCTTGCGCTTTCCGACCGCGCTGTTATCCTGCGCGGCCTTTGGATCCCCCAATCGAGGTTCCGCCATGGGCAAGGGCGACAAGAAGACGCGCAAGGGCAAGACCTACGCCGGCAGCTACGGCAATACGCGTCCGCACAAGATCCGCAAGACGGCCGCCACCAAGACGGTGACGACGCGTCCGGCCGTGAAAAAGGCCGTGGCGCCGAAGAAGAAGTCGGCCTGAGCGCCACGCGGTCCATGCGACCGCGATCGTAATCACGCACAGCCCCCGCTCGTCGGGGGTTGTGCGTTTTCGTGACCGCGATTCAGCCCGTCCAGGTCGCGCCACGCCCGAGCATCTGCCGGTGGCGGCCGAGCCAGTCGTCGGCGGCCTGACGGCCCAGTCCGCAGAGTTCCTCGAGGAAGGCCAGACGCGTGTCGAGCCGTGTGCGCAGGCCGTGCTCGGCGAGGAATGCGCCGGGCTCGATGAGGTGGAAGCGCAGGCTCTTGATGCGCCGGCCGATCGCGCTCAGCGGAAAGCTGCCCGAGAGCGAACGCTGGATGCGGCGCAGGCCATCCAGTTCGCGCAGGAAGGTCGTCGAGAACGCGAGCTCCGCCATGCGCTCGGCGATCGCGGTCGCACTGCGCGGCGGCTCGGGACAGGTCAGCGGCTGCACGAGAATGCACAGCAGCTCGGCACTGCGGCCGTCGTAGATCAGCGGTTCGAGCACCGGATTGCCCGCGAAGCCGCCATCCCAGTACAGCTCGCCATCGATCTCGACGGGCGGGAAGAACTGCGGCAGACATGCCGAGGCGAGCAGCGCATCCACATCGAGCAGCGCGTTGTCGAACAGCACCAGCGCGCCATCACGCACACGGGTCGTGGCCAGGTACAGGCGCAGCGGACCGCGGCGCAGCCGGTCGAAGTCGAACAAGGCTTCGGCGATGCCGCGCAGTGGATTGATGCCGAGTGGATTGATCTGCTGCGGGCCGAAATGCTTCGCGAAGCCGAGCAGGGCACCGCTGCCGGCCATGGCCGGGAAGGCCCAGGTTAGCGGACTGCTCTGTGCCGCGACGGTATGCCAGAGCTGGGTGAGCGCGTGGCGCGCACCGGCGCGGCCGTCTTCGCTCCAGCCTTGCGCCAGGGCCAGGGCATTCATCGCCCCGCTGCTGGTCGCGCTGATCGCCTCGGGCTCGAACCAGGCCTCCTCGAGCAACCGGTCGAGCACGCCCCAGGTGAACGCACCGTGCGCGCCGCCACCCTGCAGGGCCAGGTTGAGGCGAACCGGCGTGACGACGGTGGAGCCGCTCATGCGGAACTCCGGCCGGCGCTCAGTGCAGCTCGCGGCCGCCGGCGACGACGCGTGCCGCCTGCCCGCCGCCGATCCAGTAGGCGAGTTCGGCGGGATGCGCGATGTCCCATACGGCGAGGTCCGCGCGCAGGCCGACCTCGAGCCGGCCACGGTCGGCGAGACCGAGGGCGCGCGCGGCCTGCACGGTGACGCCACGCAGGGCTTCCTCGGGCGTCAGCCGGAACAGGGTGCAGGCCATGTTCATCGCGGTGCGCAACGAGAGCAGCGGTGACGTGCCCGGATTGAGGTCGGTGGCCACCGCCATCGGCACGCCGTGCTCGCGCAACAAGGCGATCGGCGGCTGCCGCGTCTCGTGCAGCGCGTAGAACGCGGCCGGCAGAAGCACTGCGACGCTGCCGGCCTCGGCCAGTGCGCGCACGCCGGTCGGGCTCGTGTATTCGAGATGATCGGCCGAGAGCGCGCCGAACTCGGCGGCGAGCGCCGCCGCATGCTGATCGCTCAACTGATCGGCGTGCAGTTTGACCGGCAGACCGAAGCCGCGTGCGGTCTCGAACACGCGGCGGGTCTCGCTCGGCGCGAAGCCGATCGTCTCGCAGAAGGCATCGACCGCATCGACCAGACCGGAATGCGCGAGCGTCGGCAGCCAGTGGATGCAGAGCTCATCCACGTAGGCCGACTGACGGCCGGCGAACTCCTCGGGCACGGCGTGCGCTCCGAGGAAGGTCGTGCGCACGCCGATGCCGAGCGCCTCGCCGATCCGACGCGCGACGCGCAGCATCTTGCTTTCGCTGGGGAGATCGAGCCCGTAGCCGGACTTGATCTCGAGCGTGGTCACGCCCTCGCGCCGCAGGGCCCGGGCACGCGGCAGGGACAGATGCAGCAGCTCGTCCTCGCTGGCTGCGCGCGTGGCCTGGACCGTGGCCAGGATGCCGCCACCGGCGCGCGCGATGTCCGCGTAGCTCGCCCCGTTGAGGCGTTGTTCGAACTCCGCGGCGCGGTCGCCGGCGAAGACCAGGTGCGTGTGGCAATCGATCAGGCCCGGCGTCACCCACGCCTTGTTGCCGAGCGATTCGACGCGTTGTGCGAGACGATCCGGGTGCAACGGCAGATCGGCGACCGGTCCGATCCAAGTAATGCGTCCCTCCTTCCAGGCGATCGCAGCGCGGTCGATCGCGCCATACGGCAGGCCGGTTTCGCGCATCGTCGCGAGATGGCAGTCGAGCAGCAGGCAGTCCCAGCGGTCCGCGGTAGTCATCGGGCGTTTCCATCACGAGATCGGCATGCACGCCATTGTGCGGGTTCGCCGCGTGCGGGCATAGCCGTCCGGGCGATTGGCAGGCCGGCGCCCGGTCGTTACGCTGCACCGCGACCCGAGGAGCGCACCATGCACGACGACGCGAAGCAGCAGTGGTATGCGGAACAGGCCTGGCTTCCGCACGGCTGGGAAACCGGCGTGATGCTCGGCATCGCCGATGGAGGGATCGCCGAGGCCGCCGTCGATACCTCGCCCGGCACGGCCGCGCGACTCGGCGGCCGCGTGCTGCCGGGCATGCCGAACCTGCATTCGCATGCCTTCCAGCGCGCGATGGCCGGGCTCGCCGAACGCCAGCGACACGCCGAGGACAGCTTCTGGACCTGGCGCGAGGTCATGTACGCCTTCGCCGGGCGCATCGGGCCCGACGAGCTGCGCGCGATCGCCGCGCAGCTCTACGTCGAGATGCTCGAGGCCGGCTACACGCAGGTCTGCGAGTTCCATTACCTGCACCAGCGGCCGGATGGGCGGCCGTATGCGGATGCGGCGGCGATGTCGCTCGCGCTCGTCGAGGCCGCGCAGGAAGCGGGCATTGGCCTGACCCTGCTGCCCGCGCTGTACCTGACCGGCGGCTTCGACGGGCGCGCGCTCGCCGAGCGCCAGCGCCGTTTCGGACAATCGGTCGAGGCGCTGCTCGCGCTCATCGAGGGTCTGCGTGGCCTCGAATCGCCGCTGCTGCGCATAGGCATCGCCCTGCATTCGCTGCGCGCGGTACCGGAGTCGGCCCTGCACGAGGTACTCGACTCCGGACTGGCGGCCGATCGGCCGATCCACATCCACATCGCCGAGCAGATCGGCGAGGTGCAGGACTGCCTCGCGCTGCGCGGCGCGCGCCCGGTCGAATGGCTGCTCGATCATGCGCCGGTCGATGCGCGCTGGACGCTCGTCCACGCCACGCACTGCGACGAGAACGAGATCCGGCGCCTCGCCGCGAGCGGTGCGGTGGCGGGTCTGTGCCCGACCACCGAGGCGAACCTCGGCGATGGCCTGTTCCCGCTGCGCGCCTTTCTCGATGCCGGCGGCGTCTACGGCATCGGCTCGGACAGCCACATCTCGGTCTCGCCGGTCGAGGAGTTGCGCTGGCTCGAATACGGCCAGCGCCTCGTCGCGCGCCGGCGCAACATCGCCGCCGCCGAGCCGGGCGCGAGCGTCGGCGAGAGCCTATGGGGCGATGCGCTCTATGGCGGCGCACAGAGCGCGGGCCTGCCGCTCGGCACGCTCGAGGCCGGTGAAAGCGTGCCGTTCACGCCGCGCGCGGACCTC
>CAYYHP010000080.1:8379-11747 GCA_964471815.1 uncultured Rhodanobacteraceae bacterium
TGCACCAGCGTTCGCCGGCCGCGACACGGCGCACGTCCTCGACAGCTTCCTGTTTTCCGGCAACCGCAATCTCGTGCGCCACGTGATGGTCGCCGGGCGTTGGCAGGTGCGCGACGGCCGCCACCGCGATGCGGAGCGGATCGCTGCGCGCTACCGCACGACGGTCGAGGGCCTGCGCGACACCTGAGGCGAGGTGTGTGGCGCGCACTCGGCCATCCCGCACGGGCGGGATCCGGCCGTCCCCGACGGCGTCATCGGTCAGCCGGCCGCCAGCGTTTCCTGCAGTCATGCCGCTGGGCGACGCGTGCGTGGCGATGGCACGCGCAAGCGCAGGGCATCGAAAGACATCCGGCCGAGAGCGAGCCCGGACTGTCCCGCACTCGCGATTCGCGGCTGCGCCCGCGGCGCGAGTACGAACCGCGCCGCCGGCCCGCAGGGTGAGTGCCACGGAAGACGCGGATCACCGTGCGGGAAGTCCGTTTCCCGGCGGTCCGCTAGAAGCTCAGCCCCTGCGCGGCCATGGCCGCGCCGACGTAGCGGAACATCGCCGCATCCATGCCCTGGGCGGCCATGGCCTCGGGTTGGGCAAGCCAGGCCCCGCCGATCTTGCGGTTGAGGTCCGCATCGCCGCCGGTCGCGGCCTGGACCAGCGCATGCCAGCGGCGCGCGAGTCCGGCCGCGTGCGGATCGTCCGGCGGCGTTCCGGCCTGCATCGCCGCACGCACCTCGGCGATCAGGCGCGGCCAGGCCTCTTGCGCCTCCTGCAGGCCCGCCGCGCCGAGCGCTTCGGCCCGCTCGCGCATCTTCGCCTTCTCGGCGGGGGCGAGTTCCACTTTCAAGGTCTGGCTGGTCATGATCGTCTCCAGGAGTTCGTCGAGAGAGAGGGACGATGCCGGACCCAGACACGCCAGGATCGATTGCAGTGTGGCGATGGCTCGCTGGCGTGCGGCATGCTCCTGCTCGAGGGCAGCCAGACGCTCGGTGACGAGACGCCGCGCGGCGGAACCGTCGCCGGCGAGCAGGCCGCCGATCTCGCGCAGGCCGAGGCCGCAGCGACGCAAGGTCACGATCTGCACCAGCCGCTGCAGCGCGGCCGCGCCGTACAGGCGATGGCCCGCGGCGGAGTAGGCGCACGGCGTCAGCAGTCCGCGCTGCTCGTAGAGCCGCACGGCCTTTGCGCTCACGCCGGTGCGTCGGGCGATTTCGCCGATGCGCCGGTAACGGATCGGGTGCTTGGGTGACGACATCGCCGGCGAGCCTCGGTCCTGCCCCAGGGGCAAGGTCAAGCCCCTGGGAATGCGGATGGCCTCAATCCGATCCGGTCAGCATCGCCCGGCCAGTCGCCGGGTTGCCGTCGTTTTTCGCCGCGGGAATGCCGAGCAGGCGCGTGAGCAGCGGATAGACGTCCACGTTGTCGAATTCCGGCACGACCAGGCCCTTGCGGAACGAGGGACCGTGCGCGACGAACATCGCGCGCATCTCCGGCGCGGCGTTGTCGTAACCGTGCTCGCCGCGCGAGTAATGGCCCTTCTTCTGCGCATCGAAATCGCGGCTGGTGATCATCCAGCCGGCCTCGGCGGCGCAGACCAGGGGCGGTACGCGCGGGTTGCTTCCGTAGTGCAGGCGTGCCGGGATATGTTCCTTGCGCCAGCATTGCAAATGATCATGCGGCGCGAGCAGCGCCGCCTCGACTTCGGCCCGGTGTTCCGGCGCCGGACGGAAGCCGATGACGATGCCCGGCATGGTCAGCCCCGCCTGTTCGAGATCGACGATCCGGTCGAGGAACACCAGACGCTCCTCGCTCGTCGGTGCCGAGCCATGGTCGGAAACCACGACGAGGTCGGCATGGTCGGCGAGTCCGCGTGCGGCGAGTCCGTCGAGCAGCCGCCCGATCGCCGCGTCGATCTGCGCGGCGGCGGCGGCCACCTCGGGTGAGTTCGGGCCAAAGTCGTGACCGGCATGATCGACCTGATCGAAATACAGCGTCGCGAATGCGGGCCGTTGCGCCGCCGGGGCATCGAACCAGCCGAGCAGCGCGTCGACGCGCTGCGCCGGCGTGAGCTTGCCGTCGTACTGCATCCAGAGGCTCGGCCGCACGCCCTGGATGGCCACGTCGGAGCCGGGCCAGAACATCGTCGCCGTGCGGATGCCGTGGCGCTCCGCGCCGACCCAGATCGGCTCGCCGCCCCACCAGTGCGGGTCGGCGGTCGTCGCCGGATCGTTGTACACGTAACGCGCGCCGGTCTCTGGATCGACCATGCGGTTGTGAATGATGCCGTGGTGATCCGGATACAGCCCGGTCACCAGCGTGTAGTGGTTCGGGAAGGTCAGGGTCGGGAAGGCCGGTCGCATCGCCCTCGCGCGCACGCCGGAGGCGGCCAGCGCAGAGAGGTGCGGCGCCAGGCCACGGTCGAGAAAGTCGGCGCGGAAGCCATCGATCGAAACGAGGATGACCGGGCCGGTGCGGTGCTCGGCCGGACGCGGGTTCGTGACGGCGCAACCGGCGAGCAGCAGGATGGACAACAGCAGCGAGCGAAGCGGGAACATGACGGCTGGAGGGCTTTTTCGAAGGCTCCCATCATCGCACGCACCGCCGCGGGTTGTGCTATGCACGATGCCGCAGCCGCGGGTCCGCCATTTAGCGGCACGCTGCTAGCATTCTCGCCGGCTCGGACGCACAGGCGTAGTTGCCCGGCGTCTCGATGATCGGTCCCTCGGCGGCGGGAGCGAGCCGCCCGCGGTCGACCGGCGCTCAGCCATCGAAGCCGTGACGCAGGATGCGGTCTGGCACCGCGAACGGAATGCCGATCAGGCCGAAGCCGGTTGCGGCGCCGCCGATCGTCAGCGGCGGCGTGGCATTGCCGCTCTGGTTCGGGCCGAACGCGAGCACCTTGCTGCCGGTTCCTGACGCGTCGCTGCCGTCGATGCCGACCAGCAGGCGGTCATTCAGTGCATCCCAGGAGAGGCCGGTCGGATAGGCGTTGCCGGTCAGCTCGAGTCCGGTCGCCGGACCGGAGATCACGCGACTCGGCGCCACGTCGCCGTTCGTCGTCGCACCGTTCGGGAAAACCAGGATGCGGCACGAGGTATCGGCGCCGTTGCGCGTGCCGGCGAGAATGAAAAGCTCCTGCGTGAGCGGGTTCAGCGCCACGCCGCCGAGCGTGTCGCCGAGCTGCGTCGCAGCGCCCTTGAGCACGCGCAGCGGTGCCGTATTGCCGCTCGCCGTGCGTGCGAAGAACAGGATCTTCGGTGCCCACGGTGTCGGCGAATCGCCGAAGTCGTAGTCGATGACGATGACCTCGTCGCGCAGCGGGTCGTAAATGATCGAGCCCGGATTGTTGAGCTGCGTCTGGCTGTTGCCACCGCCC
>CAYYHP010000081.1:0-11733 GCA_964471815.1 uncultured Rhodanobacteraceae bacterium
AGCGATTCGCCATAGGCCGGCGGCACGACGAAGGTGCCCGCATTGGTCGCCTTGATGCGGTAGACGAACTCCTGCACATCCCTGGTCGCAGCGCCGTAGATGACCACGCGATCGTCGCGCACGTCGGCGTATTCGGGCTGCCAGGTCGAACTCGTCAGGCCGACCGGCGAAGGCCACGTCGTCGCACCGGTGCCCTCGGCGTTCGCGCCTTCCTGATCGGTCGGCGTATCGCCGGTCGTGTGGCTCTCCTGCACCGGTTCGAAGCCGCCGGGCAGGAGATCGACGATCGCGAGGCTGCCGACCGTGTCGCCCTGCGTCGCGCGGATCTTCAGGTGCACCTGGATCTCGTCGCCGAGCACGACCTTGGTGACCGGCTTGCCGTTGGCATCGGTGAATTCGCGCAGGATCTCGATGCCGTCCTTGCGTTCGGCGGTCGGCAGATCGCGATCGAAACCGGCCTGGCTGACCGTGTACCAGGCGGTCAGATCCGCCGCATTGCTGACGCGCAGCGCCTGCGCCGCGGCATCGAAGCTGCCGTGCGTGATCAGCCCGTCGACCTTGGCGATCGACTTGGCGCTGCCGTCCGCGGCGAGCGCGGCGATGTCGAGCTTGCCGATGCCGAGCTTGCCGAGCTGGGTCGCATAGGCATCCAGCGCGAGCACGGTCTGCGCCGAGGACAGCGTGTTGTACCAGCCCCTCTGCAGCGCGCGGGTGATGTTCTGCAGACCTTCCGGTGGCAGCGCCTTGGCGCGCTCCGGGAAATGTCGCGCGATCACGTAGAGCGTCGCTGCATCCTGGATCACCGGGTCGTAGTAGCGCACGTAGCGGTAGGCGGCCAGTTCGGCCTTGCGCACCAGCACGCGCTCGGGACCCTCGATCAGGCGCGCGGCCTCCTTGTCTTCCTTGAGCAGCTTCAGGCTCGCGGCGAGATAGGCCGCGGTCACGTCGTCGCGCCAGACCTTCGCATACTGTTCCTCGAGACGCTGGCGCACCGCGGCAAGCGCGTTGGTCGTGACCTGGCCCTGGCGCGTGAGCAGGTAGATCGCAAAGGCGCGTTCGCGCAGGCCGGCGAGCGTCGCGTCGCTTTCGTCCGCGGCGAGCTGGCCGAGATACGTGTTGGCGCGGCTCAGCATGTCGGCCGGCACGTTGCGGCCACGCTCCCTGGCCTCGAGCAGGAACTGCACGACGTACGCCGAGACGTAGCGTTCGGCCGAGGCCGTGGCCGTCCACAGACCGAAACCGCCCTCGGCGTTCTGCCGCGAGCGCAGCACGCCCAACAGCTCGTTGAAGGCCTGTGCGGACGAGGCCGCGCCCTCGCCGCGCGCGACGGTGCCGAGCTCCGGATGCGCATCGAACACCAGTGCCGGCATGCCCTGACTGACGAGCTGTTCGGTGCAGCGATGGGCGAAGTCGCCGAGATAGGCCGCGAGGCCGCGCGCCAGGGCGAGCGGCGCATAGGACACGGTCGCCTCGCGCTTGGCGAAGGCATCGAACATGCGCCGCAGCGGCTTCACGTCGACATCGCCCTTGCCGAAACTACCGAGCACGACGTCGGTGCGGTACGGCACGGCCGGCCGCACCGAGACTTCGACCGCCTGCTTCGCGGCATGGTCGCCGCTCGCGGCCGAGAAGGTCAGCCTGGCCACGCCGGGCTCGCCCTTCGCACGCAGGCGGAACAGCACCACGCCCTCGCGCATCTCGCCGAGCTTGAGCGTCTCGCCGGCCGCACCGACCATCTCGACCGCCGCGTTCGGCTCGAGCTTGACCGCGATCGGCAGTTCCTTGCCAGCGAGCCCGGTGAGATTGTTGGCCACGCCGACGCTGACCTCGAACTCGTCACCCGGCGCAACCATCGCCGGCACGTTCGGCGACAGCACGAAATCGCCACGGACCGTGGTCGAACCCTCGAAGGTGCCGATGCGCTCCGGCGCGACGGCGACGGCCATCACGCGCAGCTTGCCGTTGAAATCGTCGGGCACCGTGTAACGCAGCTCGCGCTGGTCCTTGACCTCGACGATGCCCGACCAGTACGCGACCGGTGGCGCATGCTTCTTGCGGAACGGGTTGAGATGCTTGGCAAGCAGGCCGTCGGCATCGCCACCCGGCGCGGTCATGCCGGCGAGACGGGCGAATTCCGGCAGGATCAGATCGAGGATCTGGCTCGTGTTCACTTCGAGCATGCGCTTCCTGAAGAAGAAATCGAGCGGATCGCCGAGCTGGTAACGCGCGACCTGCAGGATGCCCTCATCGACCGCGAACACGGCCACGCGCGCCGGCTTGCCGACGCTGACTTTCATGGCGAGCGCCTCGCCGGGCTTGATCTGCGCCGGCGTGTCGACCTTGACCGCCTCGCGGCGCGCATCGAGCGCGACCGAGAACGGCACCACGCCGTAGCTCAGCGGACTCATGAAGACTTCGGGCGACGTCGGATCGCGGATGAACTGCACGTTGATGTAGCCGTTGCCCTCGAAGTCGGCCGGCACGCGGATCTTCTGCACCGAACCGGTCGTGGTCGTGCGGAACCAGGCGTGCGCATAGACCTTGTCGCGCTCGATGGTGATCAGGCCCGAGCCGGTGTACGGCGCGCGGATCGCGATCTCGATGTCCTCGCCCGGCGCATAGTCGGTCTTGGACAGCGCGAGCTCGAGCTCGGCATTGCGTTCGAGCGAGCGGGTCAGGTTGGCCTCGCCGGCGACCGCGTATTGCACGCGGTTCAGCTCCTCGCCGCGCGCGTTGCGCACGACGAGCGCGTAGTTGCCCGGCGTGGCCGTCGGCAGCGCGTAGTCGATGCCGTTCGCGCCGATTTTCAGCGGCTCTTCGCTGATCTGCACCTCCTTCAGGCGCGACTCGTACTTGTACACGCCGGAATCCTGCTTGGTCAGGATCGACACGTAGCGGCGCTCGACGAGCACCGCGCGCAGGCTGTCCACGCCGATCTTCTTCGCGGCCGGATCGATCGCGATGAGGTTGACCGAACGCTTCGCATCGCGCGTGACGTAATCGAGGCGGCCGTCGGTCTTCACGCCGACGAGATAATCGAGCGAGGAGACGAGCTGCGAGGCGCCTGCGGCGACGCTGCGCCCGCCCTCGGCCTCATAGCCCTTGCCGAGGAACTGCAGGCGGTAGGTGGCCGTACCGTACTTCGAGAGATCGAGCGGGAATTCGACCTCGCCCTTCTCGTCGGTCTTCTTTTCGCCGAGCGGCTCGCTGTAACCCTCCTTGGCGCGCTGCGGATCGTAGAAGGTGTAGTCACGATACGCGCGGAACGCCGGATAGGCAGGAGACAGAGTCAGTGTCGCCTCGACGCGACGATCCTGCGCCGGCGTGCCGAACAGGTTCATCAGGCTGAAGCGCGCGGCGAGGCTGTCGGGCTTGACCCAGCCATCCACGACTTCGGTGCTCAGATGCGCCGTGGCCTTCATGCGGTCGGGCAGGAATTCCTTGACCTGCACGGTCAGGCTGCCGATCGGGCTGGTCAGGCCATCGTCCTTGACCAGCGCGAGGTTCACGGTCCACGCGCCGGTCGGCGAATTCTCCTGCGTGGTGTAGGCGAGTTCCTCGAAGCCGCCGTCACCGAGCTTGAGCTTGCGACGCTCGACGCTGAGCCCGCGCGGATCGAGGACCTCGGCCTCCAGCGGTACGCCGGCGAGGCTGCGCGACCAGTCCGCGGTGCGCACGATCATGCCGACGTGGAAAGTCTCGCCGGGCCGGTAAAGACCCCGGTCGGAGAATAGATACGCGCTCAACTGGCCGGCATCGCGCGCGTTGCGGATGCCGCCGATGTCGAAGCGCGAGTAGTCGAGACGGCGGTCATGGCCGTTGACCGGCAGGAACGAGAGATCCTCGCCCTTGCGCACCACGAACAGGGTCGGCGTCTTCTCGCGCGTGAACGCATCGAGCGCATCGAAGTGCACGCGGCCACTCGCATCGGTCGCATGGCTGATCAGGGTCTGGCCATTCTTGCCGAGCACCTCGACCGTGGCCTCGCCGACCGGCGTGCCGTTGCGGATGGATTGCACGAACAGGTCGAGGCTGCCGTCGAGCGATTTCTTCGCGAGCACGCCGAGATCGGTGACCACGATCAGGCGCGAGTCGCCGAAATTCTCGTAATCGACCGCCTCGCCGCCTTCCTCGGCGGTGCCCTCGTCGGACATGGCCTCGCCGTCGCCCTCGGACTCGTCGGTCGCACCAGTATCGCTCGCGGTGGTCACGGCCGGCTTGGCCGGTGCAGGTGCCGGCTCGTCCTTCGGGTCGTAGCCGCTGAGCTTCAGGAGGAACACGCCGCGCCGGCCGCTCTGGCCGAGATATGTGGCGAGATCGACGCCCTCGAAATGCGCCTTGCCTGGATCGCCTTTCGGGAACACCACCTTCTGCTCGAAGCGCTCGGTGATCTGGTCGGCCGACAGCGAGCCGAGCAGCGGCTTGGCATAACTGCCGTAGTTGAAGCTGACCAGATGCTGGAGTTGATCCGGCAGCACGCGGGCGACCTCGACCTTCATGCCCGGCACGTTGCGCGCGACCACGGCCACGCGCTTGTCGCCGGCGAGCGAGAGCAGTGCGCCATCGGCCATGAAGCGCAGCATGCGTGGGTACTCCGGCACGCGCAGCACGCTCTGCGATGGGCGGCCGAGCACGTAGCCGCCGAACGATTTCAGGCCCTTCTCGACACGCACGAACAGATAGCGGCCCGGATCGGCGTGGTATTTGAAGCTCGCGAGTTCGGTGTAGTCGCGCTCGGCCGGCACCGGCTCGAGATCGACCCGGTCGGCCTTGCGTAGCACCTTCTCCGACACGTTGCTGTCGTACGACCAGTCATAGGGCTGGGTGCGCTCGGCTTCCGGCGTGTCCGGGTTGTAGACCGGCAGCAGCCACGCACTGACCGACTTGGCGATGTCCTTCTCGCCGGTCGCCTGCGAGAGGTTCAGCACCAAGACCTGCTCGGGCTCGAACTGCGCGTTATCGACTAGCGTCGCATCGACGCTAGCCACCGACAGGCTGTAGACGCCCGGCACGGCCACGTTGCCGGTCAACGCCACGCCTCCGGGCCTGCCGCCGCGCGCGGCGCGCACGCCGGCCTCGACGCTGAGCTCGAGGCGCGTATCGTCCTTGGGCAGGGCCAGCGGCTCGGAATGCACGTAGGCGTTGAGCTTGCGGCGGTCATAGGTGACCGCGAACTTCTTCGGCTGCGGCTTGCCCTTCGCATCGGGCAGGTTCAGCGTGACGCGCTTCTCGAATTCGGCCGGATCGACTGGGTGGCTGAATTCGATCTGGAAGATGCCCTTCTTCAACGCCGGGTCCTGAGGATCCTGATAGAACTCGGAATTGACGAGTTTCAATTCGAACCGCGGCGTCTCGAACGTGAAGCCGTCGTCGGCCACGCGTGCCTGGGGCGCGAAGAGTTGTGCGCGCTCGAAGTGCACGCGGTACGACTGGCCGACGGCCCAGTCGTCCTTCGGCTTGAACACCAGGGTGCGATCGTCCGTCCAGGTCCAGGTGCCGGCGAGACCCGGGTCGATACCGATGCCGGCCGTGACGTCCTTGCCGGTCTTGTCGAGCGGCGCGACCGATGAACTGAACTGCACGGTCAGCGGGTTGACCTCGAGCGGATCGGCCACGTAATCGGTCGCCTTCGGCGCATCGAAGTGGACCTTTGCGACAATGGGTTCCGGCGGCCGCGGCCGATCACGCCACCAGCGGTAGCCGTACCCACCGCCGCCACCGGCGAGGATCAGTGCGGCGAGCACGCCGGCGGTGAGTCCCGGCCGGCGCCGCATGCCGTCGAAGAGACCGAGTGCGGCGCGTTGCACGGCCAGCAGCCAGTCCGGCGCCTGCCACGATATGCGGCCGACCACGCCGGACAGCAGCCAGCCGACGACGCGCAGCAGCGCCGCGAGGACACGCCAGAGGGCAAGGAGCAGGAGGTATGGCAGGCGCACGAGGGCGCGGAGCAGGTCCATCGTCAGTTTCCAGGGTTGGCCAGAGCGCCGCCGGCGCGGCGGAACCGCCGGCGTCGCGGGAGGATAATCGACACGACAGGAGACACCGAGCGTTTCAAGCCCGGCAGGGCACGCAAGCGAACCGGCTTCGCGTAACGCCAGCCCAACGACGTGCGGAACGACCGGCCGGGCCTGCCGCGGAGCCCGCTCTGCAGGCGCGCCCCGATGGCCCGACGCCACCCCGACGCCGCACGACCGATCCTGCACGCCACCGTGCTCCGTTCCGTTCCGCAGCCGGCCACACGGGCCACGTGCGATCCGAACGTGAACTTCGGCATGGGCGTCTTCCCGCAGCTTCCCCTGACATTCGTGGCGGACATTCCAGCAGCCGATTCTGACAAAACGCGGGCCGGCTGCCGCACGCCGCCTGACAGAGCGGCCTGCGACATTGCGCCGCCGCACGCAGTGTCCGTGCGGACCATGACGCCACCGCGCGAAGCCCCACTGGCCGTCCGGCGACAGAACGCCGTACCTGCGCGCTGCCCGCAGCCGGCCGGAGTGGCGCATCGCGCTCGCGTTCCGGGCGACGAGCGGCGACACTGACGGCATCCGTCATCCGGGAGAAAACCCGCGCGCCGCCCCGTCTGACGAGACCCGCGGTCGATGCCGCCGGGCATCGCGTCGGCAGGCGACAGGCGCGGCGCATACCGACGAAACCGAACCACGCCATGCGCCATCCGCTCGTCCTGGTCGCCCTTGCCCTCGCCGCCACGCTCTGGATGCTCGCCCAGCGTCCGCGCCATCACGCGCCGGGCGTCCTGGCCCCGGATGCGCCGCTGCAGGAGGACGTTCGCGGCACGTCACCGACATTCGAGAAGGCCGGGGCGCGGCTGCGCGCGCTCGCCCGCTTCACGATCACTGCCCGCGTCCTGTCGCGCGAGGATTACCGCTTCGACCATGTCGCGGCACTCTCGCCGGTGGATCTCGCGCTCGGCTGGGGACGCATGTCCGACAGCGCGGTGCTCGCGCGCGTCGACATCTCGCAATCCGGCCGCTTCTACTTCTGGCGCGTGCAGGAGTTCCCGATTCCGGAGCGCGAGATCATCGAATCGAGCGCGAACATGCACCTGATCCCGGCCGATGCCGGCGTCGAGCGGGCGATCCGGCGTACGCACGTCGGCGACGTGGTGAGCTTCGAAGGGTACCTGATCGAGGCCAGCATGCCGGACGGCGGCGCCTGGCGCAGCTCGCTGACCCGCAGCGACAGCGGCGCCGGCGCCTGCGAGGTGATCTGGGTCGAGCGCTTCGAGATCACGCCGCACTAGGCCGCTTGCCCGCCCTCCCGCGAGCGGCGGGTCGTGCCGGCAGCGAGCCAGCTCCTACTCGGTGTATGGGATGGGAAGCAGGTCACCGATCGGCCGGCTGACGACGTCGCCATCGAGAGGCAGGAGTACGTCCACAGCCGGCGCGTACCGCAACAGCAGCTGGCGGCACGTCCCGCAGGGCGGCAGCAACCTGTATCCGGCGTCATCGCGCGTGACCGCCACGATGCCCGCGAATCCGCGCTCTCCGGCACTGATCGCCGAACCCAGCGCGATGGGCTCCGCGCAGGGACCGTAGCCTTCCAGGTTCACGCCCACGTGGATCGCGCCCGAGGCGCACAGGACGGCGGCGCCCACCGTGTGCGCATCGTCATGGTAGTTCACCGCGAGAACACCGATCGCCGCATCGATGAGCATCCCGGCGTCACCCCTAATGGACGGCTCCATCGAGCGACTGACGGATGAAGATCTTCGCCACGCGCACCTCGCACCGGCATCCCATGGGTTGCCGAGCCGGGGCAGAAGCAGGCCGGGACATCACACGGACAGGCCCAGCGGACACGTCACGCCCGTTCCGCCGAGGCCGCAGTAGCCGCCCGGATTCTTCGCGAGGTATTGCTGGTGATAATCCTCGGCATGGAAGAACGCGCCGGCCGGACGGATCTCGGTGGTGACCGGCGCCGGATGACCGGCTTCGCGCAGCGCCGTCTGGAACGCATCCAGCGAACGCTGCGCGGCGGCGAGCTGCGCATCGCTCGTGGTGTAGATCGCCGAGCGGTACTGGGTGCCGAGATCGTTGCCCTGGCGCATGCCCTGGGTCGGATCGTGGTTTTCCCAGAAGGTCCGCAGCAGCGTCGCGAACGACAGCACCGCTGGATCGTAGACCACGAGCACGACCTCGGCGTGGCCGGTCTGGCCCGAGCAGACTTCCTCGTAGGTCGGGTTCGGCGTGTAGCCGCCCGCGTAGCCGACCGCCGTGGTGTACACGCCCGGCAGGTTCCAGAACAGCCGCTCGGCGCCCCAGAAGCAGCCCATGCCGAATTGCACCTGGCGGTAGCCATCGAAGGCGTCACGCAGCGGCCGGCCGTGCACGAAGTGCCGGTTGATGAGCGGCAAGGCCATCGCGCGCCCCGGCAAGGCCGTTTCCGGCGTGGGCATGCGCTGCTTGAAGGCGCCGATTCCGAGCATGGCGGCTCTCCAGGATCGTTCCGCGCACCGAGTGTAGCCCGCGCCGGCGGCCAGCGGTGTTGCCGGGCGCGCCGGCCGCCCGGGAGCGACGGACCACACGGACCTGGCCGGCCCCGGACCGCGGCAGCGTGCCAGACAGGCGCCTGTACGCGCAGCGAAACGGCGCCGGGCTTTCGCAGCCGGCGCAATGCGCCGACAGCCCCGGAACAATCAGCGCAACAGCGTCAGCGTCAGCTGCAGCCACAGCGCGGCGAGCACGAGGTTGCTCGCCGCAAACACCGCGAAGCGGTGCAGGACGCGGTTGTAGGTGAGATAGACGAGGCTGTGCAGCACGCGCAGCGCGACGTAGCCCCAGGCCAGCGCGATCGACGCCGGCACGACGTTGCCGGTGACGAAGGCGACGAGACAGACCACATAGAACAGCAGCGGCGCCTCGAGCAGGTTCATGAAGGCGCGGTTCGGGATGCTCACGTCCGGCGGGACCTTGTCCGACTCGCCGCTGCAGAAATCCTCGGCGGTCACGCGACCGGCGAAGGCCGCCTTGAAGCGCCGGTACGGGATCACCAGCAGGACGCAGAACGTCCAGCCGATGAGGGTTAGGAGCGGCAGGAACAGGCGGGTATCGCTCATGGCAGCAGTTGTACTCCGATCGATGCTTGCGACATGCGCGGTCGGCGGTTCATGGCGGACGGGCCACCGGATGGCGAGCCGAACGCCGCGACCCCGATCAACCCGGCCGCGCGCCGCCGAACAGCGCGCGCCGGGTCGCCCAGATCCAGAACAGCACGACCGGCAATCCCTCGAGGGCGAGTCGCCCCGGGTCGAGCGCCGCGAGGCCCTGCATGGCATACCAGAGTGCGGTGGCGACGATGCTCAGCGGACACCACGCCACGATCGGCCAGCGCGGCCAGCGTGCACCGCGATACAGGAACGTCGTGAGCGCGACGAGCACGATGCCGGCGATTACGATCGGCTGCGCTGCGCCTGCCGCCCAGGCCGCGCGCGGCGGCGGCGTCTGGTGGCCCGCATCCGCGGACCATAGCGCCGGACCGATCGCGAAGTAGGAACCCAGGACGACGAGCGCGGTGGCCCATGGGTTTGCATCTCCACGCCATCCGGCCGATGGCAGGCCCAGCGCGTCACGCCGTATCAATGGTGCCGACGACCACCGCGTGTCGATGCCGGCCGCCATCGGCTCAGTAATGCAGCAGCGCATGGATCGGCGCGGCGTGGTTCCAGCGGGCCCGGCCGCCGAGGAAGTCGAGCTCGATGACGACTGCCGCGCCGGCCAGATCGGCGCCAAGCGCCTCGACCAGGGTGCGTGCCGCCGCGAGCGTGCCGCCGGTCGCGAGCACGTCGTCGACGAGCAGGGTGCGCGTGCCGCGCACCAAGGCATCGGCATGGATCTCGAGCCGGTCGTGGCCGTACTCGAGCGCGTAGTCCGCAGCGAGCGTGCGCGCCGGCAGCTTGCCGGGCTTGCGGATCGGCACGAAGCCGGCGGACAGCTCGTGCGCCAGCGCCGCGCCGAAGATGAAGCCGCGTGATTCGATCGCGCCGACCGCCTGGATGCCGCTTTCACGGAACGGTGCGGCCAGGGCCGCGACGACCGCGCGGAACGCGTCGGCATCGGCGAGCAGCGGCGTAATGTCCTTGAAGACGATGCCCGGCTTCGGAAAATCGGCCACGTCGCGGATCAGGCGCTCGAAATCGTACATCCTGGTCTTCCTTTGCAGTCGCATCATGAGAGGCCGCTGCCGCGGCGTCGCGGAGCCGGCCGCGCTCAGGCGGACGGCGTTTCCCGTTCGGCCGCGGCGAGCCATTCGCCGAGCGCCGGCAAGGCCAGCAGGCCCTGTGCGTAGTTCTGCTCGACCTCGCCGACCGGCACGCCGTAGCTCTGCAGGCGCAGCACGACGGGCGCATACATCGCATCGGCGATCGAGAACGCGCCGAACAGGTACGGGCCGGCAGCGGCATGGCGCGCACGACAGTCGCGCCAGATCGCCGTGACGCGGTCGAGGTCGCGTTGCGCCTCGGGACCGGGCACGAAGCCGGTCACGCGCTTCCGGCAGTTCATCGGCAGCTGCGCACGCAGCTGGGCGAAACCGGAGTGCATCTCGGCGCTCACCGAACGCGCCGTAGCGCGGGCGCGGGCCTCGGCGGGCCAGCCGCGCCCGCCGAGGAAGGTTTCGTTCGCGTACTCGCAGATCGCCAGCGAATCCCAGACGACGAGGTCGCCATGGTGCAGCACGGGCACGCGCCGCGACGGCGAGTACTGACCGATGCGCGCCTCGAATTCGGGTGTGTCGAGCGGCAGACGCAGTTCCTCGAACGGCACGCCGAAATGGCGCAGGAGCAGCCACGGACGCAACGACCACGACGAGAGGTTCTTGTCGCCGATCACCAGGACCGGCAGGGCGGACTTCGGCATGCCTGGACTCTCCCCGGTCAGGGCTGCACGTAGGGCAGCACGATCAGCGGCCGGCCGCTCAGCACGAGTGCCGGTTTCTCGCGCGTGGCGGCCTCATCGAACATGACGATCGCACGGCCGGCCTCATCGGCCATCAGCAGCCGCTCGCCCTTGCCGGCGAGCGTGATGCTCGCTTCGCTGCCCGGGCCGAAGCGGAATTCCGCGCCGGTGACGTGCGCATCGCCGATTTGCCCGGCCATCGCGCGCTCGGCCTGCGTGACTGCGGCGGCGAGATCGTCCCAGGCGATGCGCAGGCCATTGCCGAGCACCAGCTCGTAGGCGACGGTGAGCTGCAGCGAGCCTTTCGGCTGGTTGGTGACGACGTCGGGATTTTCCTCGCGGAGCGCGACCTGCATCGGGAAATCAATGCGGCCGTCATCGGCCACCGGTACGGCAATGGCTCCACGTCGCGATTGGATCGACAGGCGGATGTCGTGCGGCGCGACCCCCGGCAGCCGGCTGGTCACGCGCTCGATCGCGCGCAGCCGGTCGAACCGGGTCACCGTGCGTGCCGGCTCGAGCACGTCGTACAGCACCTGGTACGGCGTGCTGCTGCCATCGGCGGCATGGACGATCGGGCTCGAGGCCAGCGCGATCGCCAGCCAGAGGGGTTTGCACATGCACGGGACTCCGGACGCCGCGGGTGACACGGCGTCCGGAAAGCCTAGCAGATCGCAGTGGCGCACCACCGGTCGCTGCCAACCTCACGCGGCACGAACAGAGTTACTGCGGCGCATGCCATGCGCCCGGGCACGAACCGCACGACGCGCGCGGTCCGGCATGCGCTCGGGAGGCGCGTGCGCGGCGGGAGTGGCGATGC
>CAYYHP010000082.1:0-11509 GCA_964471815.1 uncultured Rhodanobacteraceae bacterium
GCCCGCGGATGCACATCGAAACCAAGCTGCCCAAGGTGGGCACGACCATCTTCACCGTCATGAGCCAGCTGGCCGCCGAACACGGTGCGGTGAACCTGGGGCAGGGCTTTCCGGACTTCGACGGCCCGCCCGCATTGCGCGAGGCGCTGAGCGCGGCGATGGCTGCGGGCCGCAACCAGTACGCACCGCTCGCCGGCATTCCGAAGCTGCGCGAGCAGATCGCGCTGAAGACCGAACGGCTTTATGGCTGCCGCGTCGATCCCGATACCGACGTGACCGTCACCTCGGGTGCGACCGAAGCCCTGTTCGCGGCGATCGCCGCCGTCGTGCATCCGGGTGACGAGGTCGTCGTGCTCGACCCGTGCTACGACTCGTACGAGCCGGCGATCGAATTGCAGGGCGGTCGTGCGGTGCATGTGCCGCTCGCGCAGCCGGACTTTCGCGTCGACTGGCAGCGCGTGCGCGAGGCCTTCACGCCGCGCACGCGGCTCCTGATCGTCAATACACCGCACAATCCGAGCGGCGCGGTATTCGCATCGACCGATCTCGACGCGCTTGCCGACGTGGTGCGCGACACGCGCGTGCTGGTCCTCTCGGACGAGGTCTACGAACACATCGTCTTCGACGGGGTGGCACACCAGAGCGTGCTGCGCCATCTGGAACTCGCCGCACGCAGTTTCGTCGTCAGCTCGTTCGGCAAGACCTATCACTGCACCGGCTGGAAGGTCGGTTACTGCATCGCACCGCGCACGCTGTCGGCCGAATTCCGCAAGGTGCACCAGTACCTGACCTTCTGCACCTTCGGCCCTGCGCAATGGGCATTCGCCGAGGTGCTGGAGCGTGACCCGCAGCATTACCTGGGCCTCCCGGCCTTCTATCAGGCCAAGCGCGACGAATTCCGGCGTCTCCTCGACGGCTCGCGCCTGCGGCTGCTGCCGGTCGGTGGCGCGTATTTCCAGCTGGCCGACTACGGTGCGATCAGTACGCTCGATGACCTGAACTTCTGCGAATGGCTCGTACGCCATGCGGGGGTGGCGGCGATTCCGGTTAGCGCGTTCTACGAGACGCCGCCCGACCTGAAGCTCGTGCGCTTCTGCTTCGCGAAGAACGCGCCGACGCTCGAAGCGGCCGCCGCGCGCCTGCGGTCGCTGTGAATCGATCACGGGGAATTGTCATGCAGACCCTGCGTGTCTCGCTCATCCAGGGCAACACCCTCTGGCACGATCCGGCCGGCAATCGCGACTACTACGCCGGGCTGGTCCGGCCGCTCGCCGGCCGGACCGATCTCGTGGTCCTGCCGGAGGCCTTCACCAGCGGCTTCACCAACGAGACGCTGATCCATGCCGAGCGCATGGATGGTCCGACGCTGCGCTGGATCGAGGCCCTCGCGCGCGACACCGGCGCGGTCGTCACCGGCAGCATGGTCGTCCGCGAGGGCGACAAGTGCCGCAACCGACTGATCTGGATGCGGCCGGACGGGCGCTTCGATTGCTACGACAAGCGCCACCTGTTCCGCATGGCCGGCGAGCACGAGCGTTATGCCGGCGGTGCCACGCGCCTGATCGTCGATCTGCAGGGCTGGCGCATCTGCCCGGTGGTCTGCTACGACCTGCGGTTCCCGGTGTGGTTGCGCAATCGCTACGACCACGACCGCGGCGGTCTCGACTACGACCTGCTCGTGGTGGTGGCGAACTGGCCGAGTCCGCGGCGGCATGCCTGGCGTACGTTGCTCAAGGCCCGCGCGATCGAGAATCTCGCCTGCTGCGTCGGCGTGAACCGGGTCGGCATCGACGGCAACCAGCTGCATTACGCCGGCGACAGCGCCGCGCTGGATTTTCTCGGCCAGTCGCTCGTCGATCTCGGCGCGCAGGAGCAGGTCGTGACGGTCGAGCTCGATCCAGCCGCACTCGCCGTCCACCGCGAGCGCTTCCCGGCGTGGATGGATGCCGACGATTTCATGCTGCGCCTCTGAGGAAGCTGTTCGCGGCGATCCGCGTGCCGGTGCCGGGGGCGCCACTACGGCAGAGGCGTTTTCACGAAACGCCTGTCGCGACCTGGGCAGCGCTACAAGTCGCGATCCCAGTACGGCACCGGGCCGTAGCGGTCGGCAAGAAAATCGATCAGCGCGCGCGTCTTGGCCGGCACCGATCGTCCTGCCGGATAGACAGCGTGCAGGTAGAGATCCGGCACCTGCCAGTCCGGCAGCAGGCGCAGCAATGCGCCGGTACGCAGGCGGTCGCCGACAATGAAGGTCGGCAGCACGGCGATACCGGCGTCCTCGGCGACGGCGGCGGCGATCATGTCGCCATTGTTGACGCGCAGCGTGCCGCTGACCCGCACGCTGGCCTGTTCCTCGCCACGCTGCAGCAGCCATTCGTCGCGGCGCTGGGCGAGGGTGTAGTGCAGACAGTTGTGCGTGGCGAGATCGTGCGGATGTTGCGGCGTGCCGGCACGCGCGAGGTAGCCCGGCGATGCCACGGGCACGAGCCGCACCACGGCCAGGCGGCGGGCGACCAGGCTCGAATCGGCGAGCCGGCCGATGCGCACGGCGAGATCGAAGCCTTCCTCGACCAGATCCACCTGCCGGTCGTTGAGGTTCAGTTCGAGTTCGACGCGCGGGTAACGGCGCTGGAACTCCGCGATCGCCTTGCCGAGGTGATGAATCGAGAACGACATCGGCGCCGAGAGTCTTAATCGGCCGCGCGGTTCGACCTGCAGCTCGGCCGCCTCGGCCTCGGCCTCCGCGAGCTGGGCGAGCAGGTCGCTGACCCGGTGGTAATACGACTGGCCGGCCTCGGTGAGGCTCAGGCGGCGCGTCGTGCGGTGCAGCAGGCGGACGCCGAGCTGATCCTCCAGTCCCTGGATCAGCTTGCTCGCGAGCGCGCGTGAGATCTCCATCTGATCGGCCGCGGCGGTGTAGCTGCCGCTGTCGACGACCCGTACGAAGAGCTGCATCGCCTGGAGCTTGTCCATGCCGGCCTCTCAGAGCAGGTCCAGTACCGCTTCCGGCGGACGACCGATCACGGCCCGCCCGCCAGCAACGACGATCGGGCGCTGCAGCAGTCGCGGATGGGTCGCCAGCACGGCGATCAGGTGGTCGCGATCGAGTGCCGGGTCGTCGAGACCGAGCGCGGCGTATTCGGCTTCCTCACGGCGCAGGATCTGGCGTGGTTCGAGACCCAGGAGATCGAGCAGACCCGCGATCGTGGCCGCATCCGGCGGCTGGCGCAGGTATTCGACGATCTCGGGCTGTACGCCGTTGCTCCGCAACAGATCGAGTGCGGCACGGGATTTCGAGCATGCGGGGTTGTGATAGATCCGAACGGAGGGCATGGCGGGTACCGGCAGGGCCCGTCACTTTGCCGCTCCGTCCGCGGCGTCGCAAGCGCTCAACCGGCCTGACGCCTTTGCTCCAGGCCGTGGTTAAGGCGGTAGGCGCGGCGTGCCGCCTCGAGTTCGCGGCGGACCACGATGCGTTCCACATCGCCACGGGTGATGCCGGCCCCGATGACCCGGTTTCCGGCGGAAGGCAGGCGCAGCTCATACCATTCGCTCTGCACCGCTCCCTGCGGATCGCGCGTCTCGACGCGTTCAATGACGTAGCCGAATACCTGCGATTCCAGTGTTCTGATCTGGCGCATGCACGTCCCTCCTTGCCATTCGTGCGGCGCAGCCTAGCCGGCGCGCGTGTGGGTTCGGTTAATCGCCCGTTGCATCGCGGTTAATCACTGACGTGCAGGGCCGCACGCGATGCGACGGGCGGGACCGGCAAAACGGTCGCCAAACGAAACCGGGATCCGAAGGGTCAGGCATGTCGGTTTCGGCCACGCCGCGACGTTCTCCGAGGGCATGGTCCGGCAGCCCGGCAGACGTTCCGTCCCGGATGTGACCGGGTTCGCGTCATGGATGGGACCGGATCGTGCTCGGGCTTGTGGCGTGTCCGCCGGTCGTCCGGACGGCACGCGACTAGAATGGCCCCCATCCGTTGCGAAAATGGATTTATGATCACGCCTGCCGAGGGCAGGGTTAATTCAGCTGAGGAGCAGAAGATGAAGAAGCTGGTCTGGGGTGTCGCGCTGGCGCTGGCCGGTACGGTGGTGGCGGTTCCGGTGCAGGCTCGCGGTGGCAACAAGCCTGTCGTCGCCGTGGCGGAATTCCGGAACGAGACCGCGGCCGGCTGGTGGCGCGGCGGTGTGGGCTGGGAGCTGTCGGGCATGCTGTCCAACGAGCTCACTTCGAGCGGCGATTTCAAGGTCGTCGAGCGCGCCAAGATCGAATCGGTCCTGTCCGAGCAGAATCTCGCCGCCTCGGGCCGTACGCGTGCCGGTACCGGTGCGCAGATGGGCAAGCTGACCGGCGCGGACTATCTGGTCATGGGCACCGTGACGGCCTACGAGGAGAACACGGCCTCGACCGGTGGCGGCATCATGGTCAAGGGCATCGCGCTCGGCGGCAAGAAGAGCGAGGCCTATCTGGCCGTGGACGTGCGCGTGGTGAACGCCACGACCGGCGACATCGAGTTCTCGCGTACCGTGGAAGGCCGTGCGTCGAGCAGCGGCATGAGCGTCGGCGTGTATCGCGGCAGCTTCGGTGGTGCGCTGTCGAGCGAGAAGAACACGCCGGCCGGTAAGGCGATCCGCGCGGCGCTGGTCGAGGTCACCGACTACCTCGATTGCGTGATGGTCAAACGGGATGCCTGCGAGGACGAGTATCAGGCGAAGGAATCCAAGCGCCGCGAGAAGACCAAGAAGTCACTGAAGCTCGACGACTGAGCTGAACGGCTGACCGCCGTCGCCGGCATTGGCCCGGCACGGCAGGGCCGACGACGAACGGCGGGGCTGCCCCCGCCGTTCGCGTTTCAGTCGTTCCAGTCGAACTCAGCGATTGCCAGAGCGGTTGCCGCCGCCGGGGCGTGGCCCGCGTGCATTGCCGCCGCCCGGCCGTCCGCCCGGCCGTCCGCCCGGCCGTCCGCCCGGCCGTCCGCCCGGCCGTCCGGCTGGCCGCCCACCCGGATGACGGTTGCCGCCTGGACCTGGACGACCTGCACTGGGACCGCCGGCGCGCTTGCCGCCGGGCCGGGCATTACCCGGCCGTCCGCCGGCCGGATGCCCGTCACTGCGAAAGCCGGGCCGCCCGGATCCGCTCGCGGCGCGTCCCGGACCGTTGCCGTTGCGACGCGGCCCGCGTGGTGCGTTGCCCGGGCGGTTGAACTCGTCGCCGGCCGACCAGGTGCGCGGGATGAAGACCTCCTGTCCCGGTGCAGAGCCTTTGCGGCGTCCCCCCGTCTTGCGCTTCGGCTTGTCCGGACGCAGCACGTTGCCATTGACCTCGCGCTTGCCGCCATGACGGCCACGGCCGGGGCGTCCGGGGGCTTCGTCGCGGATCCGATCGAATGTGGTCAGCTCGCGCGCCTCGCCGTGGTAGACGCCGGTCCAGGCCTGCGGTGAACGTGAGGACGGACGCGATTCGGTGACCGGCAGCGACACGGCGCGGCGCTGATGGATCAGCGCCTGCAGGGTTAGTGTCGGTTCGGCCGAGGCCGCACCGCAGCTCTGGCGCAGCGCCTTGACCGCTTCCGGTGCGAGCTCTTCCGAGGCGCCGCGCTTGAGGCCACGCGGCAGCTCGATGCTGCCGTAGCGCACGCGCTTGAGGCGGCTGACCAGGAAGCCCTGGCTTTCCCACATGCGCCGCACCTCGCGGTTGCGGCCTTCGCGGATCACCACGCGGAACCAGCTATGGCTGCCGCTGCGGCTGATCACGCCGATGTCGTCGAAATGCGCCGGGCCGTCATCGAGCTCCACGCCGGCCTTGAGCCGCTCGATGACATCGTCAGGCACCTCGCCGTGCACGCGGCAGATGTATTCGCGTTCGAGGCCACTCGACGGATGCATCAGGGTGTTGGCGAGGTTGCCGTCGGTGGTCAGCAGCAACAGGCCCGTGGTGTTGATGTCGAGCCGGCCGACGGCGATCCAGCGCGCGCCCTTCAGGCGCGGCAGCTGTTCGAATACGGTGGGCCGGCCTTCCGGGTCCTCGCGCGTCGTCACCACGCCTTCGGGCTTGTGGTAGAGCAGAACCTGGGCATGGTCGGCCTCGTCGCGCACCACGACGAACGGCTTGCCGTCGATCTCGACGCGATCGCCGGTTTTGACACTGAGGCCGATGGTCGCGGGCGTGCCGTTGACCAGCACCTCGCCGCTCTGGATGCGTTGTTCGAGCAGGCGGCGCGAGCCGAGCCCGGCGTTGGCGAGCACCTTGTGGAGGCGTTCCTCGATCGGCGGCGGGGCGTCGGTCTTTGGGGTGCGTTTGAGGGTGAGAAGGGTGCGCGTCGGCGCGTTCATGCGGTGTGCTCCGGGGCGTCTGCGGACGCCGTGGTTGCGGCGGGCGGGTCGACGGCCGTGGCGACGGCGTCGGTCTCGTCCGGGTGGGAAAGCGGCCCGTCGGAAGCGGGCAGGTCGCGAGATCCGTCGGCCTCGTCGGCGCTGACGATGGCATCCGGAGCGGGGTCTGATGCCTCCTCGCCGGCAGCCGCGGAAGCGGGCGCGGCGGAATCGTCATCGCGCTCCGCCGGCGCTTCGCCGCTGGCCTCGTGGGCCGGGCCATCGGCGGCGATCGGGCCGAGCGTGAGCTGCGGATCGAAGTCGTCGAGGTCGCGGATGTCGGCGAGCGGTGGCAGCTCGTCGAGCGATTTCAGGTTGAAATAGTCGAGGAAGAGGCGCGTGGTGCCGAATAGCGCCGGCTTGCCGGGCACGTCACGATAGCCGACCACGCGCACCCATTCGCGTTCCTCGAGCGTCTTGACGATGCTCGAGGACACCGCCACGCCGCGGATCTGCTCGATCTCGGCGCGGGTGATCGGCTGTCGGTAGGCGATTAGCGCGAGAGTTTCCAGGAGGGCGCGCGAGTACTTGGTCTGGCGCTCGGTCCACAGGCGCGACACCCACGGGTGCACGTCCTCGCGGATCTGGTAGCGGAAGCCCGAAGCGACCTCCTTGAGCTCCACACCGCGCCCGGTGCAGTCCTGCTGCAGTTCCGCGAGAACGCGGGCCAGCTCGTCGTGGCCGACCGGCTCGTGTTCGCCGAACAGGGCGGCCAGCTGTGCGATCGACAGCGGCTGCCCGGCGGCGAGCAGGGCGGCCTCGACGATCCGCTTGAGCAGCGCGAAATCCAGGGTCATGGCGCCTCCGCCGTGGCTTTCGACTTGAGGTAGATCGGGCCGAGCGGCTCGTTCTGCATGATCTCGACGAGGGCTTCCTTGGCGAGTTCGAGCATGGCAAGGAAGGTCACCACCACGCCGAGCCGGCCCTCCTCGACGTTGAACAGGCTCTCGAAACGGCGGAAGTCGCCATCCTCGAGGCTTTTCAGCACATCGCTCATGCGATTGCGCACGCTGAGCGCCTCGCGGCGGATTTCGTGGTGGCCACTCAGGTCGGCTCGTCGCAACACGTCCTTGAGCGCGAGCAGCAGCTCGCGCAGGTCGACCGGCGGCGGCAGGCGGATCACGTTGCGGTCCGGCACGTGCGCGGCGGCCAGCGCGATGTCGCGCTCGAGACGCGGCAGGGTATCGATGTCCGCCGCGGCCTTCTTGAATCGCTCGTATTCCTGCAGCCGGCGCACCAGCTCGGCGCGCGGATCCTCCTCGATGCCTTCCTCGTCGGGCGGGCGCGGCAGCAGCAGGCGCGACTTGATCTCGGCTAGGATCGCGGCCATGACCAGATACTCGGCGGCCAGCTCGAGCTTCATATCGCGCATCAGTTCGATGTAATCCATGTACTGCCGGGTGATCTCGGCGACAGGGATGTCGAGGATGTCGAGGTTCTGCCGCCGGATCAGGTAAAGCAGCAGGTCGAGTGGGCCCTCGAAGGCCTCAAGGATCACCTCAAGCGCATCCGGCGGGATGTACAGGTCCTGCGGCATTTCCAGGACGGGCTGCCCCTTCACGACCGCGAGCGGCATCTCCTGCTGCTGCGGTACCGGCTGGAATATGCCTTGGCCCTCGCTCGCGGCGGGCTGCTCGGCAGGCTGGGTGATCATGGAAACGCGTAGGTCTCTGTTCAGTGCCGCGTCACCGCGGCCCGTTCGTTTGCCGGCCCCCGCCGCCGTCCGCCACTTCAGGCGAAGGGGACTTCGCCCTTGCCCTGCCGAGCCACCCATGGCGCATCGCCGAGAAGATCGATGACCGTGGTCGGCTGGTTTCCGCAAAAGCCGCTGTCGATGAAAAAATCCACGTCGCGGGCGACGCGGTCGTACAGGTCATCAACTTCCCAGCCAGCCATGTCCTCGTCCGGAAGGATCAGGCTCGAGCTCGACAGCGGCTCGCCCAGTCCTTCGGCCAGCGCGAGTGCCACGCGGTGGTCGGGGATGCGCACGCCCACGGAACGCTTCTTCGTCTGCTTCAGATGCCGCGGCAATTGTGCCGAGGCGGGCAGGAGGAAGGTGTAGGGGCCGGGAGTCAGCGATCGGATCAGCCGGAACGCCACGTCACTCATGCGGGCGTAGGTGCCGATCTCGCTAAGACTGCGACAGACTAAAGTGAAGTTGTGCCGGCTGTCCAGTCCTCGGAGGCGCATGACACGTTCCTGGGCGGCCTGCGCTTCGATTTTCCAGCCAAAGGCGTAGCCGGAATCGGTCGGGTACGCGATCAATCCCCCCGCCTCGAGCACGCCTACCGCCTGCGCGACGAGCCGCGGCTGCGGGTTGACCGGGTGGATCTCCAGGCGCTGATTCATGCGGGCAGTCCCATGATCCACGCAGTGTAACAGGCGTGCGCACCGTGGCCGGTATGGAATCGCGGCTCGCGCACTGCGGTGGGCCGCCGTGCCGTAGCGCGTCGAATCCGGGCTCCGCAGAGCATCCGCCGCCTCTCCCGGGCGGGGTGTCCGCAGTCAAATCCGGCACGGAATCCGTCCACCGATCTGCGTACGGACGCTACGCGGTCCATCAGACGGCCGGACGCCTGCCGGAGTGGCAGAATCCGCGCATGGCCGAGCGCCGCGCGATCATCCATGTCGACATGGACGCCTTCTACGCCGCCGTCGAGCAGCTCGACAATCCGGCGTGGCGCGGCCGGCCGGTCGTGGTCGGCCAGCTCGGACCGCGCAGCGTGGTGGCGACCGCGAGCTACGAGGCGCGCCCGTTCGGCGTGCGCTCGGCGATGCCGACGCTGACCGCGAAGCGCCTGTGTCCCGACGCGGTTTTCGTCGCACCGCGCATGAGCCGTTACCGCGAGGTGTCGCGCGAGGTGTTCGAGGTATTCGCCGAGGTCACGCCGGATATCGAAGCGCTGTCGCTCGACGAAGCCTTCCTCGACGTTACCGCGAGCCTGCGCCTGTTCGGTGGCGACGTCGCGACGATCGGCCGGCATGTCAAGCGCGAGATCCTCGCGCGTACCGGCCTGACCGCCTCCGTCGGCATGGCCCACAACAAGCTCCTCGCCAAGCTCGCCAGCGAACTTGGCAAGCCCGAGGGTTTCCTGCGGATCGCCCCGGATGCGGTCACGGCGACCCTCGACCCCTTGCCGGTCGGCCGTCTGTGGACGGTCGGGCGGGTTGCCGAGGCAGCCCTGCAGCGCAACGGCATCCGCACGATCGGTGAGCTGCGCCGCGCCGATCCGGCACGCCTCGCGGCGGCGCTCGGCCGTTCCGCGGACGGACTCCAGCGCCTCGCGCGCGGCGAGGACGAGCGTCCGGTCGAGTCGGCGGTGCAGGAGAAATCGCTGAGCGCCGAGACCACGTTCGAGCAGGACCTGAAATCCCTCGACGCCGCGCAGGACTGGCTCGCACGCCTAGCCGAGCGAGTCGGCGAGCGCGTTCGCGCACACGGCCTCGCCGGGCGTACGGTGACGGTCAAGCTGCGCCGGCCACCTTTTGATACCTGCACGCGCCAGGCGAGCCTGACCCGCCCGACGGCGGCGACCGACGAAATCCTCGCCTGCGCACGCCGCCTCCTCGAGACCTGGTGGCAGGCCGAGCAGCGGCCGGCCCTGCGCCTGCTCGGCGTGGGCCTGTCGGGCTTCGAGACGGGCGCGCAGGAGGACCTGTTCACCAGCGGCCGTGCGCCAGCCGCCTCGCGCGACCGTCTCGCCGACGTCATCAACGGCCGCTACGGGCGCGGCACGCTGACCCGCGCCTCGGTATTGCGCACGCTCACCGGACCGGACGACGGCGACGCGGCGTGACGTACCGCGCCGGCTGGGTGAGGAAACGTTTGCATTTGCCGTTGCGCTTGGCTAAAAAACCGCTTCACGGAAGCGACAAGGACTGCGGAGATGGGCGAGAACACGGCTTGGTCGGGGATGCGTCACGCTCGCATGTCGATCCGCTCGGCGGTGTCGATGATGCGCGGTGGCGACGCCTGGTCGAGCGAACTCGAGGACATCTCCGCGACCGGTGTGCTTGTGCGTCGCCCGGATGAATGGACCGGCAAGCTCGGGGAGACTTTCGTCCTCGACATGCTGATCGGCGACGAGCTGAACATTCACCTCGAGGCATCGGTCGCCCGGGTCACCGAGCGCCATGTCGGCTTTGCGTTCGCGCGCATCCCCGAGGACAAGCAGGTCCCGCTGTGGAATCTGCTCGGTGGTTACGCCGACACCCTCGAGCCATTCAACTGAAAGGGCCACAGCGGCGGATAGCTCAAGGGCGCGCCGCCGCATCGTTCCTCGACGCCTGCCTGCCGCGGACCATTGCCTTGCGCGACCGGTGGGTGCTTCATGGCGCGGGCCGCGCCGGTCAGGCCGAAGCCTTGGTGGCCGGCTCACGCAGCTCGCGACGCAGGATCTTGCCGACATTGGTCTTCGGCAGACTGTCGCGGAACTCGATCACGCGCGGCAGCTTGTAGCCGGTCAGGTTCTCTCGGCAGTGCTGCATGATCCGCTCCGCCGTCAGGTCCGGATCCTTCTTCACGACCACGAGCTTGACGACTTCGCCGGATTTCTCGTCCGGAATACCGACCGCTGCCACCTCGAGCACGCCGGGGCAGTGCGCGACGACGTCCTCGACCTCGTTCGGGTACACGTTGAAACCTGAGACCAGAATCATGTCCTTCTTGCGGTCGACGATGTAGAAGAAACCCTTGTCGTCCATGCGCGCGATGTCGCCGGTGTGCAGCCAGCCGTCCGGGAACATCACCTTGGCGGTTTCCTCGGGGCGCTGCCAGTAGCCCTTCATCACCTGCGGCCCGCGGATGCACAACTCGCCGACTTCGCCGAGCGGCAGGAAGCGGCCTTCGTCGTCGCGGATCGCGGCCTCGGTCGAGGGGATCGGCAGGCCGATCGAAGCGTTGTAGGCGGGCAGATCGAGCGGATTGATGCAGGCGGCCGGTGACGTTTCCGTGAGCCCGTATGCCTCGACGAGCGTGCAGCCGGTGACCTGCTTCCAGCGCTCCGCCACCGCCCGCTGCACCGCCATGCCGCCGCCGAGGGTCAGGCGCAAGCTCGAGAAATCGAGCCGGTCGAAGCCGGGCGCATGGAGCAGCGCGTTGAACAGCGTGTTGACGCCGGTGATCGCGGTGA
>CAYYHP010000083.1:0-11448 GCA_964471815.1 uncultured Rhodanobacteraceae bacterium
CTGATCGACCCCCGGCCCGACAGCGGCATGCCCGCGGCGTTGCGCTGGTTCCTCGCCACCCGGCCGGCCTTCCTCGGCATCACCCTGGTGGGCTGCGCGATCGGCTTCGCCAGCGCCTGGCACACCGGCATCCCGTTTCATGCCGGACGCTCACTCGTCACCGTGCTGCTCGCCGCGCTCGCGCATGCTGGCGTGAACGTCGTCAACGACTACTACGACCACGCGAACGGTTCCGACTGGCACAACACCGCGCGTCTCTATCCGTTCACCGGCGGGTCGCGCTACATCCAGAACGGCGTGCATACGCCCCGGCAGACCTTCGCGTTCGCGCTGCTGCTGTTCGCCGCGGCGATCGCCGGCGGTCTGTGGCTAGCCCTGTCGGTCGGCTGGCCGCTGCTCGGTTGCGGCATGCTCGGACTGTTCATCGGCTGGGCATATTCGGCCGAACCGTTCCGGCTCAACGCGCGCGGGCTCGGGGAGCTCTGCGTATGGGCTGGATTCCTGCTGGTCGTGGTCGGCGCGGATCTCGTCCAGCGCGGCATGCCGGGTCTACCGGCTGTGGTGGCCGGCATGCCGTATGCGTTGTTGACGACCAACATCCTCTTCATCAACCAGTTCCCCGACCGCGAAGCGGACAGTCTGGCCGGCAAGCGCCATTGGGTCGTGCGCCTCACACCGCGCCAGGCCGCCTGGGGCTATGCGGTGGTCCTCGCGGCCGCCGTGGCGTGGATCGTCGCCGGTGTCATGACCGGGCTGCTGCCGGCGCTCGCCCTGATCGCCCTGCCGGCTTCGTTGCCGGGTCTGCTTGCGGCACGCGCGTTGATCGTCCATTGCCATGAGCCTGCCGCGCTGCGGCCGGCGATACGCTGGACACTCGCCACGGCGCATCTCGTCGGCCTGCTGATCGCCGCCACCCTGGTCCTGTCGGCGACAGCATCGACCCGCTGAGTTCCGGTCGTTACCCTCGCCGCCATGCGCATCGTTCTGGAACTGCAGGCGGAAGATCTGGCGAGGTTCCGCGCCGCACTCGCGCGCGCGGCGCGGCTGGCGGCGTGCATGGACGAACTCGACATCCTTGAAACGACGAAGCGGACACTCGACAGCCTGCCGCTGGGTAGGGCGCCGGGATTCATCCGGCAGCGCTTCATCGCCGTGCAGCGCCTGATCGTGATGCTCGAGGACGAGGCTTGGGCACTGGGCGGACCGGAACGTGACGACGTGCTGCGCACGCTGGTCTACGTCTGCGATCCGGACGATCTCATTCCCGATGGAATAGAAGGCATCGGCCTGCTCGACGATGCCATCATGCTCGAGCTGCTGCTGCGTCGGCACCGACACGTGTTCGAGGCCTACGCGGACTTCTGTCGGTTCCGGCGCGAGCGCGCCACCGACGATCTCCTGGGCGATCCGCTGCAGCGCGCGAAACTCCTGGCGGGAAAGCGCCTGGCACTGGTCGAGCGCATGCGCCGCCGCCTACGGACCGCGCAATCCGGGGATTAGTCGGACGGCGACAGGAGCGAGAAGCTACCCGACAGGGCGGTGACAGCGCTGAACACGAAAAGACAGCCAGGGCGCAAGGCCCTGGCCGTTCGAGAGCTGAAGGTAATGGCGATCAACGTTTGCCGTGTCCGCCACTCTGATGCTGCTGATAGTTGTCGAATTCGCTGCGCGAGATGCGACCGTCGTTGTCCTTGTCCATCGTGCTGAAATCGTTGCTCATGTTGCGATCGCGGTTCAGCTCTTCGCGTGACAGATAGCCGTCCGAATTGGTATCCAGCGAATCGAAGCTCTGCGTGCCCTGCATGGTGTCCGTGCTGCGGCCTGCGCCGCTGGAGCCGGCCGTGCCGCTCGTGCTCCCCGCATGTCCCGACGAGCCGGTGGTGCCACTCGAGCCGCTCGTGCTGCCCGAACTACTCGAACCACTCGAACCACTCGAACCACTCGAACCACTCGAACCACTCGAACCACTCGTCGTCCCGCTGCCCGAGGTTCCCGAACCTTCGTTGCCGCGATTGCCTTCATGACGGCGGGTGCTCGTGTCGGAGCTACGATGGGTTGGATCGGATGGCGGATTCTGCGGGCTCTGCGCCCAGGCGGCGCCCGCCGTCAGGGTCATGCCGAGCAGGGCCGTGGCGCCGGCCAGCGGAAGTTTGCGTATGGCCTTCGTGCTCATGATTGCGTCTCCTCTCATTGCGATCACGGTTATGAAGGCGTGCTGCCTTCGCGAGCACCTTGCGATTCGCCATGGGAATGCACGCTTAACTATAAAAGCTATAAAGTATAATAACGTATCGATAACGTCGGTCTTGCCGTTTGCCGTCTCATCCACAGGCGTTTCCCGCCATCCGCACGCGGCGCGCGCCCGCCGCCCCGCAGGCGCAGGTCGCGTGGCGGGCGGCGAACGGCTACTCTACGCGCCCGCCATCCGTCCTCATTGAGCATGAAAGTCGAACAGAACAAGGTCGTGAGTTTCCATTACAGCGTCAGCGACGATACCGGCACGGTCGTCGACAGTTCGCGCGAGCGCGGCGAGCCGCTGACTGTCCTGATGGGTCACGGCAACATCATTCCGGGTCTCGAAAAGGCGCTGCAGAGCCGCGAGAGCGGCGATGCCTTCCAGGTTGCTGTGCCACCGGAAGAGGCCTACGGCCTGCGTCATGCCGACGCCATCCAGCGCGTTCCGAAGAAGTATTTCCAGGGCGCCGCGCGGCTCGCGCCCGGCGATGTGACCGTGCTGCACACCAAGGAGGGTGGTCAGCGCGTGGTCACCGTGCACAAGGTCGGCATGACCACCATCGATGTCGATCTCAACCATCCGATGGCCGGCAAGACCCTGAGCTTCGATGTCGAGATCACCGCGATCCGCGACGCGAGCGAGGAGGAAATGCAGCACGGCCACGTGCACGGCCCGGGCGGGCACTCGCACTGAGACCGTGCAGTCGCGTGCCGGCGGCCAACGACCGCTCCGGTTGCGGTCTCCACGCGGCACGGCATGCCTGAATGCAAACGGCCCGCATGATGCGGGCCGTTTGCCGTCCGTCACCGACGTGGTGGGCGGATATCAGTTGACACCCACCGCACTCCAAGCCGAAGCGACGCCCGCGTATTGCGTCGAGGTCGAACCGTACAGGTCGGCGGCGGCCTTCAGCGTGGCCGTACGCGCGCCCGCGTAGCTCGTGTTCGACGTCATGTACACGGTGAGCGCGCGGTACCAGATCTTCTGCGCGGCATCGCGACCGATCTTGCCGGCATTGGTGTCGCCGTTGCAGACGAGCTGGCTGGCGGTCAGGCTGAATCCGCTCGGCACCGTCGCGCCCTCGGCGAGCAGGTAGAAGAAGTGGTTGCCCACACCCGAGGAGTAGTGCACGTCCAGCGAGCCGATCGTGCCCTTGTAGCAATCCGGTGACGCACCATCGAGGCTCGGCTTGAACATGTAGCGCAGCGCCTTCGTGCCGCTCGCGTTGCTCATGTACAGCTTCTCGCCGATCAGGTAGTCCGGCTTGTCGCTGGTGCTGTTGACATAGTACTCGACCATCGTGCCGAAGATGTCCGAGTTCGCCTCGTTGAGACCGCCGGACTCGCCCGAGTAGGTCAGGTTGGCGGTGCGGCTGGTCACGCCGTGCGACATCTCGTGCCCGGCCACGTCGAGCGAGACGAGCGGGTAGTAGCTCACGCCGTCGCCGTCGCCGTAAGTCATGCAGAAGCAGCTGTCCGACCAGAACGCGTTGACGTACCTGCGGCCGTAATGCACGCGGCTGTAGGCACCCTTGCCGTCATTGGCGATGCCGAGACGGCCGTGCACGTTCTTGTAGTAGTCCCAGGTCGAGGCCACGCCGAAATGTGCATCGGCGGTAACGGTCGCGGCGTCGGAGGTCGTGTTGTTGCCCCAAATGTTGTCGGCGTCGGTGAACAGTGTGCCGGTGCCGCCGGTCTTGTTGGCCAGGTTGGTCGTGTAACCGTTGCCGCGCGACGGATCGCGCAACGCGTAACCACCGGTGCCCTGGCTGTCGGCGGTGATGCTGACGTTGCCGTCGAACAGGGTCTTGCCGGTGCCGACCACGGCCGCTGTCTGGATGCCGTCCCAGGCATCGAGGATGTTCGCGAAGTTCGCATCGACGACGTAGTGCATCTCGCTCGGCGTGCCGTCGCTGCGTACGCCGGCATTGCGCATGCCGCTGACGCGTACCTCATAGGCGAGGACCGGCTGTTCGCCGCGCGCATAGATCACGAGCTCGGCCTTGGACTTGCCGTCGCGCATGCTGGAGAAGGTGAGCTCGGCGAGCTCCACGGCCTGGTCCTCGCCGAGATAGGCATTGGTGTCGAGGTCGATGGACTTGCCCAGGGTGTGCGAGGCCGAGACGAAGGCGCCCTTGCCGTTCGAGTGGGCCACGACATCGCCGCCGATCACGCG
The DNA here is from genome assembly GCA_964471815.1 of uncultured Rhodanobacteraceae bacterium. Lineage (GTDB taxonomy): Bacteria > Pseudomonadota > Gammaproteobacteria > Xanthomonadales > Rhodanobacteraceae > Tahibacter. The sequence goes on from CAYYHP010000083.1 coordinate 4,412, forward strand.
CAGCCCCTTGTAGCTGCGATCGAAGCGGACGTGCTCGCTGCCGTCGGCATCGACGATGACGTCGCGTGCATCGAACAGATCGCCGTCGGACTTGTTCACGGCCTGGCCGTGCGTGTTCAACTGCGCCAGCGCGCGCTGGACCGCGCCGTTGCCGGCACCGATACCGGCGGCCACGGCGTTGCTGCCTGCCATCGTCGCCGTGGTCACCAGCGGCAGCCACATCTTCTTCTGGAACTTCATCGTCTTGATGCTCCCCTCGATTGACGGATGGATTTCGGGCACGCGACGGGCTGCGGGGCGAGTTCGGTCGCCACCGCGAAGGGATGCATCGATCGATTCCCCGTATCCCGCGATGCCCGCGACTGTTTCGCAGCCGCTAGCCACGCTCACCCTCCGCAGCCGCATCACTCCGGTCGTGACGGAGTGCATCGGCTGCCCCCATGAGGGCTGGCGCACGCTAGTGGCCGAGTCTGCCGCGTGTCATTTGGCGACGCAGCAGGACAGGGCCGCAGGGGTACGCCGCAGGCGCCGGGCCCGCAGGCCGCGGCAGTCCGTCGCAGGAGCGGTTTTCCAAAGCCACTTATGTATTTAGGGAGTGTTCAGAAATTCCGGGTGGCAACGAGGAATCGGCGCGACGTGCCGCTCCGATCCAATGGAGGCGTGGCACTGAGTAACCGTTTGATCAATCGAAATATTTTTCTCTAGTCACGCATCGGCACGGGGGTTGTGCCTAAGCGGACTCTACCGCTGGTCGGCATGCAGGCGGATTCACTGCGCGCAGGGTGCCGGCCGCTCGATGCCACGGGTGGGTGTCTCCCGTGCCTCATGGCCGAAAAAGTCTTGTCAGACAATGGACTGCACCGGACTCTTCAATCGATCACGCGGCGTGCGCCGGCGTAATGCTCGTGCCAGTAGGCGGTTTCGAGGCGATCCAGACGCACGCTGCCGCCCTCGTTCGGCGCGTGCACGAAGCGGCCCTCGCCGACATAGATGCCGACGTGGCCGACCTTTCGGCCATTGCGTTCCCGGAAGAACACCAGATCGCCAGGGCGCAGCTCGGATTCCCTGACCGCGGGCCGTGCGATCTCGCTCATGGTCGTCGCGCTGCGTGGCAGGACGAGCCCCGCGGCCTCGCGGAACACATAGACGACCAGGCCACTGCAGTCGAAGCCGCTCTCCGGAGTGTTGCCGCCCCAGCGGTAGGGCGTGCCGACCAGACCAAGCGCGCGGAACAGCACGTCGTTGGCGCGCTGTGCGGCAGTCGGCAAGGGCTCCGGATGCACCGCGGTCTGCCGCGGCGAGCAGGCCGCGAGCAGCAGCGCAGCGAGCAGCACGACGCAGGGCCTGCGGCAAGCGGTGGCGATCGACATGGCGCACCGAGCTTAGCAGCCGTGGCAACGCCTGGCGCATGCCTGAGAAGCTGACGCGGGCCATGCGCTGCATGCCATTTCGCACGACATGCGCCGGCTGGAACGTCGTGGCATGACTCTGTGCCATGCGCGTTGCCGGCGTCGACCGGCACGTCTACTCTCGATCCGATACCGCGAAATCTCACGGGATTCCACGTCATGCCCAGCCGCCTCGTGATCGTCCTGTCGATCCTTGTGCTCGCCGCCTGCTCGGCGACGCCCGCCCGCCATGACCCTCCCGCGGCGACCTATGACGTGATCCTGCGTGGTGGCATGGTCTATGACGGCAGTGGCTTGGCCGGGCGCGTCGCGGACGTCGGCCTGCGTGGCGACCGCATCGCGGCGATCGGCGATCTCGCCGGCCAGCATGCCGCGCGCGAGGTGGATGTGCAGGGCCTCGCCGTTGCCCCGGGCTTCATCAACGTGCTGTCCTGGGCGAACGATTCGCTGCTCGCCGACGGCCGGGGCTTGTCGGATCTCAAGCAGGGCGTGACGCTCGAGATCTTCGGCGAGGGCTGGTCGTATGGTCCCTACAACGACGCACTCAAGGCCGAGCAGCGCGCGCAGCAGTCCGACATCCGCTACGAGATCGACTGGAACACGCTCGGCGAGTATCTCGACCGGCTCGTCGCGCGTGGCGTGAGTCCGAACGTGGCCTCGTTCGTCGGCGCCACGACCATCCGCCAATACGTGCTCGGCAACGCCAACCGCGCGCCGGATGCCGTGGAACTCGCACGTATGCAGGCGCTGGTGCGCGAGGCGATGGCCGAGGGCGCGCTCGGCGTCGGTTCGTCGCTGATTTATGCACCGGCCGCTTACGCGCGCACCGACGAACTCGTGGCGCTCGCCGCTGCCGCGGCCGAATCCGGTGGCGGTTACATCTCGCACCTGCGCAGCGAGGGCGACCGTCTGCTCGAAGCGCTCGACGAGCTGATCGGGATCGCGCGGGCGACCGGCGTGCATGCCGAGGTCTACCATCTGAAGGCCGCGGGTGAGGCGAACTGGCCGAAGATGGCCGAGGCGATCGCGCGCATCGAGGCGGCGCGTCGGGAAGGACTCGCGGTCAGTGCCGACATGTACGCCTACACCGCGGCCGCAACCGGTCTCGATGCCTGTCTCGATCCGGCCGTACAGGAAGGCGGACGCGATGCACTCGTCCAGCGCTTGAAGAAGCCGGAGATCCGCCGCGAGGTCGTCGCAGCGATGCGTGCGCCGGGCCACGGCTGGGAGAATCTGTGTCAGGCCGCGGGCTCGGCCGAACGTATCCTGCTGCTCGGCTTTGACAAGCCGGAACTGAAGCCGCTCACCGGTCGCACGCTCGCCTTGGTGGCCCGGGAGAGCGGTACCAGTCCCGAGGATACCGTCGTCGATCTGATCATCGCCGACCGCAGCCGTGTGGACACGGCGTTCTTCCTGATGAGCGAGGACAACGTGAAACTCGGCCTCGCCCAGCCGTGGGTCAGCCTCGGTTCGGACGAGGGTGCCTACGCGCCGGAAGGCGTGTTCCTGTTGCGACAGCCGCATCCACGTGCGTACGGCAACGTCGCCCGCTTCCTCGGCCGCTACGTGCGCGAGGCCGCTGTGACGACACTGCCCGAGGCGATCCGCCGGCTCACGTCGCTGCCGGCCGAGAACTGGAAGCTCGAAGGCCGCGGCCGGCTCGCGCCCGGCCATTACGCCGACGTGGTCGTGTTCGATCCGGTAACGATCGCGGACACCGCGACGTTCGAGCGCCCGCAGCAGTTCGCGGTCGGCGTGCGCGAGGTGTTCGTCAACGGCGTGCCGGTGATCGTCGCCGGCGAGTACACCGGCCTCACGCCCGGACGCGTGGTGCGCGGCCCGGGCTATCGCGGCAAGGCGCCGCGATGACCGGCATCGCGGCGATCGACGGCTGAAGTCTAGCCGCGCGGCGGTCGCGCCTCGCCCTGCCGTGCGGCAGGATGGCGAGAACCCTGCGGGCGCTTGTCCTTACCGGGATGATGCGAAGCACCGGGCTTGGCTGGCGCATGCGGACGCCGCGCATGCCGTGTCTTGCCGCCGGGCGCGCGCGGTGCGGTTGCCTGCGTGCGCACCGGCTGGCGCGGCTCGAAGCCTGGTGCAGTGCAGACCTCGATCGGCTGGCCGATCAGCTTCTGGATCGCATGCAGCTGCGCTTCCTCGGCCTGGCAGACCAGCGACAGCGCGAGGCCCGTCGCGCCGTTGCGCCCGGTACGACCGATGCGGTGCACATAGTCCTCGGCGACCATCGGCAGGTCGTGGTTGATGACCACCGGTAGCTGGTCGATATCGATGCCGCGTGCGGCGATGTCGGTCGCGACCAGCACGTGCAGGCGGCCGTTCTTGAAGTCGCCGAGCGCGCGCTGACGTGCGCCTTGACTCTTGTCGCCGTGGATCGCGTCGGCCTTGATGCCGGCATGGTCGAGCTGGCGGGCGAGCCGGTTCGCGCCGTGCTTGGTGCGCACGAAGACGAGCGTCTGCCGGCGCGTGTCGGCGGCGAGCAGATCGATCAGCAGCTCGCGCTTGCGCTCGGCATCGACCGGATGCACGCGATGGGCGACGGTAGCGGCGACGCTGTTCTCGCGCGCGATCTGCACCTGGGCCGGCGCGTGCGTGAACTCGGCCGCGAGCTTGCGGATCGCTTCGGGAAAGGTCGCCGAGAACAGCAGCGTCTGCCGCTCGCGCGGCAGGGCTGCGAGGATCTTCTTTAGCGCCGGCAGGAAGCCCATGTCGAGCATGCGGTCGGCCTCGTCGAGCACGAGGATCTCGATGCGGCGCAGATCGACCGACTTCTGGCCGATGTGGTCGATCAGCCGGCCTGGCGTGGCGACGAGCAGATCCACGCCGCGGCGCAGGACCTGCAACTGGCCGCCCATGCCGACGCCGCCGAAGATCGTCGTGCTGGCGAGCGGCAGGTGCTGCGCATACGCACGCACCGACTCGTGCACCTGCAGCGCGAGCTCGCGCGTCGGCGTGAGCACGAGCGCACGCACGTGGCGTCGCTCCTGCCGGGCACACGCGCCGTTCGGGAACAGGCGCTGGAGCATCGGCAGCGAGAAGGCGGCCGTCTTGCCGGTGCCGGTCTGCGCGCCGGCGAGCAGGTCGCCGCCGGTGAGCACCAGCGGAATGGCTTCCGCCTGAACCGGGGTCGGGGACTCGTAACCCTGCTCGCGCAGGGCACGCAACAACGCGGGCGAGAGCCCGAGTGAATCGAAAGACATGGAGAACACTCCTCGAGGATGACCCGGAGCGTTCCCGAAAACCGCGCTGCGAGCAGGATGAAACGAAGGATGGACCGGCCCGTGATGGGGCCCGGGCGCTCGTGCCGCCTGGCGGTGCGGTGAAAGGCGCCGCGCCGTGCCTGAGGGCCGTGGGTGCGCGGTGCTGCCGAGGGGAATGACCGGAATAGCGGAGCGAAGCGGCGCGCAGTGTAGACGATCCGCGGCGCGGATGCGAATCCGGTAGCATCGCGCGCCATGTCCACGCCACGATCCGATGTGCTGATCCTCGGCGCCGGCGCGATCGGTCTCGCCTGTGCGCATTACCTCCTGAAGACCGGCCGTCGCGTGACCGTGCTCGATCGCGGCCGTATCGGCGGCGGCGCCTCGCACGGCAACTGCGGCACCATTACGCCGAGTCACGCGCCACCGCTCGCGATGCCCGGCGTGGTCGGCAAGGGCCTGCGCTGGATGCTGCGCAAGGATGCGCCGTTCTACATCCGCCCGCGCCTCGACGCGGCACTGCTTGGCTGGATGCTGAACTTTGCGCAGCGCTGCGACTGGGACACCGTGCTGCGCACCGCTGCGGCGAAAGCCGCGATCCTCGGATTCTCGCGTCAGCTGCTCGGTGATCTGATCCGCGACGAGGGCCTCGCCTGTGGCTTCGAGGAGCACGGCACGCTGTACGTATTCCGGAGTGAAGCCGAGCTGGACGCGATGCAGCCGCACGAGCGCGTGCTCGGCGAGGTCGGCATCGCCGTGCGCCGGCTCGACCGTGCGGCGACGCTCGCGCTGGAACCCGCGCTGCGTGACGACATCGTCGGCGGCCTGCTGCATCCGGGCGACGCGCAGTTGCGGCCGGATCGCTACGTGGCCGAGCTGGCGCGGCGCGTGCGCGAGCAGGGCGGCGAGATCGTCGAACAGTGCGAGGTCACCGGTTTCTTGCGCGAGCGAGGCCGCATCACCGCCGTGCATACCGCACTCGGCGAGCGGCAAGCCGACGAGGTAGTATTCGCGCTCGGCGCCTGGTCGCCGCTGCTCGCGCGCCAGCTGGGCCTGCGTCTGCCGGTACAGCCGGGCAAGGGCTATTCGATCACCTACACTCGTCCGGCGCTGAGCCCGCGCATCCCGCTCGTGCTTAAGGAACGCTCGGTCTGCGTGACGGCCTGGGCCGACGGTTACCGGCTCGGCAGCACGATGGAGTTTTCCGGTTACGACGCGAGCCTGAACCGCGTGCGCCTCGACGCGCTGCGCCGCGCCGCGGCCGAATACCTGCGCGAGCCGGAAGGGCCGCAGCTGATCGAGGAATGGTATGGCTGGCGGCCGATGACCTGGGACGATCTGCCGATCCTCGGCCGCGCGCGGGCCGCATCGAACCTCGTGCTCGCGACCGGTCATGGCATGCTCGGCATCAGCATGTCCGCAGCGACCGGACTCCTTGTCGGCGAGATCGTCACCGGCCGTGAGCCGAGCCTCGATCCCGCGCCATACAGTCCCGCGCGCTTCGGCGCCTGAGGCGGCAAAGCATGCACACGGACGAGGCCCTCTTCACCCTGCATTGCGGCAGTGCGCCGCTGCTCGTCTCGTTGCCGCACAACGGCACCGCACTGCCGCCCGCGTTCGCGGAGCGGTTCACGCCCTCGGCGCGGCGCGTGCCTGACACGGACTGGCACGTCGACCGGCTCTACGGCTTCGCGCGGGAACTCGGCGCGTCGATCCTCGTGCCGCGCTATTCGCGCTATCTGATCGATCTCAATCGTCCGCCGGAGGACGTCTCGCTGTATCCGGGCCAGAACACCACGGGTCTCTGTCCGATCGTGCAGTTCAGCGGCGAGCCGGTCTACCGGACGGGCCAGGCGCCGGATGCGGACGAGATCGCCGAACGCATCGAGCGTTACTGGCGTCCCTATCATGCGGCGCTCATGGCCGAGATCGAACGCCTGCGGGCGAACCACGGCCGTGTCGTGCTCTGGGAAGGTCACTCGATCCGCAGCGTCGTGCCGTTCTTGTTCGAAGGCCGGCTGCCGGACTTCAATCTCGGCACCGCCGGTGGCGCGAGCTGCGCGGTCGCGATCGAGGCGCGCCTCACCTCGATCCTCGACGCCCAGCGCGACTACAGCCACGCCGTCAATGGTCGCTTCAAGGGCGGCTACATCACGCGCCACTATGGTCAGCCGGCGCGCGGCGTCAGCGCCGTGCAGCTCGAACTCGCGCAGTGCACCTACCTGGACGAGGCGACGTTCGCATACAAGCCGGCACGCGCCGCGCCGATGCAGGCGCTGATCCGGCGGTTGCTCGAAGCCGCGCTCGCCATCTGAAATAGCCGCCTGCCGCCGCCGGGAAGCGATTCATCGCCCGTACCGGCGCCGATTCGCGCTCCGGCAGATGAATCGCCCGACGAACCGGCATCGGG